>JAZUHZ010000001.1:0-4864 GCA_045642005.1 Candidatus Avilachnospira sp.
CCATGATCAGCTTCATCCGGCGAAGACACGCCTCAAAGGGCGCAAACCCTAACATATTGGTCAGGAAAGAGGGCGTGCAGGTCATGGCATCCGCTTCCTTTTCCGAAAGAAGCGCTGCAAACTCCGCCGGGTTATGAACTTCCTGCTCCGTGGCCAGCACCACCGTTTTCCCCAGACTTAACGGAAGGAGGATCTCTCCGATATGCATGTCAAAGGAAACCGACGCCATGGCGACCATCCTCTCCGCATTCCACCTTGTCATTCCCTGTGCCACCGCAAAGGTCTGCACAAAATTGGAAAGTCCACGGTGCTCGATCATCACGCCCTTCGGATTTCCGGTGGAACCGGAGGTATAGATGCAGTAGGCAAGATCCGTAGGTGCCGCTGTTTCCGGAGGATTACCCGCCGGAGATGCCGCAGCGATCTCCTCCACGGTGAGGGCGGTAAATCCGGAGTCCTCCGTAAAGAGCTCTTTCCTTCCCTCCCTGAGGGCCTTTGTCGTCACAACGATCCGGCTCCCGGAGTCCTTGAGGCAGTAACGGATCCTCTCATCCGGATACTCCGGAAGAAGCGGAAGGAAAGCGCACCCGGCTTTCAGGATACCAAGTTCCGTCGTGGCAAGATCCGCGATCCGGGGAAGAAGCATTCCCACAAGTTCCTCTTTCCGCACGGAAAGACCGGAAAGAAGGGCAGCCAGACGGTTTGCCCGGTCATTGAGCTCCCGGTAGGTAAGCGTTTCGCCGGTTCCGGTCACGGCAATGCGGTCCGGATTTTCCGCCGCCCGTTTCTCAAAGAGACGGCTTGCCGGGATATCCTCAAACGGCTCCTCTGTCGCATTCACCCGGGAAAGCCAGGATTCCTGCTCTTTGGAAAGAATTTCAATTTCTCCGGTCTTTTCCTTTTCGGTAAATCCGCGGAGTACAAAATCAAAGACCTGAAGGAAACTTTCAATCAGCGCCGCGTTAAACATGCCGCGCTCATAGTCCGCATTCAGAAGGTACGCCCCGTCCTTTTCCGATACGGTCACACTGATCGGGGCCTTGGCGACATCGGGCATGACTTTTATAAATTCCGCCTTCTGTCCGCAGAAGGTATCAAAAGTGAATTCATTTCCCTGATAAACAAACAGAAGGTCGGATTTGATCCCATAGGCGGCGCTCAGCTCTGCGAAGGAGTAGATGTCATAGGACATGCTTTCCACCAGTTCATCCTGCGCCTTTTTAATGAGCTCCTCCACCGGCTGGCTGGCTCCTGTGTGCAGGAGCATCGGGAGGGTCTTTACCAGCATGGTAACAGAGGAAGAAAGCCGGGAATCGCTTCTTCCGTTATAAATGGTGGTATAAACGGCATCTTCAAAATGGCTGAAGAAACTTAAGGTCACTGCAAAGGCAGCATTAAAGAACGCATTCTCCGTCACCTTGTGCTTCCGGCAGTAGCTGTACACGGTGGAAGGAAGCGTCTTTGCGATACGGCTCCTGCTTCCCGCACCGACTAGGCCCCGCTCCGGGGCCTTCGGGGGAAGGCAGTTTCCGTCACAGCCGCGGAAGATTCCGTCATAGTAGGCTTTTGCTTTTTCGAATGTCTCGGACTCCCGGGCTTTTTCCTCGGCAAGAGCGGCTTCAAATCCCGTGTACCGTTCCTTTTTGATTTCTTCTCCGCTGTAGGCTCTGCTCACGGCATCGAGGAACAGGTTCTCGGACACGCCGTCCATGACGATATGATGGAAATCCATAAAGAGATAGTTTCCGTCGCCGGTCTCATAAACGGTTACCCGGTAGAGGGGCTCTCCTAAAAGCGCAAACGGACGCACGAGCTCCGAAGCCTCCGGAAGATGCCCGCAGCTCACAGTCTCCACCACTGCAGCCTTTTCATCATTTCTCTGTGCCCGGATATTTCCTTCTTTATCGGCAAAGAGCACGGTTTTCAGATACGGATGAGCATCGATGGCCTTCCGGATTGCCATGGTGAGCACGGCGGTGTCTGTCTTTTCGGAAAGTTTTATGAGCATCGGGATGTTATAGGTCACCGCGCCCGGATTCGCCGCGCACTCAATGTAGATCCCCATCTGGGTCTTCGTCACAGGATAATCCGAAAGGATCTCCTGTTCCTCCTCTTTCTCCTTTGAGGAGAGGAACCTAGAAAGAAGCTTCACGGTGCTCTGCTCTCTTATCTCCGATACCTTGACCGGGATGCCGAAAGCCTCCTCCAGCTCCACATTCAGCCGGATCACACCGATCGAGGTAAGGCCTGCCTCAAAAAGATCGGTGTCCGTACCGAATTCTTTATGACCCAGTTCCTTACAAAGGATGTCATAGATTTTCTGTTCTGTCTCATTTTCAGGCAGGCGAACTTCCGAAAGTTTCCGCACCGGAACAGGAAGGGCTTTTTTATTGACCTTCTGGTTCTGATTGAGCGGGATCTTTTCGATCTGCATGGTCACGGCCGGCACCATATACGGCGGGTTTTCCATGCGGATAAAGGCAGAAAGCTTTTCCACATCCACCGTTTCGTCGCTCACCACATAAGCTGCCAGATACTTTCCTCCGGCAGGCTCTTTAAAGGCGGCCACGGTGGCATCTTTTATGCCCGGGAACCGGCGGATCACTTCCTCCACTTCGGTGAGCTCGATCCGAAAACCGCGGATCTTGACCTGTCCGTCATTTCTTCCGATATAGTCTACCCTTCCGTCCGGAAGGAAACGGGCAATATCGCCCGTGCGGTAGACTTTTCTGTATGCCTTGTCATCCTCAAACGGATTTTCCAGAAATACGGTCGCCGTTTTCTCGGGAAGCCCGAGATACCCTTTTGCCACCTGGGGACCGGCAACCAGAAGCTCTCCCGGCACGCCGACCGGAAGTCTTGTGAGATTCTTATCCACAATATACGCCTGGCCGTTTTCGTTCACCCGGCCGATGGGAACACGGAGCGTATGTCCTTTTACTTCCTCACTTGTAATATAAACGGTACTCTCGGTGGGACCGTAGAGGTTATATACCTTAAAGGAAAGCCCGTTTGTCTCGAGAGGCACCAGCGCCTCTCCGCCCATTCCGAGAACCCTAAGATACGGGGACCTGGTATAAAGAGCAAACTGCCGTCCGATCTGCGTGGTGATGATGAAATAATCGATCTGATTCTCAATGATATAGGCATCCAGCGCCGGAAGATCCGTACGCATCTCCTCCGGGATCACATAGGTGGTGCCGCCAAAGGACGGTACGGTCACGATATCTCCCATGCAGGGATCAAAACCAAAGGAAATGTGGCAGGCACAGCGGGTATCCGGTCCGAGACCGAATTTGTGCCGGTTGATCTGGGCAATCGCCGACGTATTGCCATAGGTCACCATCACGGCTTTCGGGGTCCCGGTGGTGCCGCTCGTGTAGATGAGGGCAAACGTATCGTCAGGATCATTGACCGCAGGACAGTATTCCTCCGCGGGAAGATCCGGAATCTCCTCAATGAGAAGGATTTCTCCGTCAAAATCCGGGATCCGGGAAGAAAGCGCACGGGACGTGATCACGACACGGGCCCCGGCATTCTCCGCCATAAACTGAAGGCGTTCCTCCGGGTAGGTCGGGTCCATCGGCACATAGGCACAGCCGGCCTTCCCGACTCCGTAAACGGAAAGATGCAGCCACTCACTTCTCTCAAGAAGGATCCCGACCACATCATTTCGGGAAAGCCCCTTCTTTCTCAGGTACCCGGCAATCCGGTCCGTGATCTCCGCTCCCTCCCGGTAGGTGACATGACAGTCCTTGTAAACCACAAAATCGTGATCCGGATATTTCAAAGCGCTGTCCGTAAAGAATTCCGGAACGGTCTTTGCTTCCAGGGGAAAACGGTCTCCGCAGAAAGCGTCCAGGGTCTTTTCCTCTTCCCGGGACACTAGCTCCACGTCAAAAAGCGTTTCCTTTTCGATAAACTCCTGTACCGCCTGAGCGAAAGCTCCGGCAAAGGCGCGGATGATTCCTTCCTGATAGAGGTCGCTCCGGTAACGGAAACTGAGACGATAACTTTCTCCCCGGTCAAATACCATGAGCGTCATCTTATCCATCGCATCCGGGTTTTTAAGGCCCACGACCGGACAGGCGGCCCCGGAAAGCGAAAGGGTTGTGAAGTTCGACCCCTGATAGACAAAGGAGAAATCATTCTGAAGGCCGTATTTTCCGGCCAGTTCACTGAACGGATAGCAGTCGTTTTCGATGCTGTCACGGAAATCTTTCTGCAGAGCCGAGATATAATCGGCAATACTCCGGTTTTCTGTTACGTCCACCGGGAGGGCGAGCGTTTTCACCAGCATACCGGCAGTATTAAACGTCATGGAGGTATGCCGGCCGTTTTCCCCGGCATAAACGATGGCCCGATCGGTCCCGTTATATTTCGCCAGTACATAAGCATAGGCGGAAAGGAACAGAGAGTTCTCTGTCAGACGGTTTCCTTTTAAGAAACGGAGAAGTTTTTCCCCGGGAAGCGAAAGGTCCAGTTCCACTGTTCCGAGCGTTCCTTCCCCGTGATCTTCAAAATCACACGGGAAATCATTGGAGAATTCCATTCCCGCAAATTTCTGATCAAAATACTCCGCCGCCTTCTGATACCGGGGCGTCTTCCGAAGCGCTTCCTCGTAGGTGGAAAGATCTAGAGCCGACGTGCGCTCTTCAAAGATTTCCTTTCCCTCGTAGAGTTTTGAAATTTCCCCGAGGAGAATAGAAAGGGTCGTGCCGTCAAAGACGATATGATGAGCATCCAGCGCAAGGACCTTTTTCCCGCCGCTCTCATAAAGGCAGGCCCGTATGGTTTCTCCCTTTGTTAGATCAAACGGCTTTACGAAAGCCCCGAGAGAACCTTCCAGATCCTCCGTACTGAA
>JAZUHZ010000002.1:0-10228 GCA_045642005.1 Candidatus Avilachnospira sp.
ACCGGCAGATGAATATGCCCGAACAGAAGCGCATCGCCTTCCGAAAGAAACGGCATCTTTCCGGGTTCCGTATCATTATAGACATGACCGTGGGTGGCAAAAATCCGTACCCCGTCCGGGGAAAGCCAGGCAAAATCCGCCATGATCGGAAACTCCAGAACCATCTGATCCACTTCTGCGTCACAGTTGCCCCGTATCGCAAGAATGCGGTCCCTGATTCCGTTTAACATGGCGAACACTTCCTTCGGGGCATAACCGTCCGGAAGTTCATTTCTCGGACCATGATACAGGAGATCACCGAGAAGGAGAAGCCTGTCAGCACCGGACTCCTCGAATGCCTTCATGAGTTTTTCGCACCAGAAGGCAGAACCGTGAATATCGGAGGCTATCATGATTTTTGACATAAAACTCCCCCTCTACTTTCTCTTCCCGATATAATATTTATAGATGGTCCATCCCAGAAGAATCAGGAGCAGAACGGTCATCACAGAGCCGCCGCGGAAAATGCTTCCCAGAAGAGAGAAGACAAAATTCACGAGAAGCACCACGATCAGAACGGCGATTACCAGCGGGAGGCACCCGAAGGACCTTCCCTGAATCCGGAAGTTCTGTCCGCCCCGAAAGGGACTTCTGCTTTCTGCGCCTCTGGATTCCGCTGCTTCATTCCCGCCGAACGGCCTGCTTCCGGTTCCGTCCTGGGAGCGTGTTTCCTCCGCGGTCCCGTACATCTCTTCATGGAAATCCGGATCATCGTCCGAATTGGGGATCCCGTCGGCGCCGGCCTTTTCCGAATCAATGATGGTCCGGGCAATGAGCTGCGGATCCCCCAGTTCCTCGCATACGGTCTGTGCACTCTTTCCAAGAGCGGCCTGCTCCCGGAAATACTCCTGATAGTACTGCATCTGGGGCTTCACAAGCCTTTCCGGCAGTTCATAGGAAAGGTATTCTCTGAGGCTGTCTAAGAATTCGTTTTTTGTCATCTTATTTACTCTTATTCTTTTCGATGATGTCGTAGTCAACTTTGACTGCAAGATCCTCGAGTTGTTTTATGTCAACCACTGACGGAGCGCCCATCATCAGGTCGGAGGCATCCTTCACCTTCGGGAAAGCCATCACGTCACGGATGGATTCCGCGCCGGCCATCCACATGGCCACACGGTCAAGGCCGTAGGCAAGCCCTGCGTGCGGCGGAACACCGTACTTAAATGCTTCGAGAAGGAATCCGAACTGCTCGTTAGCTCTTTCCGGGGTAAATCCGAGAACCTCAAGCATCTTCTCCTGAATCTCCGCGCGATGGATCCGGACAGAACCTCCGCCGAGCTCGGTGCCGTTCAGAACAATATCATAGGCCTTGGCACGGACGCGGCCGGGATCGGAATCGATATACTCCCAGTCTTCCTCCATGGGCATGGTGAAAGGATGATGCATGGCCATAAAGCGGTTTTCCTCATCCGACCACTCAAGGAGCGGGAATTCCGTGATCCAGACAAATCTCCAGGCTTTTTTATCAATCAGTTCCAGCTGTTTTCCAAGCGCCAGACGGACATTGCCGAGAACGGCGCAAAGCTTTGTGAACTTGTCCGCCGCAAACAGAAGAAGATCGCCTTTTTCGGCTCCCATGGCCTTTACCAGTGCATCCAGCTCCTCTTCCGTCATAAACTTTCCGAAGGAGCATTTATGGGATCCGTCCTCGGCACAGTTCACGCACAGATAGGCAAGGCCCTTGCCGCCGTAGTACTTTGCCACTTCTGTCAGGGCATCGATCTTCTTTCTGGGCATCTTTCCCTCGCCGGGAACACGAATGCCTCTGACAAGACCGCCATCGGCAATGGTATCCTTAAATACGGAGAACCCGCAGTCCTTTACGACATCACACACATCCACGATCGGAAGATCAAACCGGAGATCCGGCTTATCGGAACCGTATTTATCCATGGCCACCTGCCATGTCATGCGCTCGATGGGAGTCGGAACTTCCACATCGAGAACCTCTTTCCAGATCCGTTTGATCAGTCCCTCATTCACGGCGATGACATCATCTACATCCGCGAAGGAAAGCTCCATATCGATCTGCGTAAACTCCGGCTGACGGTCGGCCCGGAGATCCTCGTCACGGTAGCATCTGGCCAGCTGGAAATAGCGGTCAAAACCGGAGCACATCAGAAGCTGTTTTAAGAGCTGCGGAGACTGCGGAAGCGCATAGAACTCTCCCTGATGCACACGGGACGGAACCAGATAATCTCTGGCACCCTCGGGAGTGGATTTCACAAAAGTCGGTGTCTCAATCTCTAAGAATCCCTGCTCGTCCATGTAGTTTCTGACCGCGATGCAGAGTTTATGACGAAGGAAAATATTCTTCTGAAGCGCCGGACGGCGAAGGTCGAGATAACGGTACTTGAGTCTCAGCTCCTCACGGGTCTGGGTATTATCCTCGATCTGGAAGGGAAGCGTTGCGCTTTCCGAAAGAATCCGGAGCGCTTTTGCCTCGATCTCAATCGCGCCGGTTGCAAGCTCCGCATTGGCGTCCTTTCCTCTGGAGCGGACATTTCCGGTAACGGCAACACAGTACTCACTGTGCAGCGTTCCTGCTTTTGCAAACACCTCGGCGCCGCAGATCTCCTCTTCAAAAATCACCTGGATGATGCCGGATCTGTCCCTGACATCGGTGAAAATCAGTCCGCCCTTATTTCTGGACTTCTGAACCCATCCCATTACTGTCACTTCACTGCCGATATCCTCACCGGTAAATTCGGCACATCTTTTTGTCCTTTTCAGACCGTACATACTCTCAGCCATAATGAACTATCTCCTGTATTACTTATTAAAAAATTCTTTGATATCCGTATATCCCTCTTGCAAGAGGCCGTCTTTCTGGAACTTTTTATTCTTGGCCATCCAGACCATGAGGATTTCCTTCCCCGCGGCTCTCTCCCGGGAAGCTTCTCCGATGATCCCGGAAAGCTTTTCATTGTCCATTCCCTTTTCAATGAGCCAGCAGGTCTTTTCCTGCTGCCCTTTCACGGTGAAGTCCTCATCCTCCATCAGAATAGACATCAGCCGCTCAAATCCGATGGAAAATCCGACTGCAGGCACATTCTGTCCGGTGAATTTTCCGACCATCTTATCATACCGGCCGCCGCCGCCTACAGAAGAGGCAAATTTTTCCAGCTTGATCTCAAAGATGGTTCCGGTATAGTATCCCATCCCCCGGACAAGCGTCGGATCAAACGAGATCCGGATTGTTCTCCCCGGGACTTTGGTTACTGTCCGGATGATATCGGCAACATTTTCACCGGCATGTAAAGCATCTTCTGTCCCGATCTTACCGGTAAAGACCTCGGCGCCCTCCGCCGTATCCTCAACTCCGGTCATGATGTCTCTGAGCTTACGAACGCACTCCTTCTCGTAGCCCATGGAAAGAAGCTCCTCATCCACACCTTCCGGGCCGATCTTGTCCTGCTTATCAAGTACCACTAAGATCTTATCCGTATCCTCCTCCGGAAGTCCTGCATATTTCACAAGCTCCATGAGGATCCGGCGGTCATTGATCACAATGTGATACTCGCCGAGAGAGGAAACCGCGCCGATCTTATCGAGGGCATCGGTGGTAGCCAGAATCAGTTCCTTCTCCGACAGATTGGTCGGATCGCCGAAAACATCGATATCGCACTGCATGAACTGGCGGAATCTTCCTTTCTGCGGACGGTCCGCACGGAATACGCTGCCCATCTGCAGCGCCTTGAAGGGCTGCGGAAGCTGCCCCTGATTCGCGGCATAATACCGGGAAAGGGGAAGCGTCAGATCATACCGGAGACCCTCCTCCGTAAGAGAAGCGGCACCCGCCGGCTCCTCTTCGCCTGTTTCACAGGCCTCTGCCTTTTTCAGATCGTCGACCGCCTTCGCAAGCTTTTCTCCGCGCTTCAGTACCTTGAAGATCAGCTTTTCGTTGTCCCCGCCCTGTTTTGAGGTCAGGTTTTCGATATGTTCCACCACAGGGGTTTCGATCTGGGTGAATCCGTAAAGACGGTAGGTCTCCCGGATGATTCCCATAAGATACTGCCGGATCTCCATCTCCCGCGGGAGGATGTCTCTCATTCCCGTAACCGGTTTTTTAATAAATGTCATTTGATTGCTCCTATTACTTCCAAAGCTTTTCTAAGCTGATTGTCTATCTCGGGATCCGGATTTTCCGGATCACCGCCCTTCTCCAGAAACGTTTCGTCCGGTTCCACCACATGGTCCGGCGTGATTCCCTCTCCGTGGATATGTGTCCCGTCGGGAAGCACATATTCCGCCGAGGTGTATTTGAATCCCGAAAGATCGGAAAGCGTACGGACGGTCTGCACGATTCCTTTTCCGTAGGTTTTCGTCCCTACGGTCTGACAGCCGTAGCAGCGCATGACGCCGGTGAAAATCTCCGCGGCACTCGCCGAATTTTCGTTGACAAGGATCACGACGGGCAGCGTCTCCGCATGACCGTCACCGGCCATATAGCGGTCTGCGTTTCCGTTTTTATCCACGACGGAAAGAAGAAGGGATTTGCCCGTATCAATCTCGGTCTCAAAGATATGAAGGTCATCCGGCAGCAGGTAATCGACCATATCAAGACATACATTCATGTCTCCTCCGGGATCGTCCCTCAGGTCGATGATCATGCCGTCCGCCTTCTGCTCACGTATATCGTCCACAGCTTCCGCAAATGGCGGAAGAGTGTTCCCGGCAAACTGGCTCACATAGAGATATCCGAATTTCTTTCCCCCGCTTTCCAGGAAGGAATGGTATACCGTAGGGCTGTCGATCTTCCTGCGCTCCACCTTCATGACGATCTCCTCGTCACCGCGGAGCACCGTAAGTTCCACAAACGTACCCTCCGTTCCCTTGATATGGCCGCTTGTTGCCTGATCAAGATCCATGCCCCGAAGATCCACGCCGTCTGCTCCGACAATGATATCCCCGGCTTTCATCCCGGCTTCTCTGGCGGGTCCGTCCATAACCCGCACCACATAGACACCTCCGGTCTCCTGATCCAGGGAAACCACGACTCCGATGCCCGAATAGCTGCCCTGCCAGTCGGACATCTGCTCGGCAAATTCCTCTCTGGAATAATAAGCCGCATACGGGTCGGTATCCTGAATGGCATCTGCAACACCGCGGTAGATTCCCTCCGTAAGCTCATCGGAATCGGTATCATACAGATACTCGGTATCAAGCCAGTACTCCATTTCCGTAAGCTTTTTGTCCACGTCGGAACGGTTGATCTTCCCTTCCTTCGTATCATGAAAAACGTAGTAGGTCGGAAGCGTGATCGTTAACGCCTCGCCGTTTATATGGATCGTGAAATACCCTCTGTAGAGAAACACAAAGAGGGCTGACACGAGGATTCCCAGAAACATCCCCAGAAGAACCTTTCCGCGTCCTCTTTTCTCTTCTTTTTTCTGTTCAAATTCTTCTTCCATAACGGATTCCTCACGGACTTACATAATTGAGAGGATTGACATAGCTGCCGTCCACCCGGATCCCGAAATGCAGATGCGGACCGGTGGAATAACCGGTCGAGCCGACGTAGCCGATCACATCTCCCCGGGAAACATCCTGCCCCACCGAGACGTTCATGGCTTTCATGTGCATATACACCGTACATACACCGCCGCCATGACTGATCATCACATAATTGCCGGCGCTTTCGGAATAAGTTGCGATCGTTACCGTGCCGCCGGCCGCCGCCAGAATATTACTGCCGGATCCCGCACCGATATCGATCCCCTTATGATTTGTGGAAGCCCCGGCGGTAGGTGACTCCCGGTCACCGAAATACGAAGTGATCCGGGAGGATGACGGACAGGGCCAGGAAAAACTGATGTTTCCGATGGTCTTCGGCACATAGGTTTCCCCCTTGGCCTCTGCTGCCTTTTTCGCTTCCTCCTCTTTCTTCCGGGCCAGCTCCTCGGCCCTTCGGATCGCACTCTCTTCCGCCTGGATTGCCTGGTTCAGTTTCTTGACATCCGCACTCAGTGAACTGATTTCCGCATTGGCGGCGCTGATCTTCTGCTCATAAGATTTGAGCTCGGCGCTCTTTTTGGCGATTGTCTCTTCGAGAGAGGCCCGATCCTCTTCAAGTACCCGTTCCTGTTCCTCAAGAAGCGAAAGGGACATCTCCAGTTCCTCTTCGGCCTCCGTGATCTGTTCTCTGAGCTCCGTGAACTCCGAAAGCTTCTCCCGGTCATACCTGGAAACCTTCTGTACATACTCAACTTTATTAAGGATATCCGCAATGGATCCCGCCCCGAATACCGATTCGAAGAAATCCGATTCTCCGGCCTCATAGGTGTACCGGATCCGAAGCTTCATGGAAGAAAGCTGCTCCGCTTCCTGTTTTTTTGCCTCCGAAAGCTTCGCTTCGGTATCCACGATGGCCGCCCGGGTATTTTCAATTTCACCGGTAAGGCTCTGGATTTTTTCTTCCAGCGCCTTTAATTCTCCGTCCAGTTCCGCGATATATTTGGATACGTCGGTTTTCAGGGTGGAAAGCTCTGAAAGCTTTTGTTTCAGTTCCCCCTGTTCCTTCCGGAGCGTTTCGATTTTCTGTTTATTTTCCGTGATGCTCTGTCTGGACTTTGCAATGTCCGCAGCCGGCTCGGCGAGCACGGCATCTGCCGTCAGCAAAAGAAGAAGGAGCACCGATACCGCACAAAAAAATTTCTTTCGTTTCATACCCTTAAGTGCTTATTGATCGTGACAGAGGACACGACGAATCCCATGCCCACTCCGAGAATGAGACCCACGGCCACCATCTGCGGAAAGATCGTATCCACCGGGATCAGCGCGACAACTTCCCGTAAAGATCCCGATCCCGAAACCTGGGCAACCTGTTTTCCGATGTACTCTGTGGCTCTCGTGTAAATATACCAGACACTGCCTAAAGGAATCAGGGCCCCAAGCGTCCCGATCATCATTCCCTCCACTACGAAAGGCGCTTTGATCATAAAACTGGTAGCGCCGATCAGCCGCATGATCTGGTTTTCTCTCTTCCGGAATGCTGCTGCCACATGAATGGTATTGGAGATCAGGAATACGGAAACACAGAAAAGGACACCGATGATCACTGCGGAAAGCGCATAGATCCCCCGGTTCATCTTATTGAGTGCCGCTACCAGGGTATTGGCATAATTGATCTCGCGGACCAGCGGATCCCCGGACAGAAACTCTACCATCCCCGGCTGCTCGTCCACGGAATTCATGAATATCTCATAGGAATCCGACTCGGAAAGCGGATTGTCATCCGCAAAGGCTGCCGCAAGCTCCTCGGCTTTGTCCCCGAAATAATCTTTCTGGAAGGATTCCCAGGCTTCATCCGAGGAAATATAACGGATCTCCCGGACATGGCCGTAGTTCTCGATCTTCTTCTTAAGCTCCGCCTTTTCCTCTTCGGTGGCATTTTCGGCAAAAAACACAGTGATTCCCACATTTGCCTCTGCTTTCAGTGCAATCTGCGTGATATTTGCCACCAGACCGAGAAACATGCAGAAAAGGAAGATGCACGCTGCCACTGTTGCAGTAGAGGCAATGGAAAACAGCGGATTCTTGACAAAGTTCTTAAACCCCTGTCTGAGACAGTAAAAAAATGTATTCACGAGCTTTCGTCCTCCGCCCCTTTTTCCATGACGGATTCCTCCGGCACGGGTCTTCTGCGGGATCTTCCTCTCGGACGGGGAACGGCGCTTCCGCCCATTCCCTGGATCTGGGACGCCGCCGCCCTTACGGTGTGCCGGGACTCCATGCAGGGGATATCATCCAGCACAACTCCCTTTTCCATAAAGATCACCCGTTTTCCCGCATTCTCAATCGCCTCACGGGAATGCGTGATCACGACGACCGTGGTGCCTCTTCGGTTGATCTCCAGAAGAAGATCCATGATGTCCCGGGAATTGACTTCGTCAAGGTTTCCCGTGGGCTCATCCGCAAGAAGGATATCCGGATCATTTACCAGCGCCCGCGCAATTGCGGTCCGCTGCTGTTCTCCCCCGGAAAGTTCCTCCGGCATAGACTTATACTTGGAGGAAAGCCCGACAAGTTTCAGGATCCTTGTCACATTTTCCCTGGCCTCCGCCCCGGATTTTCCGATCACCCGCTGGGCAAACGCCACATTCTCATAAACATTTCTGTCATTTAAAAGCCGGAAATCCTGAAATACGATGCCGAGATGCCTGCGGTACTGCGGCAGCTCGCGCTTTTTTACCCGGCTCAGGTTGGTTCCGTTCACCTCGATGAGGCCTTCCGTGGGACGCAGTTCTCCTGTGATCAGGCGGATCACAGTGGATTTTCCGGAGCCGGAGCGGCCGGCGATAAACACAAACTCTCCGTCATTTATGGTAAGACTCAGGTTCTTTACGGCCTTGATGCCTTTTTCATAGGTTTTGCTGACATTTCTGAACTTTATCATTAATAATCGATCTTCTTCATGTAATCCATATATTTCACGACCATCAGAGCAATCTTGAAGGTAATGGCGCCCTCAAAGGCCCGAAGATCAAGCCCGGTTGTTTTCTGAATCTTATCCAGCCGGTAGACAAGGGTATTCCGGTGGATGAACAGCTGCCGGGAGGTTTCCGAGATATTCAGATTGTTTTCAAAAAACTTGTTGATGGTCGTCAGGGTTTCCTTATCAAACTGGTCCGGAGTCTTGTCTCCGAAGATTTCCCGGATGAACATCCGGCAGAGATTGATGGGAAGCTGATAAATCAGGCGGCCGATCCCGAGATTGCCGTAGGCAACGACATCCTTTTCCTCATAGAAGATCTTCCCGACGTCAAGGGCCAGCTTCGCCTCTTTATAGGACTTGGACACCTCCCGGATCTCGTCCACGCACCCGCCGTAGGAAACCCGGAGCGGAAGTCCGAGATTGCCGAGTTCCTTCCGGATCTCGCTGGCGTAATTAAAGAGCTCGTCCTGATAATTCTCCTGATTTCTGACCTCATGGATTACCACCACGCTGTCCTCATCGACTGTGGTGAAGAAATCCCCCTGATAGAGGGAGGTATGCTGTCTCACTATATCGTGCACCGTGCTTTCATAGCCCTCCGCCTCCGCAATGAAGACAACTCTTCTGACGTTCAGGTCGATATGCAGTTTTTTCGCCCGGTTGTAAATGTCGATCTGAAGCAGATTGTCGAGGATCAGGTTCTTGATGAAATTGTCCCGGTCAAGGCGCTCCTTATAAGCCACCACCAGGGACTCCAGCTGACGGACCACGAGATGTAAAGTCATCTCCGCATTCGGTGTATCCAGATCACAGACAATCACATAGGCCGCATCCGCCTCGTCATTCAGCGTGCCGAAACAGAAGCTCGACTCCTTCAGTTCCTTGAGGTCCGACCGGAGGAAGGCTTTCACTCTTTCGTCCGGAACTTCCCGGCAGTTTTCACTCTGCACGATTATTTTCCCGTTCCCGTCATAACATGAGACTCCGGCACCGGTAATTCCCGCAGTTTCCAAAAGGGTGTTCTGAAGAATCTGATTTGATAACATGTTTTCCTCCGTTCTTGACATCCGGCATAAAAAATTGCACAAATATGTGCCATTATTTTATTACAATTTCACACGAAATGCAACATCATATTAGTGAAATTGCTAAAATATTCAGCATATATTTGTGCATTTATTCTTTTTTTCAAACTGTTCATAATTCATTCACACATACGGGATACAATGAAATCATGAACATTTTATTTTTCCTCACGCCCAAATGTGACTGCGCATTCCTAAGCGAAGATGCCACGGTGAGACAGGCTCTTGAGAAAATGGAGAACGCCTCTTTCACCTCTATCCCCCTTCTTTCCAAATCAGGAGCCTATGCCGGCACCCTTTCGGAAGGGGATCTTTTGTGGAACCTGAAAAACCGCTACAATATGGATGTCGATCTGAAAGAGGCCGAGCGCATCCGCGTCTCTGAGCTCGAGAGAAAACGGGATTATACGCCGATCTCCGCCAGCGCCGATATGAATGACATCGTGCGCCTCGCCGTCTCCCAGAACTTTGTTCCGGTACAGGACGATGACGGAAAATTCATCGGGATCGTCACCAGAACCGACGTGATGAAATATCTGATCCGGAAAGCGGATCCTCTCAGTCAGAACTGAATCAGAAGCTTTACCCTGTCAGCCTCGCGGTCAATCTCCACGAGGCGTTTTTTATACAGATATCCGAGCGCCCGTTTGAACTGGTTCTTGCT
>JAZUHZ010000003.1:0-18851 GCA_045642005.1 Candidatus Avilachnospira sp.
GGCTTTCCCCCGCCGCGACCGCCTACCATCGGGGCAATCTCTTTAATGATGTTGCCGGCCATGGCCTTTTTCTGAACTGCCGAATCGGTTGCCGAAGCAAGCAGCATGACTTTTCCGTCCACAACGGAAGCAAGGATCACAACTGCGTCCGCGAGCTTCTGTTTCAGGTCATCAGAAAGTGTTCTCATGGCATTGACATCCGGAGCCTCCACTTTGGCTGCCACTACTTTAATGCCATTTACATCCACTGCATCTTTCAGAGCATCGCCGAGAGAATCACCCGCTGCTTTCGCCTTCAGGCTTTCATTCTCCGCTTTCACTTTCTTAAGCTCTTCCATCAGGGCTTTAATGCGTACAGCCAGTTCTTCGGGCTTTGTCCGGAGCACCTGACATGCCTCGAGGAGCTCGTTCTCCTCTTCTTTATAATAAGCTGTCAGATTGTCGGAAGTTAGCGCCTCAATTCTCCGTACGCCGGCAGCAATGCCGCTTTCAGAAAGAATGCGGAAGGATCCGATATCCCCGGTATTCTTCACATGGGTACCGCCGCAGAGTTCGATAGAGCTGCCCATCGTGACCACGCGTACCTCGTCGCCGTACTTCTCTCCAAAGAGAGCCATGGCACCGGTCTTTCTTGCGTCTTCAATTCCCATCACCCGGGTCTCCACAGGAGAAGCCTTCCGGATCGCATCACTGACGAGAGATTCTACCTTTTCGAGTTCTTCTTTTGTCACTGCGGCAAAGTGGGTGAAGTCGAAACGAAGCCGGTTCTCATCGTAGAAGGCGCCGGCCTGCTCCACGTGCTCCCCGAGAACTTCACGGAGCGCCTTCTGAAGAAGGTGGGTTGCGGAATGATTCTTTCTTGTGGCATTTCTCTTATTTTCCTCTACAGAAAGACGTACTGTCTCACCGACAGAGATCATTCCCTTTGTCATATATCCGGTATGGCCGATCTTGCCGCCCTTTAAAGCGATGGTTTCAACGACCTTGAATTCTCCGTTTTCCGTGAAGATCACACCGGCATCTCCTGCCTGACCACCCATGGTCGCATAGAACGGAGTCTCGTCCACGATCACAGTTCCCTTTTCACCTTCGGTAATGGCTTCTGTGATCTCGGTCTCGGTGGTAAGTACAAGAACTTTCCCTTCCCCTTCGAGGGTCTCATAGCCGGTAAACTTTGAAGTAATGGCAGCATCGATTTCATCATAAACCGTCGCATCAGCACCCATGTAATTGGATTTCTTTCTCGCGGTTCTGGCCATATCCTTCTGTTTCTTCATGAGCGCATTGAACTCGTCGCGGGAAAGTGTAAGTCCTGCCTCCTCACAAAGCTCTTCTGTCAGGTCAATGGGGAAGCCATAGGTATCGTAAAGACGGAAGGCGTCTTCTCCGGGAAGAGAACCCTTTCCTTCCTTCTTCAGGGTATCAATGATGCCGGAGAGCATGCTCATACCGGTGTCGATGGTCTTATTGAATTTTTCCTCTTCCTCTTTGAGGACCTTGAGGATCATCACGGACTTTTCCTCAAGTTCGGGATAACCGTCCTTATTGAGTTCGATCACGCGCTTTGCCATCTCAGGCATGAAGATTCCCTTGATGCCGAGTTTTCTTCCGTGACGAACCGCACGACGGATGATCCGGCGAAGCACATAGCCGCGGCCTTCGTTGCTGGGCATGATACCGTCAGAAATCATGAAGCAGCTGGACTTGGTATGATCCGTAAGGATACGGAGAGAGATGTCCAGATCATGATCCGCATGATACTTCACACCGGAAAGGTCTGCAATGTAGTCAAGGATGGCCCGGTTGGTATCCACGGTATAAATGGACTCCTCATCCTGAACCACCATGGCGAGACGCTCGAGACCCATTCCGGTGTCGATGTTCTTCTGAACCAGTTCCTCGTAATGGCCTTTGCCGTCACCGTTAAACTGTGAGAATACGACATTCCATACTTCCACGAAACGGTCGCCTTCGCCGCCCATGACATCTTCGGGACCGTTGCCCCACTTCTCTCCGCGGTCATAATAGATCTCGGTGCAGGGTCCGCAGGGTCCTTCTCCGTGCTCCCAGAAGTTATCTTCTTTTCCGAATTTGTAGATATGATCTGCCGGAACGCCGATCACTTTGTTCCAGATCTCATAGGCCTCATCATCTGCCGGGGTGGTCTCGTTTCCTTCAAAGACAGAAGGATAAAGTCTTTCAGGATCCAGTCCTACGACCTCGGTAAGGAAATTCCAGGCAAAAGGAATCGCTTCTTTTTTGAAATAGTCACCGAAAGAAAAGTTGCCGAGCATCTCAAAGAAAGTGCCGTGACGGGCTGTCTTTCCTACATTCTCGATATCTCCTGTCCGGATGCACTTCTGGCATGTGGTGACACGGCGCCGCGGAGGAATCTCCTGTCCGGTGAAATAGGGCTTTAAGGGCGCCATACCGGAGTTTATCAGCAGAAGTGAATTATCATTATGGGGAACAAGAGAAAAGCTCTTCATCTTAAGATGA
Source organism: Candidatus Avilachnospira sp. (assembly GCA_045642005.1). Taxonomy (GTDB): domain Bacteria; phylum Bacillota; class Clostridia; order Lachnospirales; family Lachnospiraceae; genus Avilachnospira. The sequence continues at coordinate 2,500 of JAZUHZ010000003.1, forward strand.
CCGTTTTCCTCAAAATAGTTTAAGAACATGCGTCTTAACTCGTTTACGCCTCTTACCTGCATAAGGTTAACCTCTCAATATCTAGATCTTTTATATGATTTCCGAAGCATCTTCCTCTGTAATATCCAGAGTTGCCTCTTTGATTTCTTCAACTGCTTCTTCGGCTTCTCCTGAAGCTTCTTCGACGGTTTCCTGAACAGATTCTACGGCTTCTTCTGCCTTTTCTGCTGTCTCTTCCACAGCCTCTTCAACAGCTTCCGAAACCTCGTTCACAGTTTCCTCCGTTTCGGCTGCGGCTTCCTCAAGGGAATCTTCCGCCTTTATAAGCTCCTCACAGGCTTCGGAAAGAACCTCCTCCGCCTCTTCCACTTCTTCCTCCGTCGGAACCTCTTCCGTCACATCGGTGAACTCTGCGTCCACAGCCTCTTCCATGCTGCAGTTCTCGGCGGCCGGTTTTGCCGTGAAGCTCTTTACAAATTCTGCCGCGTCATCCTTCATTCCCTTTGCGGTATCTTTGATATCGTTCAGGATGTCACCTGCGTCATTTTTAAAAGTTTCAAATTCCTTCTTTGCGTTTTCTTTGATATCGGCAAAACTCTCGCTAACCGAAGCCTTATATCCTTCAGGATCCTCGTCATACTTTGCCTTTTCATCCTTCGCAAACTGTACGGTATTGCTTCCTGCGTGGGAAACGATCTTTCCGGCATCCTTAATGGTATCGGCTGCCGCATTCTTAAGGTCTCCTGCCGCCTCTTTCACGTCCTGTTTTTCTTTAATTGCCACATAGGTGCGTTTTGCGGCTTCCTTTACTTTTGCGGAATTCTCTTTGATGCTCTCGGCATCTTCTTCCGACACTGCCTTAAAATCAGAATACTTGTCAAGATACTTTGATACTGCGTACACGCCTCCGGCTGCCACGGCAACACCGATCAGTTTTCCGATGAGTCCCATTCCTACACCTCCGTATAATAATATAGTACAATTTAAACCACTAACCCGAGATGCCGTCGGTTTATAAGTGACTCCCAGCTCAATAGCCAGGTGGGTTTCATCGGACGGGTTTTTGCCTTCCGCTAATCAATGCGATACGGCCTGACAGCTGCCCGCAACCAGTCTGAATCCCTTATGTCAGTTTGTGGAAGTAATTGAATAAACCTAACAAACACCCCAGGTAAAAATCGGAGTGACAGGATTTGAACCTGCGACATCTTGGTCCCAAACCAAGCGCTCTACCAAGCTGAGCCACACTCCGGACTTTCAAAATATACACTATTTAACTCACAGAGTCAAGTGTGATATAAAACTCAACCCCCTGTTCAAGGTTTCGGACACCGTAATCTTTCCCGTGAGCCTCCATAATGGCTTTCACAATGGAAAGTCCGATTCCGGAACCGCCGTATTCCCGGGTCCTTGCCTTATCGACCTTATAGAATTTCTCCCAGATCCTCGGAAGGCTTTCTTCCGGAATCCGTTCGCCATCATTATAGACAGAGAGGCGGACGGTCTTTACATCAGTTCTCCGGAGACGGATCACGATGTTTCTGTCTCCCGCGAGATGGTTGAGTGCATTCGTGATAAAATTCGTAAACACCTCTTCAATCTTAAACTCATCAGCAAGACAGGTACAGCTTTCAGGAAGGCAAAGTTCGACTTTTGCATTTTTTTCCGTAAAGGAAAGGGAATATTTGGAAAGTACATTTTTGATAAGTTCCGTGATGTCAAACTCTTCGACGGAAAGTTCATAGGCTCCGAACTCATAGTTCGTTAGAGACGTCAGAGATTTGACCATCCGGTTCATTTTTCCGGCTTCATCCATGATCACGCCGCAGTAGTAATCCCTCGTTTCGGGGTCTTCCGCGAGGCCCTCACAGAGTCCTTCCGCATACCCTTCGATCAGGGCGATCGGCGTCTTCAGCTCATGCGAGACATTGGAGATAAAATCTTTTCGCATGGTATCGATCTTCTCTTTCAGATCGATGTCCTCCTGCAGCTTCCGGTTGGCCTCCGTGAGGTCGCTGATGGTCTCGCTGAGCCGATCGGACATTGTGTTCATAGAGTTTCCGAGCACTCCGATCTCGTCCTCGGAATTTCCCTTATATTTCTCCGAGAAATCGAGCGCACTCATCTTTTCAGAAATTCCCGCGAGCTGATTTAAGGGCTTTGTGACCGCCTCGGTCGTAAAATAGATGATCAGACTGCCGATGACCAAGACGATCAGACCGACCATCAGAAGAAAGCGGTTCATGATCCGTGCGCTTTCCACTATGCTCACAAGAGGGATCGACATAATAAACCAGGTCTTCCGGTCTGAAAGACGCCCCCATGATTCCAGAAACATTGTCCTGGTACGCTGGTCAAAGGTCCTCTGAACCGTATAATCCTTGTTGGACCGGATCACCGTATAGAGGGATTTCGGGATCTGCACCTCCATGATATCATTGAACTCGATATAGGTACGGAGTTTTTGCGCCAGCCACGCATCCTCACGGCTTGCCCCGATAAACACATCCGTTTCCGGATCCAGAAGAACAATATCAATATTGGATTTATCGGAAAACTCACGAAAAATATCGCTGTGTTCTTCCCCGGAAAAATTGGGCCGGTCGGTAAACATATCATAGAAATACACACCTTTTTCTCCGGCTTTCTCGACAATGGAGCTTAAAACCCCGTAAGCGGTCTCCAGTTCCGCTACCTTCTGATTCTCATAAAATCCTTGCAGAAAATAGCGGTTGATCAGAAAAACCGCAAGAATTAGGAAAACCGTGATTCCGGTAAATATAGCTGTGATCTTTAAGCGTACCGACTTTTTCACTCTTATTTAACTTTCTTCAAACTTATAGCCCATGCCCCAGATCGTTTTGATCTGTTCCCCGCATTTTCCGAGCTTTGCGCGGAGTTTTTTGACGTGGGTATCAATGGTTCTGGCATCTCCGAAATAATCATAATCCCAGACATTGGAAAGAATATTTTCTCTCGAAAGCGCCAGGTTCTTATTCTGCATGAAATACTCGAGAAGTTCAAACTCCTTAAACGAGAGTTCCACAGGAGCGCCGTCGGCCGTGACCGTATGGGCCCCGCGGTTGATGGTGATGCTGCCGAAACTTAAGACGTCACTGGAATCGGCATGGGTTCTCCGGAGGATGGCATCCACCCGGGCGGTCAGGATCTTCGGAGAGAACGGTTTGGTGATATACTCGTCCGCGCCGAGACGGAATCCGTTCAGTTCGTCCTGTTCCTCACTTTTTGCTGTCAGCATGATCACAGGAACCCCGGAAGAACTGCGGATCGTCTTTAAGACCTCCCAGCCGTTCATTTTCGGCATCATGACGTCAAGGATCACCAGGGAAACGGAATTGTCCTTAAAAAACTGATCCACGGCCTCTTCACCGTCCGCTGCCTCAATGACATCATATCCCCGGATCGTCAGGAAATCCCTGACCAGTTTTCTCATTCTTTCCTCATCATCCACGACAAGAATTCGGATTTTGTCAGCCATAGCACCCTCACATGATTTCTGTTACAAAACGGGAAACTTTACTTTTTTTATTGTAATATGTTTCTGTGTATAAAATGTGAAGAAATTTCTTTGCCCGTGTCATCGCCACATAAAAAGCTCTCCGCTCTTCTTCCGTATTGCCTTCCCGTTCCGCACGCTTTTCGGGCGTGATTCCCTCATTGGCAGCGACAATGAATACTGCGTCAAACTCGAGGCCTTTCGAGGCATGAAACGTGGCGGCAGAAAGAAAGGATCTGGTATCCTCCGGAAGGAGCTCCGTGACACGGGAAAGGGCTTCATGGGTTCTGGCCAGAAGAGCTGCGGTAAGCTTTCCGTAGCCTGTCTTTTCCGCAGCCGCCATAAGTTCCCGTACGGTACGGTCAATATAGAGAGCCTCCTCTTTCTCCGTCGGGAAGGACACAACAACGGGACGGAGGCCGCCCCGTTTTTTCGTCCGGAGATCCTTCCGGAAACGGTCCCGGTTATTCCGGATCAGTTCTCTGGAAACAGCAACAATTTCCCCGGTCGAGCGGTAGTTTCTCGAAAGTTCTACCTTTTTTGCGTGCGGGAAATCCCGGAAAAATTCCCGCATAAAAGCCGGGGAGGACCCGCGGAAGCCGTAAATGCTCTGGTCGTCGTCCCCCACAGCAAAAATATTCTGTTCCGGCCCGGTAACGAGTTTTACCGTTTCGTACTGGGTTCTGTTTACATCCTGGAACTCATCGATCAAAAGAAAGCGGAACCGCTCCCGGAGTTCTTTCCGGAGGCTTTCATCTTCGAGAAGCTTTTTCCGGCACAGGGACAGCATGTCATCATAATCGAGGAGCTTCCGCTCCCGCATCCTTTCGGAAAACAGCGGGAACAAAGCGAGCGCGGCTTCGTCCCGGACCTCCATCCCGTTTTTTATCTTTCCGAAGGTATCGAGAATGTCTCCCGCCATCGTGATCTGTAACGCATTTTTTCCATAGGTTTCGAAAATCACGTCATAAAGAAGCCTGAGACACTCCCCTCTCTCGGCCACTTCGAATTCCCTGTACAGAGGATCTTTCCGGAGAATACTGTAAAAGACGGAATGAAAGGTTCCGAAAGCGATGGTGCTTTCTTTTCTTCCGGTAAGGCGGAGATACCGCGATTTCATCTCCTGTGCGGCAAGCCGTGTAAAGGTAATCACAAGAATGTTCTCTTCCGGAACCCCTCGTTCCTCTGTCAGAACCCGGATCCGGTTCGTGAGCACCGTGGTCTTTCCGCTGCCGGGGCCTGCGAGCACAAGCATCGGCCCCTTATAATGCCTGATAGCACGAAGCTGCCAGGTATCAAACCTGGCAGCCTGTAAGAAATCTCTGTTATTCACTTAATTTTCTGATTGCGTCCTCGATACGCTGTAAGGATTCCTCTTTTCCGAGAACCTCGAGGATTTCCGTGGCGCCGGCCGGCGTCATCATTTTTCCGGAAAGCGCGGTCCGTACGGGCCACATCACATATCCGGTCTTCACGCCTTTTTCCGTGCCGTAGTTCTTAAGGAGCTCAAAGAGCGCGTCATTTGTGAAGTCCTCACACCCGGAAAGAAGTTCTCTGACTTCTTTTAATACTTCGAGAGAACCCTCAACCGTGGTCTTCTGCTTCTTCGAGACATAAAGCTCCTTCTCATACTCCGGAACTGCTTCGAAGAAATCGATCTGCCCGGCGATATCCGGGAACTTTTCGATTCTCGTCCGTACCATCTCCGAAATCTTCCGGAAATCAAGATCGCGGTTCACCGCCTCTTTCATGTACGGAAGTGCCTTCTCATAGAACTGCTCGGGATCCATGGCCTTAAAGTACTCACCGTTCAGCCAGGATAGCTTCATCATATCGAAAACCGCCGGGCTCTTCGCGATCCTCCGGTAATCAAATTCCTTTGTGAGTTCCTCCAGCGTGAATTTCTCCACATCGGAGTCCGGAGACCATCCGAGAAGCGCTACATAGTTGAGAATCGCCTCCGGAAGATATCCGAGATCCACAAGGTCCTGGAAGGAACTGTGTCCGGAACGTTTGGATAGCTTTTTGTGCTCCTCATTGGTGATCGTCGGGCAGTGGATATACTTCGGGATCTCCCATCCGAAAGCCTCGTAGAGGCGGTTATACTTCGGCGTGGAGGACAGATATTCGCAGCCTCTCACCACATGGGTGATGCCCATCAGATGGTCATCCACCACATTGGCGAAATTGTAGGTCGGGAATCCGTCACTCTTAATGAGGACCATGTCGTCCAGCTCCGCATTGTCCACAGAGATATCTCCGTAGAGCTCATCATGGAAGGTCGTGGTTCCTTCCTTCGGATTATTCTGACGGATGACATAAGGCATCCCGGAAGCAAGATTTCTTTCCACTTCCTCTTTACTGAGAGAGAGGCAGTGCTTATCGTACTGCAGGATCTCCTCTCCGTTGACAACGGTCTTTAACGTATTTAAACGCTCTTCCGTGCAGAAGCAGTAATAAGCCTCTCCTTTTTCGATGAGCTTTTTGGCGTATTCCAGATAGAGTCCCTCTTTTACACGTACGGATTGTACATACGGTCCGAAATCACCGCCGATATCCGGTCCTTCGTCCCAGAGAAGCCCGGTCTGCTTTAAGGTGCTGTAGATAATATCAACAGCGCCTTCCATCTCACGCTCCTGGTCCGTGTCTTCAATTCTTAAAATATAATCTCCGTTCTCATGTTTGGAAATCAGATACGCGTAAAGCGCGGTTCTCAGATTACCTACATGCATGCGTCCTGTGGGACTCGGAGCATATCTTGTGCGGATTTTCATAATTTCCTCCGTTAGTCTCTTCTCGGTTTTCTGTCGCGGCTGTCCTTACGGTCGCGGTCAAAACTCTTTCTGGGCTTTCTGTCTTCGAATTCTGCGGAATAGTCGGTTCTGTCGGAATTGATATCGGAAGGCTTCATGGAAAGATCGATCTTTCCGTCAGCTTCCACCCGGATCACCTTCACGGTAACGGTGTCGCCTACCTTCACAACATCCTCGACTTTTCCGACTCTCTGCTCAGTAAGCCGTGAGATATGGATCAGGCCCTTCTTATTGGGAGCCAGTTCTACCTGAGCACCGAAGCTTAAGATATTGCAGACAGTTCCTTCCACGACTGCGCCGACCTCGAAATCATTGACAATGCTCTCGATGATCTGCTGTGCCTTAAGAAGCATCTCGGGATCGGTGCCGCAGATGGATACGATACCGTCATCGGTGATATCGATCTGAACGCCGGTCTGCTCGATAATTCCGTTAATGGTCTTGCCCTGCTTGCCGACAACTTCACCGATCTTCGAGGGATCAATGGTCATCACATTGATCTTCGGAGCATAGGGTGAGAGTTCCTTTCTGGGCTCTGCGATGGCCTTGGCCATGATCTCGTCCATAATGTAGAGTCTTGCCTCATGTGCACGGGCAATAGCCTCTTCCACGATGGGACGGGTAAGTCCGTGAATCTTGATATCCATCTGGATGGCGGTAATTCCCTTATGGGTTCCGGCCACCTTGAAGTCCATATCGCCGAAGAAGTCCTCAAGACCCTGGATATCGGTGAGAACGAGATAATCATCATCAGTCTCTCCGGTCACAAGTCCGCAGCTGATGCCTGCTACCGCGGTCCGGATCGGAACACCGGCAGCCATCAGGGACAGCGTCGATGCGCAGACAGATGCCTGAGAAGTGGATCCGTTACTTTCTGCAGTCTCTGAGACGGTACGGATCGTATAGGGGAACTCTTCAGGTGACGGAAGCACGGGGATCAGCGCTCTCTCTGCCAGAGCTCCGTGACCGATTTCACGGCGTCCCGGTCCTCTGGAGGGCTTGGTCTCACCTACGGAATAGGACGGGAAATTATAATGATGCATGTATCTCTTCTCTGTCACATTGGGATCGAGACCGTCGATCTTCTGCGCGTCCGAAAGAGGCCCTAAGGTACATACGTTGACGATCTGTGTCTGTCCTCTGGTGAACATACCGGAACCGTGAACTCTCGGTACGGTATCCACTTCGGCTGCCAGGGGGCGGATCTCGGATACGGCACGGCCGTCAGGTCTCTTGTGATCCTTTAAGATCATCTTGCGGATGGTCTTCTTTTCGTACTGGTATACCGCTTCTCCCAGCTTGGAAAGCCACTCCTCATTCTCTGCGAAGGCTTCTTTGAGCTTTGCTGTGATCTCATCCAGATTCCGCTCTCTGGTCTGCTTGTCATCCGTGAAGCAGGCAACCTCCATCTCTGCCGGCGGTACGATCTCGCGGATGGCCGCAAAGAGCTCTTCCGGAATTGCGCAGGACTCATAAGCGTGTTTTTCTTTTCCTTCTTTTGCCACGATCTCATCCATCCAGGCGATGACGGTCTTATTGATCTCATGTGCCTTATAGATGGCATCCACCATTACCTCGTCGGAAACCTCATTGGCACCGGCTTCAATCATAATGACCTTTTCTCTGGTGGAGGCGACGGTCAGGGCAAGGTCGGAAACCTTAGCCTGCTCGAAGGTAGGGTTGAAAACAAACTCTCCGTTGATAAGACCTACCTGGGTTGCTGCGCAGGGGCCATCAAACGGAATGTCGGAAATGGCAACGGCAAGAGAGCTGCCGAGCATGGCAAGCACTTCAGGCGGGCAGGCAGGATCCACGCTCATTACCATATCATCAAGAAGGACATCATTCCGGTAGTCCTTCGGGAACAGAGGCCGCATGGGACGGTCAATGACACGGGAGGTAAGGATGGCATGCTCGGAAGCCTTTCCTTCTCTCTTATTGTAACCGCCCGGGATTTTTCCGGCGGCATAGTATTTCTCTTCGTATTCCACGCTCAGCGGGAAGAAGTCAACGCCTTCTCTGGGCTCTTTGGAAGCGGTTGCCGTGGCGAGAATTGTGGTATCGCCATAGTGCATGAAGCACGCACCGTTGGCCTGGGCGCTCATTCTTCCGATATCAACGGAAAGGGTGCGTCCGCACAGATCCATTGAATACGTTCTGTAGTTCTTCTCTTTTTCCTTTGAAAAAGTTCCGAATGTTTTCTCCATTTCTTTTCCTTTCTTTTCGCGCATCTTTGCGCCTGTACTATTGAATAACTGTACCTCAATCGGTCATACGGAGTGAATTCTACTCTTTTTCAAAAGAAGAGTCAAGTAAAAAACTTTCCGCCACAAAAAAATACCCGCAGAACCGCGGGTATCTTTGAAATCTATTTCGATTACTTTGCAAGAGCCTTCTTGGCCATTTCGCAGATTGCTGCAAATCCTTCAGCATCATTGATTGCCATATCAGCAAGGACCTTTCTATTAAGGTCTGATCCGCAGACCTTAAGGCCGTGCATCAGCTGTGAATAGGAAATACCGTTCATATGCGCACCGGCATTGATACGGGTGATCCATAATGCTCTGTACTGTCTCTTCTTCTCCTTACGTCCCTTATAGGCTTCTGTAAGAGCACGCATTACGGACTGCTTGGCAACTCTGTACTGCTTGGAACGGGCACCTCTGTATCCCTTAGCCAGCTTGAGTACTCTGTTGTGCTTTCTTCTTGCGTTCATTCCGCCTTTGATTCTTGCCATTTCATTTTCCTCCTAGTCTGACTGATTAAAGATACGGGGTGATCTTCTTCATTGTAGCGAAGTTGGTCTTATCGATTTCAACACCCTTCTGAAGATGTCTCTTTCTCTTTCTTGTCTTCTTGGTAAGGATGTGTGACTTGTTTGCATGATGTCTCATGAGCTTTCCGGTACCGGTAAGTTTGAAACGCTTAGCAGCAGCTCTCTTAGTTTTAAATTTCTTTACTGCCATTTTATATACCTCCTTGGATTTAATACAACTTAGTTCTTCTTCGGGCTCAGGATGATGACAAGGCTTCTGCCTTCCGCTTTCACGGGTTTGTCCACCACCGCAACATCAGCCAGTTTTTCGGCAAAACCATTCAGAACGGGTACAGACTGCTGCATTCTGGAAAGCTCACGGCCTCTGAAACGCAGATTTACTTTGATCTTATCCCCTTTCTCCAGGAATTTTCTTGCCGCATTGATTTTCGTATTCAGATCATTCTCATCAATGTTGGGGGAAAGGCGTACTTCCTTTACCTCGATCACATGCTGTTTCTTCTTCTGATCCTTTTCTCTCCTCTTCTGCTCATAGCGGAATTTGGAGTAATCAATGATACGTACTACAGGCGGATTAGCATTTGCTGCTATTTTGACTAGATCAAGACCGGCCTCGTCGGCAAGTCTGAGAGCCTCCTCGGAACTCATGATGCCGAGCTGCTCACCGTCTTCACCGATCACTCTGACTTCCTTGTCTCTGATCTCTTCATTCACCTGAACATTTGTTTCGCTGATGTTGACACACCTCCCTTTTGCGAACGGTTTCATAATAAAAATGAGCGGACACAAAGGATCCGCTCACATTGAAACCAGTGATATTAGCCAGCGCACTTTTTGTCCGCGAGGCGAGGCGGATGCCTTCTTCCTTTAACCTTCGATATGATACACGAAGCAAGGCATTCTGTCAAGCGTTTTTTTACTCATTTCTGATCGCCGTCAGCGGAGAGAGCCTCATGGCCTTTAAGGCCGGCATCAGTCCTGCCAGCATGGAGACCACGGTGGCAAATCCGATGGAGGCAAAGTACAGCCACACAGGGATCTGGGAGATATTGCCGCCTCCCCCGTCTCCGTACATCGTCAGCGCCTGGGAAAGATTGGTATGGTTGAGCGCATACGAGCCGGCCATACTGAGGAAAATGGCAAAAATCCCACCGAAAAATCCGATAAAGCCGGATTCCACGAGAAACATGTTCCGGATATTCGCCATATCGCAGCCGAGCACCTTCATAATGCCGATCTCTTTCGTCCGTTCATAGATACTCATCATCATCGTATTGGCGATGCCGATGGCAGCAACCAAAAGCGCCACGGCGCCGATGCCGCCGAGCATGGCCTGGATCATATCGGTCTGCTGTTTTGTCTGCTGCAGCCATTCGGCATTGGAACTGGCGGTATAGCCCATATCATTGATCTGGTTCATGACAGGGATTACATTTTCCGTACTGTCACAGCACACGACCAGTTCACTGTATACCATGTATTTGTACGGTTTTCCCTTTTTGGTTGTTGGCTGCCCGGGAATCGGATTTTTTCCGTAGATTTTTTTCAGCATGGCTTCCAGCGCATCAATATCCGTAAAGATATCATAAGAAGCTGCACCGGTCATCTCCGTGATTCCTCCGGCTACCTTCCCGGCACATTTCAGCATATATTTCTTCGGCGGGGCAACCGGAGTCTCGCTATCCTTATTCAGCGACTGATAATACTTTTCGGTATCAAAGATCACAAAGAAGGTTCCCTCGTAATCAAGATCCGGTTCAATGTTGGTCTCGTAATACGCCTTTTTGGTCTTTGTATTCATGAAAAACATCGGAACCATGTTTCCGATGATCAGAGAGAGTTCCGAGCCGTCAAACTTCGGAAGAGTACCGACCGATAATTCGATATCCTTGAAATATCCTTTCGGAACTCCGACAATCCGTGTCGTTGTTTCATAAACTCCCTGTCTGACGACGGCATCTGCCTCCAGTTTCCGGTATACGTCCGTCACATGCTCCATCTTTCGGAATTTCTCGACGGCCTCGTCCGAAAGGAACAGATCCGGATTATCACGTTTCCCGTAATCGGCGACAGTAATCTGCGTCAGGCTTCCGAACTGGGCGATCTGCTGTTCATTGAGCGCATTCATACCGAAACCGAGGGAAAGCATAATCACCACAGAGGTAGTTCCGATCACCACGCCAAGCACCGTAAGCAGAGTTCTCAGCTTACGGCGCTTCAGATTATTAAAACAAAGGGTGATGAGATCAAAAAGCTTCACGGTTTAGAATTCCTTTTTCTTTTTCCGGCGTCTGAGGAAGATGACAATTGCGAGAAGGAGAACCGCGCCTGCGCCGCCCCACTTCACATATTTTTTCTGATACCAGGGCTCTTCCACGGGGATTTCCACCGGGATGTCAAAATTCTCCGGCATCTCAAATGCTTCATTCACATAAAGAATAACATCCTTATCCGTAACGGTCAGATTGCCGTATTCATCCTCATAGGAGATGCTCGTCTTAATGTGTCCGTCCCCGGTTGTCGGAGCAACGCCCGAAATCATGGCGTCCACATTGGCGCTGCTTCCGGGTTTGATGTTTCCGATATAGGATTCGGTGGTGCTGATCGAAGCGTCCTCAAATTTCACCATCACGTTATAGAGGATCACCTTACCGGTGTTATTGATGGCAAACATCACGTTGGATTCCTCTCCGACGCTGATGGAGGAGGGCATCACTTCGACATTGCCCATGTTGAACTTGGCCACCTGGAGAACAGGTACCGTCAGGGAGACCTTTTCCTCCGCATTCTTGAACTCGGGGGAATCGTACTTCTCGGAAACATTGATCGCATAGGAACGCTGATCGACGCTGGCGCCGGCGGTAAAGTGCATGGATACTTCCGCCGATTCCTCGGCCTTAAGGGTCTCGATCACGACGGAGTTGGAACCTCCGGAGGTGGTAAATACCGGAGACTCCGAAACCTTTTCAGAGTCAAAGGTCAGAAGGACGTTCGAGGCATCCACACTCTTCGACGCATTCTTAAACGTCACGTAGAGGGTGTAATCCGTCCCGGCATAGACATCCGCCGGCTCCGTGCGGTAGGAATCGATGATGATACGGGCTTTTACACGGTCATTGGCGTTGAACTCGTTCTGCTTCTTCTCTGCCTCCTTATCTTTGTTCTTGATATGAACAAAGAAGGTCTTCTCCTCTTTCTTCAGTTCACTGCCGCTGGATTCCCGGTAGGTGATCACCATCTTGATGGGATAATAGCCGGTATAGGTATTGCTCCGGATGGCAAAACTGTAGGGAAGGGAAACCGTCTCCCCATGGGTGATATATTCAAAATGCCGGTTATAGTTTGTCTCATTAATATCAAAGGGGAACTTTTCACTGTCGGCTTCACAGACGATGCTCGCGGTCACATCCATTGCCGTCATCGTACCGGAGTTCCGGAGATTCAGGGCAAAGTTGCAGATCTCGGGATAGACAGCATACGGCGTGGTCTGATTCTCACCGAGTTCGAATGTCACTCTCTGGGTGTCCTTTTCCTCGCTCTGTACCGTGGCGGTTCCTTTTCTGACCCAGATTTTTAACTGCACCGGATCCCCGTTCATGCTGTTCGCGCTGATCTCGTCACCGGAACATACATAAGCATCGAATAAATAGTATCCCTCCGGGATATCCCTTCTGATCCGCAGGGTGAAAGTAACGGTCCGTTCGGAATTCTTCGACACCTTACCGATCCGCTGGGTAAAACCGTAATTTTCCTGTTCTCCGGTAAACTCAAACGGCATGCCGTCATACACGGACGGAGTTGCTTCATCATAATAAATATTTTCTGCACTTCCGACAGGAATCGAAAGATAGAGATTCTGCGTGGAATCCCAGTTTTCATCGGTTTTAATCTTAAAGCCGATGTTGATGTTGCTTCCCGTGTTTCCGGCAGGAATATTTGTCTGATACAGTTCGAGTCCGAGACCACCTGATGCAAAAGCTGTCGTATAGAACAGAATGATCATAACAGCGGTGGATAATAAATATTTTACTCTCTTCATCAGACTACCTCACTTTCGGAATTATCGATCATTCCGTCTACTATTCTTATCTGCCTGTCGGCAAAGGATGCGATCTTCGGATCATGTGTGACCATGATCAGTGTCGTCCCGTTTTCAACTACGATCTTTTTCATCAGGCGGAGCGTCTCGGCACTCGATTTGGTATCGAGGTTTCCCGTCGGCTCGTCGGCAAAGATGATTTTCGGATCCATCGCCAGGGCTCTCGCAATGCCGACTCTCTGCTGCTGACCGCCGCTCATGGCGTTTCCCATATTCTGCATGGAATCAGAAAGACCGACAAGATCCAGATACTTCGCAGCTTTCGTAAGCCTGGTCTTTTTGTCGATTCCCTTAAACATCAGCGGAAATGCCACATTCTCAAGGGCCGACATCGTCGGGATCAGATTATAGGACTGGAAAATGAAACCGACGTTTTTTCTCCGGAAGGCGACGAGTTCATTTTCCGAATACTTCTCGACATGCTCGCCGTTAATGATGATCTGGCCTTTCGTGGGAGGTTCCAGACCTGCGATCATGTTGAGGAGCGTTGATTTTCCCGATCCGGACGGCCCGATAATGGCGCAGAATTCTCCGTCATTGATCTTCATGGTCACCCCGTTCAGGGCTTTGACCACATTGTCTCCGGCTCTGTAAAATTTATAAAGGTCTATTGTCTCTATCATAATCTATGATTTTACTATCACTTACGGGGTTAGGCAATTACTATTCTCTTACAAAAAAATAAAGAACCCCGGAACACTTCCAGGGTTCTGTTTTCTGCTTAACGGTCTTCTCTGAAATAGGAAAGTCCGAGGCTCTGCGGCGGCTGATTTTCCTTTTTGTTTCGCGCGGATACGAAGATCAGAACGATAATGGTTACGAGATACGGAGTCATTTTGATCAGCTCCTGCGCACTCATCGTGAGATTCGGAATGTAGTTCTGAATGATCAGAAGCGCACCGAAGAGCATGGATCCTAAGATAGCCACATCCGGCTTCCAGGTGGAGAAAATAACGAGCGCCACAGAAAGCCATCCTCTGTCGCCGAAACCGTTATTCGACCATACACCATAGGCATAATCCATGATATAGTACAGCCCGCCGAGACCGGCGATCACGGAACCGAGACAGGTAGCAATATACTTGTACTTTCCGACATGGATACCGGCGGCATCCGCTGTGGCCGGGTTCTCTCCGATCGACCGAAGATGCAGACCGGTCCGTGTTTTCCGGAGCACGTAGGCCGCGATAATGGCGATGATAATGCCCGCATAAGCCAGGAAACTGTAGGAGAAGAAGAGCTCTCCCACCACGCCGAGGCTCTTTGCAAAGGGCAGCTTCGTCTTGAAGTAGTTGCTGGTCGCTGTCAGGTTGATGGAAGGAACATCTGCAGAGGAAAGCTTGATGAGAGATCCGCCGAAGAAGTTTCCGATTCCCACACCGAAAGTAGTCAGTGCAAGACCTGTTACATTCTGATTGGCCCGGAGCGTTACTGTCAGGAAACAGTAGATCAGACCCATGATCAGGGAACAGAGGATCGAGCTTAATAGCGGGATCAGAATCGCGAGCACAGGATTAATATTTTCCGGTCCCACGCCGTTTTCATAAAGAAAAGCCCCAATCACGCCGCCGATGGCGCCCACATACATGATGCCGGGAATACCCAGATTCAAATGACCGGATTTTTCGGTAATGATCTCTCCTGTCGATCCGAACAGAAGCGGGATTCCCTGAATCACCATTCGCTGTATGAACATGATCATTTTCCTGCCTCCTTTCCTTCCTTTCGGAATACGAGACGGTAATTGATGAAGAATTCACTTCCTACAATAAAGAAGATAATAATTCCTGTGATAATGTCCGAGAAGCTCAAGTTCAGCTGGAACATGGAGGCAATCTCTCCCGCTCCCTTACTGAGGAAACAGATCAGGAGGGAAGTGAGCACCATCCAGATCGGATTGAATTTGGCCAGCCAGCAGACCATGATGGCGGTAAATCCGTTTCCGCCGGCGGTCTCTTTGGTAATGGTATGGTCGGCTCCGGAAACCAGAAGGAAACCTGCGAGGCCGCAGATCGCGCCGGAAAGACACATGGTACGGATAATGACTTTCTTGACATCGATACCGATATAACGCGCTGTATTCTCCGACTCTCCTACGACGGCAATCTCATAACCGTGCTTGGAATAGGTCAGATAGACGTAGATCACCAGGGTGAGAATCACCACCGTGAGAATGTTGATGAAATAGGCCTGTCCGAAGACGGCAGGAATCCATCCGGCCTGTGTCTTCTGATTAATGATACCGATCTGACCGGATCCCTTCGGGACCGACCACTCCAGTGCGAAATATCCGACGATCTGGATGGCAATGTAGTTCATCATCAGGGTGAACAGAGTCTCATTGGTGTTCCACTTGGCCTTGAATACGGCAGGAATCACGCCCCACACTGCTCCGGCAAGAACCGCCGCCGCAAGCATGGTAGCGAAAAGAAGCCAGGAGGGCAGCTTTCCCGCGCCGAACATCATCACGACGGCCGTCGCCATACCGCCGGCCAGAACCTGTCCTTCGGCACCGGTATTCCAGAACCGCATCTTGAATGCCGGAGTCAGGGCAAGGGCTATGCAGAGAAGCATAGCGGTCTTCTGCATGAGCGCCCAGACACGACGGCTCGTGCCTACGGCACCGTCGATCATGGTGGCATAAACTTCAATGGGATTAAGCTTCGTCAAAACCAGTGTGATCACACCGCAGATAATAAGTGCAACGAGGACACTGGCGATCCGGATTCCCCAGGATCTGTACCAGGGCAGCTCATCTCTTTTTGCAATATGGAAAAGCGGTTCTTTATGCATCCCTGCGCACCTCCTTTGTCATCAGAAGACCGACTTCCTCTTTGGTCGTTGTTCTTGCATCGACGATTCCGGTCACGGTACCGGAACCGATCACCAGGATCCGGTCGCAGAGCTCCAGAAGCACATCCAGATCCTCGCCGACAAAGATGACAGCCACACCGTTCTTTTTCTGCTCATTTAACAGGTTATAGATCAGATAGGAAGAGTTGATGTCCAGACCTCTGACCGGATAAGCCGCCATCAGAACCGTGGGGGCTGCCGCAATCTCACGTCCGACAAGAACCTTCTGTACATTTCCGCCCGAAAGACGGCGGACCGGAGTGTTCTCATTTGGTGTTACGACCTCAAGATCCT
>JAZUHZ010000004.1:0-5492 GCA_045642005.1 Candidatus Avilachnospira sp.
GCTGTCCTGTACAAGGTCGTTGGTAACCATGTAACCATCTTCGCCAAGATAGTAATAGTTAGCTCCGTCCTTCTCCCACTTAAGGTATTCCATCATACCGTAGGAGTCCTCGTAATACCAACCGTAGTCATCCTGCTTCCAGCCCTTAGCAAATACTGTAAGGGAAGCAAGGAGAACGATTGCTGCTACGAGCATTGCAATCTTTGTTGACTTTCTCATAATAAGCCCACAAACAAGTTCAGGGCCTTTCTTTTCATTTCTTTTCTGGTCAATGGTGCGGATTATGGTGAAGACAGGTTCAGTGTTGATCGGTTTTTACACAGAACGGCCCGTTTGAGCCGCCGACAGCTATAGGCTACATTTTGTAAGATTTGCTGTTTGGTATGATAAGATAGAAGGAAAACGTAATACAAGGAGGGCATTCAACTATGCCATGTATCTCAAAAAGAGGCAGTGCCTACCGGGTTTTTGTTTCTCTGGGATCAGATGAAACGGGGCGGCCTGTTCGAAAAAGTACCACCTATCATCCACCGGAAGGCGCCAACGAAAAGAAAGCACGCCACATGGCAGAGACATTTGCCTGGAAGTACGAGGCCCGTTGCCGCAGAAAAGCCGTTCTCAGCGATACAAGTACCTTTGAGAATCTGCAGGAATGGTATTTCTTAACAGAAGCTCCGGTGAAACTGAAAACGCGTACACTGATGAACGAAAAGGGTTTGATAAAAAAATATGTGAGTCCTGTATTGGGTTCCCTTCGGCTGAGGGAAATCAACCCGGTTCGGATTGATATGCTTCTTCACGATCTTCTGACTTCCGGCGGAAATAAAGGAAGAGGTCTTTCGGCAGGAACGGTAACTCTCGTGAGAAATACCCTTTCCGGCATATTTACTACGGCGGTACAGAAGGGAGTTCTCGAGGAAAATCCGGTGTCCCGGTCTCTTCGTCCCAAACAGGAGAATGAGGAGCGAGCCTTTCTGGATGCTTCCGGGTGCCGCCTTCTCATGGAAAAGCTGCCAGCGATGAAAAATGAACAGGCGCAGCGGGCCATCCGGTTGCTTTTATTGACCGGGATGCGCCGGGGAGAACTTCTGGCGCTCCACTGGGAGGATGTGGACTTTCGCAAGCGGACGATTACGGTAAAGCATACCCTGTTTCAACATAAAGGTGTCACGGAACTGACATCTCCGAAAACAAAGTCTTCGGTTCGGACGATCCCTCTGCCGAAGGAAGCCGTGAAAGACCTGCGGGAGCAGCAGAACTATATCCGAAAACTATGGGAAAATAACCAGGAAGGATGGCAGAAGACCGATGCCTGTTTCGTGAACATGCATGGCGGCTATCTGAACGGGGAATTTCTCAATAATACCTTCCGAAAATTTCTTTCCGAAAACGGCTTCCCGCCTCTTCACCTGCATGATCTCCGGCATGCGAATGCCTCCCTGCTGATCAATTCCGGCGTCCCCATGAAAATCGTATCGGAACATCTGGGTCATCAGAGCCTGAAGACTACCGAGGAGTTCTATACCCATCTCTTTACAGATACCAGAAAAATCACAGCCGATGCCATCATCGCAGCGCTAAAATAGCGCTTTTTTCGTTTCTCCGTGAGCTTAGCTTATCACCCTGGAGATGCGATAAATGGGTCGCATGATCCTGTTGAATCGTATAAGTGAAAAATGAAGAAACAGGAGAGTGAGAAATATCCTTAATAGAAACTTTACCGGCTCGTAATGACGCAGGTATGGTCTTACGGGCCGGTTTATGGTATACTGTTTCTGCGTATAGTTACCTATGCGCCTTTTGTGATACGTTATTTTCAGATATTTCAGAATATAAGGAGATTTCCAAATCATGTACACCCGACAGGGAGAAAGCTGGCTCAAGCACCTCGACTTCCTCCTCCTTGATCTAATATGCATCCAGTTAAGCTTCATCCTGTCCTACTGCCTTCGTCACGGCTGGCAGACCCTTCCGTACAAGCGGAGTGAATATGTCCTCGCCGACATCATCATCTGCCTGGTGGCAGTCGTTGTGTCCATCATTTCCCACGCCTATGCCGGCGTACTGCGCCGCGGCATCTGGAAAGAACTCGCGGCCATCATCAAACAGGTCGCTGTGACGGGAGCCATGGTCATTCTTGTGCTTTTTGCCATGAAGGAGACTGATACCTTCTCCCGGATCACGCTGTTCCTGATGCCCGTTCTGTACACGGTTCTTGCTTTTCCGCTGCACGAACTTCTGAAAATAGCCATACTGAAACGCGGCAAGACCCACAGCCGCTCCCTCCTTATTGTGGCCGATGCAGAAAAACTGGAGAAGGTTGTCAATGACATGGAAAATGCCGTCGGGACCGGATACAAAGTAGCCAAGACAGTGACTATGGAAGATATCATTGCGGGAAAATCTACGGCAGATGATCTCATCCGGGAGTGGATTGATGAAGCTCTCATTGTTACCGACGTGCGAAGCGAGCAGCGTGCTGCCTACGAGCACGAACTCGAAACCATGGGTATCACCATACATGACGTGCTCACCCGGGAGAGCACGGAACGGAGAGCACGCTTCTACGAGGAAGTGGCGGGCTATCCCACCCTGACCATCAGCGTCAATGAAGCCACGCCGCTGCAGACCCTCTTCAAACGGGTCCTTGATATCGTCGGCGGGCTCGTGGGAAGCGCCTTCTGTATCCTGATCCTCCTCATTATAGGTCCCATCATCTATATCAAAGACCCCGGCCCTATCATCTTTAAGCAGACAAGAATCGGAAAGAACGGCAAGAAGTTTCAGTTTTTAAAGCTTCGCAGTATGTATAAAGACGCGGAAGCCCGCAAGAAGGAACTTATGGAGCAGAACAACATCCCGGACGGCATGATGTTCAAGATGAAAAATGATCCCCGCATCATCCCCGGGATCGGCAACTTCATCCGGGAGACGAGTCTCGACGAGTTCCCCCAGTTCTTCAACGTACTTGCCGGCGACATGTCCCTTGTAGGTACCCGTCCGCCGACAGTCGACGAATGGGAGAAATACGGTGCTCATCACCGCCTCCGTCTCGCCATCAAACCCGGCATCACCGGTATGTGGCAGGTCAGCGGCCGTTCAGAGATCACCAACTTCGAGGATGTCTTAAAGCTCGACACCGATTACATCTACAACTGGACCCCCGGCCTTGACCTCCGTATCCTCTGGCAGACCGTAGTGCAGGTAATCAAGAGAAAAGGCGCGGAATAATAGAAGGAGGGTATCATGAAAGAATTCAATACAACGGCAGAAAAACACCAGAACCGTCCCGGGTGGTCCAGTTCATAACAGACGGCAGGCTGAACATGCGCCTGATCCTCGAGCGTTTTATAGAAACATACACGGAGATCTGCGGCCCCTTAAAGGAACGCTTCAAAGAGAAAGACGGAAGGGAACAGTTCCTGTTGTATCTCAAACCGATCATCAACGGCCCCGGGAATTACTATATCGAAGCCCAGACAAGAGATCAGACCAGAACAGATGTGATCGTTGACTACCTTGGACAGCAGTATATCATCGAACTGAAGATCTGGCGCGGAGAGCGGTACAATGCGGATGGTGAAAAACAGATCAGCGAATACCTCGACTACTTTGGACTTGACACCGGCTATATGCTGAGCTTCAATTTCAACCAGAACAAAGAGCGGGGCGT
Source organism: Candidatus Avilachnospira sp. (assembly GCA_045642005.1). Taxonomy (GTDB): domain Bacteria; phylum Bacillota; class Clostridia; order Lachnospirales; family Lachnospiraceae; genus Avilachnospira. Next base: position 3,674 of record JAZUHZ010000004.1, read on the forward strand.
GAAACGCGTACAGATTGGAGACAAGGAGCTCTTTGAAGGAACGGTGTAAACAGCCATGCAAATCCGAATGCAGTTTATCGTAGCGTAAAAACCCGTTTCGTGGTAAGATAATTCATATTTGAAAGACACTTTTGGCGTTTTCGTCATATGTAAAGGCGCTGTTTATGCAAAATAATACCAGACTGCAAAACTTTATTCCTATAGAACTGCAAGAACAAATAAGAAAAATTGCAACAGATGATGTAATGTCTCCAGTATACCGTGTGGATAAAACCGGCAAGGGAGAGGTGGCATTTTTAGATACGACATACGAGGAAATGCTGGCAAATCCCTATATTCGGCGGTATCCTCTGGATAAAATCGGAACATATTCGACATCGGTATATGATGAGCCTTCGAAGTGTGAAAATTTTATTGCAAGTATGGGGAAGCGTGTAAGAGAGAAATATCCGCATCCTGTTATCAGATGCGGAAAAACTTCTAATGGCCTGGCGATTCACACAACAGAGTATGATAAAGCATATGAAGATAAATCACATATAGATTGGTGGATTTATGAAGGAGAAAAGGAAAAGACACTCCCGGATTTTTTGAGGATATGGAAAAATGAATAAAGCGTATTTTTATGATTTTCATGAGTATGGTGATCTGTATTTAGAAAAAACCTTATATGAATTTGAGGGGCAACCAATCACCTTTGTTTGTCTTGATCAAAAGCAAAAGAGATATTTATGCCATTGCATTTGTCCGGTGATTCCGTTTACATGGCTGGTTTCACGTATCACTAATGAAGAATTATGTGAAATTCTGTGGGGACAGAAAACAGTTTTTGATTATTACCGTAATAGCAAAAGCTGTGTTGTTATGGCTGAATATAACGACGGGATGAAATATTCTGAATATAGTCCGGGGCGTGTTCCGGATAGTGAATTGCCAGATCGGGTGTATCACATAGATTATCGTGATTATAACAGTTATATCGAGACATTAAAGAATAATAAAGTAGTGATACGAGATTTGAAACCTCAAAATTATTCAGTTCCAGATGCCCGTAAAGTAGATCTAATCTATCATAAAGTAGGGGCGAAAAGAAAAAATGAGTATTTTGTCAGAAAGAAAAAACAGAAAAATGCTATAACAAAAAGTTTATTGTGTGCTAATTTGTAAAAGGGGTATTAAAGTATGGTTATTGGCGTTAGAAATTCAAAAGGTGAATTGAAAATAAAAGATCTTCTGGATATCAACATTGATATGAGCGTTGAACGGAAAGAATCTGTATATTATGTGAAAGTATCGAAAAATTACTATTTGGACGATAAGTATGCTAACGAAAAAGAAGCGGAAAAGGCAATGTATGCAATAGCGAATATACGCAACCAACTCGAAAATGAATTGAGGGATCAATAGTTTTGAGGTTAGTCATAACCGTGACAGGAAATTCCTTGACCTTTGCATCCTTTGGAAGACCGTGGTGCAGGTAATAAGAAAAAATGCGCGGCATAAATCCGATCCGATGTTTCACACAGTCCATGCTCAAAAACACCAGAACCGTCCCGGGTGGTCCCGGGTGGTCTTGAATTGAATTGAAAAAGAATCAAAAGCCAACAGAAGAACAAATCAAAGAGATACGGAAAGCAAAGACACTGGAACCTGTATATGATGAAGAAGCTCCCGAACTGACGTTCAGCCAGATGGAACGTTACAAAAAAGCGGCAGCAGAGAGAAGAAATACAACTCCAATTACTCTGTCGTTATCTCAGCGGGATTTTGAGGTGGCAAAAAGTTTTGGAACCAATTACAGAGAGACGCTGAGCCGACT
>JAZUHZ010000005.1:0-5559 GCA_045642005.1 Candidatus Avilachnospira sp.
GGAAGGCTCTGTTCATTCCAGCTGTCATTTGCATAAGAAAGCGGGAAGGTATGCCCCAGGTAATTCATCACGGTGGCTTCCCCGGGAAGAGACGCCTCCCGAAGGATTTTTTCCGTCACCATGGCGCTCACTTCGTCAAAATGCTCGTCACTGTACATCCGGTCGCCGACGTAGTCGTACACATAATAATACGTCTTTCCGTCCTTCTTATAGGTCCCGGTGATCGCCGCATAGAGATCCACGGCGTCTGCGACGGCCTTTCCCTTTTCCGCTTTCGCTTCCGGCATATGCGCGGAAAACCAGGCTTCTGCCTCCGCAGCGTGCTCCTTCGTGACCTCTTTTTTCTTCGCTCTTGTATAGTTCGGCGGCGTGCAGCCCGAAAGGGCCATCGCCAGGATGACCGAAAGAAGGAGAAGAAGGATCTTTTTCTTTTGTTTCATGGGAGGGAAGCCTCCTACAGCCGGTATTTCAGTTTATATTCCTCGAGGTATTCGCGGTAGCCGCCGTTTTCCTTCGTGCGGATCTCCATTTCATATTCGTGCAGATCCATCTCGTCGCGGCCGGTCTCCAGCATCGCCACGCCGATATTGGAGCAGTGGTCCGAGATCCTCTCGAAGTTGGTGATCAGGTCATTGAACACATAGCCTCTCTCGAGTGAGCATGCTCCGTCGGTAAGACGCTGGATATGATGCGCCTTCATCTCGTCGCAGAGGTCGTCGATGGTCTGCTCAAGGGGCTCGATCATGTCCGCCATCTCCTGACTGTGATCCGTAAAGCTCTTCACGGCCAGGGTCACCACCTCTAAAAGGGCACTTGCGAGCACGCGAAGCTCCCGGTCTCCGTCCTCGGAGAAGCTGATCTTTTTCCCGGCGATCTCCTGCGCGCATTCCGCCACGTTCTTCGCATGGTCTCCCATACGCTCAAAGTCCGTGATGGCGTGCAGATACTCCGAAACCGCCGCCGTCTGCTCGGGATTCAGTTCTTTTCCCGTCAGTTTCATGAGGTAGGTACCGATCCGGTCCTCATAGCGGTCCGTCGCATCCTCCAGCGCCACGACTTCCTGGAATCCTTTTTCCGAGTAGTCCTCCAGAAGCGCAACGGCACTGTAGATACTCTTTTTCGTCTTCTGCGCCATGTTGTTGATCACCAGGCGGCTCTGCTCAATGGCCAGCGGCGGGTACGCAAGGAACCGGGACTCCAGACGCTGGAGTTCTTTTTTGTCCTCGGCCTCTTTCGGATCGGCCTTCACGGCCCTCGTTACGATTTTCTCGATGAGGCCCATGAACGGCGCAAGGATCCCGACCGTCACGACACGGAAGACAGAGTTTAAGAGCGCGATGCTCACCATGTTCATCACCGTGCCGGTGAAGGAAAAGCGGAAAACGGCATTGGCCACCGCAAACAAAACGGAAAACAGGAGAAACCGGAGAATTTCGATCACAAGATAGGAAAGCGCGGTCCGTTTTCCCTCCGTGGTGGATCCGAATCCGGAGAAAAGGACCGGGATGGAGGCGCCGATACCGATACCCAGAATAATGGGCAGGGCGATCTCAAAGGTGATGGCGCCGGTGGAGGAAAGGGCCTGCAGGATACCGACGGAAGCCGAGGCGCTCTGCAGTACGGCCGTCGCCGCGATGCCGAAGAGCACGCCGAGCAGCGGATTCCGGAATCCGGTCAGCACGCTGAGGAAGGTTGCATTGGACTTGAGGCCGCTCACCGCGCCGCTCATGGTCTTCATGCCGAACATGAGGACCGCAAATCCCATCAGGATGTCCGAGGTATCCCGGAGACTCTTTTTCTTCGCGGTCATGCGGAGGATGATCCCGACAAGAGCAACGAGCGCCGCCAGCGTCTCCGTATTCAGAAGACTCACGATACCCTCTCCGCCCGAGATCTCCGAAAGGCACAGGATCCATCCGGTAATGGAGGTACCGATGATAGCGCCCATGATCACGCTGATGGCGCGCCGCACCTGCATCATGCCGGAGTTGACAAATCCGACCACCATGACGCTTGTCGCGGCGGAGGACTGGATCACGGCAGTGACTCCGGTTCCGAGGAGCAGTCCCCGGAGCGGTGTTCCGGTCAGTTTATACAGAATGACTTCCAGTTTGTTTCCGGCCACCTTCTTCAGACCGTCTCCCATGAGCCCCATTCCGAAGAGGAACATGGCAACGCCGCCGAGAAGGACCAGTGCTTTTCCGATCATACATTCTCCTTACAGTAACGAAAGCAGAGTCTCTTTCAGAAGCTCCGTCTGAATCGGTTTTCCGAGATGCGCGTCCATGCCGCACTCAATGGCTTTCTGCCGGTCCTCCGCAAAAGCGTTGGCCGTCATGGCGATGATCGGGATCCTCTTTCCGAGAGGCTTTTCCATTTCCCGGATCTTTACGCTCGCGGTATACCCATTCATGACGGGCATCTGGATATCCATGAGAACCACGTCAAACCAGTCTTCCGGACGGCTCTCTTCATACATCGTCCGGATCATGTTCACGGCGATCTGCCCGTCTTCGGCGCTGGAAACGATCATTTCCGCATCCTCAAGGATATCGACGGCGATCTCCCGGTTCAGCTCGTTATCTTCAACGAGCAATACGCGGAGGCCTTTCAGTTTTTCATATGCTTTCCCGTCCCCCGTTTCTTTCGTTTCGGTGTCAAATTTATAGTTTTCCCGGATCTCTGCAGCAGTCTGCACGCGGAAGGGGAAGAATACCGTAAAGGTCGAACCGACGCCCTGACGGCTTTCAACCTCGATGCGCCCGCCCATGGACTCCGTGATCCTTTTTGCGATGGCGAGTCCGAGGCCGGTGCCCTGCTGCCTCGACTCCGTGGAGGTCTTCTCGCGGGAAAATTCCTCAAAAATATGCGTGATGAATTCCTCACTCATGCCGATGCCGGTATCCGCGATGCGGTAGCGGTACCAGGCCTTTCCGTCCTCCGGGTCGCTCACCTGCTCCACCCGGACATTGACTTTTCCGCCCGGATTGGTGTACTTGATCGCATTGGTCACCAGGTTCACCAGCACGCGATTGACATGGGCGCCGTCCACCCAGACATAATTGTCGCGGATCTCTCCGTAATTCAGTGTGAAATCAATACTCTTGGAAATGGCCAGGGAGGTGAGCATGGGCGCAATATTCTCGAAGGACTGCGTGACGGCCGCCGGCGTCTCCGTGATCTCCACTTTGCCCGATTCGATCCGGCTCATCTCCAGAATGTCGTTAATCAGGTTCAGAAGCTGCCCGCCGGAGACCTCGATCTTCTCAAGGCTGTCCAGCACCCGCTCCCGGTCATCGATATGATTTTTCGCGATCCTCGTGAACCCTAAGATGGCGTTCATGGGCGTCCGGATGTCGTGGGACATGTTGAAGAGGAAGGTGGTCTTGGCGCGGTTGGCGCTTAAGGCCATTTCCAGGGCATCCTCCAGAAGCTTTCCCTTCTCTTTTTCTTTGCGGATCTGATCGGTGACATCCATGAACCCGACAGCCGCATGATCCGCATCCTGAAGGCGCATGATCAGCGCGCGCATCACCCGTTCCTCCCCGTGATATTGCTCGCGGAGGGTGAACTCGATCTCGCTTTCCGTTTTCAGGCGCTCCCGGACATAGGCACTGTCTGTCAGTCTTGCCACATTCTCCCGGTCATCCGGATGGACATATTTCCGGATAAAATCCTCCATGTCCGTCCGCTTTCCGTCCATGGTAAAGACCTGCTGGAAGGCATGATCCATGTGGAGGATCTCAAAGGTATCCTCTTTTAAATTGACGGTATAGGCGGAGGAAAACGCCCGGACAAAATGCTGTAAAAGCGCCTCGTCCCGTACTCTTTCTTCTGCCTGGGTTCCTTTTGTGTTCACGTTCTGATCATTGCCAGCCATCCGGATGCCTCCAAAAACATACATTGACAATTATATGACATTCAGAGGTCCATTTCAATATAAGTTTTCTCTTCTTAAGGCAAGAACCGGGAGGATCTCCCGCACCCGTTCGATCCGGTCGGTGTCCACCTCACCGAAGATCACGGTCTCTTCTTCCGCGGCCCCGCAGAGGACGGCACCCATGGGATCTGCCATGAGACTTCCGCCGGAGTGGGTCCTGTCGCACTGGTCGGCCGAGATAAAATACACGGTGTTCTCCAGCGCCCGCGCGCGGCAGAGAGTCTTATACTGCTCCTCTTTTGTTTTCCCTCCCACCCAGGCCGTGGGGTGAAGGAGGATCTTTGCGCCGTCAAGGGTAAGTTTCCGGGCGATCTCCGGGAAGCGCATCTCGAAACAGGTCAGGATGGCTGCCGGGCCGATCGGGGTCTCCAGTACCTCCGAAAGCCGGTCCCCGGGAATCACGAAATCGGATTCCTTATTGGAAAAGGCATCGTAAAGATGCGTCTTCCGGTAGCGGTACCTAAGGGTTCCCGTTTCGTCCACCACGCAGATGGTATTGTAGCAGCGGATGCTGTCCGGATCCTCCGCGGGCTCATAGGTCCCGAACACGGTCCAGAATCCGTATTTTTCGGAAAGGCGGCACATGCCGTCCACAAATTTTGCATAGTTTTCCCGGACCACGCGGCTCTTTTCCTCCATGGTCTGCGTCTTTGCAAAATAGCACATGAAGCATTCCGGGAAAAGCACGAGCTCCGGGCCGTACGCTGCGGCCTCCTCGCAGGCTTTCACCGCTTTTCTGAAGTTTTCCTCCGGATCCGGCGTGGAAGCCGCCTGGACAATCGCTACTCTCTTTTTCATCATCCCCTCCTGTACCGGTTTCTACCTGTTATTTTATCATAAGCCCGGGAAAAACACACCAGAAAATGCGTGATTTTAAGGGAGCAGCTCACCACAGAAGCATACTGAAAGCCGGAAAAGTACAATAATCTTCGCGAAGGATGTGAAACCGGCAGATTCCCGTGTTTTCACATCCCTCGCGAAGCGTGAGTTTCCAGGGGAGGGGGGAGAATTTCACCACAAGTGACCTCTAAACGGTCAAAAAGTAAAATCCTAACGCTGGCTGGCAGGGCTTTTTCACCACAAAACCATAATAATGTCATGTTGTGGTGAATATTTTCCGATGAAGCGCACGCCGGAGAAGCCATTTTTTACTAAATCAGGCCTTCCCGGAGCGCTGTGGTGAACTTCTTAGGACAACAGTCCCGGCGATTTTACTTTTTTAATGATTTCTCAACGGTTGTGGTGAAATTCACCCCTCCCGAAGATTTCCGTTCCCCAGCCATTTTACTTTTTCGATAGTTTTGCAATGCCTGTGGTGAAATTCACCTTTCTTCCCTGCAGCAAGCCTTCCGGAATATAGAAGGGCTGAAAAGCCGGTTAATATGGGAATTCAGCGCAAGAAAAAAGGAACCGTTTTCAGGTTCCTTTAGAGGCGACAGTGGGATTCGGACCCGCGATCAAGGTTTTGCAGACCTACGCCTTACCACTTGGCTATGTCGCCATTCTCTCTCGAGCTTTGATAGTCTACCATAGAAATTGCAGAAGGTCAGGCGTTTTTTTGCATGATCCCGCGTGAAACAACTCCTCCCGTGAAACATCAAAGATGTTTCACGGGAGGA
>JAZUHZ010000006.1:0-2628 GCA_045642005.1 Candidatus Avilachnospira sp.
CATGGATGTTTTCTCCGTAGAGATCATCCGGTGCCCCGTACACTTTGACTTCCCGCACGCCGGGAACAGCGTTGATTTCCGCCTCAATTTCACTCGCGATGATGTTTTCGCCGCCCTTGATGATGATGTCTTTGATACGGCCGGCAAGATGCAGATATCCGTCACAGTCAAGAAAACCGATATCTCCGGTGTGAAGATAACCTTTCCGGTCGATCGCCTGCACCTCTCGGGAAGCGCCGTAATATTCACACATAATAAAGTCGTTATCCTGCAGCGTGATCTCACCGGCTTCACCGGGCGCACATTCCGTTCCGTCAGAATTAATAATCACGACTTTTCTGTGCGGAAACGGTTTTCCGACCGTATGTACCCTTCTCTCTGCGCTGTCTGTTACCCGGGTCATGGCGATGCAGGTGTCGGACTCCGTCTGTCCGTAGCTGTTCAGGAGCACGGCATTGCCAAACCCCTTTTCCACCCGCATTAGCTGAATGGGGAGGAGCGGCGCTCCGCCCGCATAGATCCTTCGGATAAACGGGTATCCTTCTTCCGGGAATGACTCATCTTCCATGGTACGCACAATAACCGTCATGACCGCGGCAAGCGCATCCGGCCGGGTTTCCCGAAGGAATCGGTTGATCTCACCGCCTGTGAACTTCTCCGGAAGGATCAGGCAGCCGCCGTACAAAATGTGCGCCACCGCTATTCCCAGCCCGAAAATGTGGAACAGCGGCACTGCCATGCAAAGCCGCTCCTCTTTCATTTCGGGAATAGCCTCCATATAGGCATCTGCTCCCGTGATGTTGCTTCTCTGGGAAAGCAGACCCCCTTTGGGAGAACCGGTGGAGCCGGAAGTAAACACCACAAAAGCCGGGTTTCCGTAAGCGGCTTCATCATATGGAAAAACTTCAAAATTTTCTCTTTTCTTGAAGGAAAAGCTCTCAAAATCCGCTCTTTTTGCGTCTTCCGTACAAATTTGACCCGGTGACAGCGGATTTTTTTCTCTTGCGCCATAATTACCATAGAGGAAAACGGAAGAATCCATCTGTTCCATCAGCTGAATGATCTCGTTTTCGGGAAGAGAATAGTTCATCAGTACCGCCACAGCGCCGTAACATACCACACCGAAAAATGCTCTGAGCCAGCCGCATGAATTATATCCGCAGAGAGTGACCTTTTCGCCCGGTTTCACTCCCATTCCGGCAAGGACTTCTCTGTAACCGCATATGGCAGAAAGAAGATCAGAATACCTCAGGGTCTCTTTTCCGTCACACGCCACGATTCTATCGCCGTATTTTTCCTTCGCTTCCGCCAAACGGTTATAGTATCCTGTCATTTTTCTTCCTTTCCGCTCCGCTTTGTTATCAAAGATGAAGGGACAGTCACAATGCTGCTGTTATGCGTCAATAATATCACCAAATGGGTAGGACTTCAAGAAATAGTTACCTTTACTATTTCCGGGAAAGCAGTTATAATAAGCAAAATAAAAGCAGAAGCAGGAGTGTGGGAGCAGCTATGATCTATTCGGAACAGACGGCAGACGGAATAACTGTAAAAATTGAAGATCGGCTGGACACTAACACATCTCCCGAACTGAGAAGAGTTCTTCGCGAGATTCCGGAGCATACGGAATGCCTTACGATCGACCTTGGAAATACATATTATGTTTCTTCCGCCGGTCTGAGGGAACTGCTGATCGCAAGGCAGCGTTTCCGGGAAAACCGTATGAAAGTCATCTCCGTAAGCGACTCGGTGATGGATATTTTCAAAATCACCGGATTTGATACCATACTTCCGATCGTGAATGGCAATCATGCGGATTTTGTTCATCTGTCCATCCGTGACTTTTTAAGAGAAAAGTCCGCTTCCGGCGGCGATACCGCAGTGATCCGTGACAGTAAAAGGGACTGGACATGGCGAGACATTGATCTCGGCTCTGACGTTCTGGTCTCCCGCCTTCACGAAATGGGTGTACGCAAGGGAACTCATGTGGGAATAGCCGGGCTCAATTCGATCAATTTTATTCTGTGCTTTTATGCTGTTGAAAAGCTCGGCGCTCTCGCTGTTCTTATGAACTACAGCCTGAAACCCGCTGAAATAGCAGCCCATATCGAAACCGGCGACGTCACATGCATGTGCATCGGAAATCTTTCCTACGGCACAGACAAAGAGACGCTCTCCCGGGAGCTTCTCGCCGGAACGGCAAGGCTTAAGGATATTTTCTTCTTTGAGGACATCCCGTCTGAAGTACTGGAAAATGCCGACTCCATGTCCAAACCGCATCTTCCGGATAACGTAGAATCTGACGATCCCTGTATGATGATCTTCACTTCGGGATCGACCGGCCGGCCGAAAGGCGTTATCCTATCTGCCTATAACGTTCTCAACGCAGCGGATATCAGCAGGAAAAGCCAAAATCTCACAAACGATTCCGTTTGCTGCAACATTCTTCCCCTGTTTCATATTTTCGGTCTGGTGGCAGGGCTTTTTGCCAGCGCTTTTGCCGATGCGCTTCTGGTCCTTCCGAAAGATATGCATATTTCTACTTTAATGGATACGATCGAAACGAACCGCTGTACGGTATTCCACGCAGTAAGTCGGATCGTAGCCATGTCGTTCTGTGAGCCAAGG
>JAZUHZ010000007.1:0-2363 GCA_045642005.1 Candidatus Avilachnospira sp.
GGAATACACGATAGAAGGCGAAAAATGGACATCTGTCGATATGGAGATACACAAAAAGCCAAACGGGGGTGCCCCCTGCTGACACCGGAAAGACATTTCAAAGAAGAAAATGCCGTTTTTTGAAATGAAAGTAAGTGAAGATGACACAAGGGGCTGTGAAATAACCCCATAACACAAAGAAGGCCATCTGGGCGAACCCAGATGGCCTCTTTTGTGTTATAATAAACGTGCGAATGATTAATAAAACACATGGTTATTGTAACCCAAAACAAGGATTTTTACCAGTGTTTCTTTCAGATTGTTTGGACTTGCTGGATCCCGTCTTCACATTCGACCGATTCATGGAGGGAATCGATTTATCAAAGTACCTGAAAAACATCCCGGAACACATCACCGGACGCATCAGGTATAATCCGGTCAACATGCTGAAAACGGTACTCTTCGGATTTATGACCAGCGGTTACTGCTCTCTGAGAGAACTGGAAGACAACTGTAAAGTAAACTTACGATTCATGTACCTTATGGATAGGGAGACACCATCCTATCGTACCTTCGGCTACTTCATCAATGAAGTACTGAGTGATTCGATTGAAGATATCTTTGCAGATATCAATAAAGCCATCTTTGAGGAAGAACAGGTAGATCTTCAGCATATCTATATCGATGGATCCAAGTTTGAAGCCAATGCTAACAAGTATACCTGGGTATGGAAGAAAGCAACCGAGAAGTCCAGGTACCATATTTATGAGAAGATCACCACACTGATCGATTCAATCAATGAATCGCTCCTCTGGAGCGGTATAAAGATCAGCACGAACACGGAATACGTACCGGACTATCTCCGGGAAGTTTTGGAAAAGTGTGCGATGCTCTGGCAGATCGATGAAAATACATTTGTTTATGGAAAAGGTCATCATAAAAGTCCTGAGCAGAGAATGTATGAGAAACTCAATGAATACGCAGATAAACTGGAGAAATATATCGAAAAGATTGATATCTGCGGGTCAGAAAGAAACAGCTATTCAAAGACCGACAAGAGTGCAACCTTCATGCGGATCAAGACGGATTACATGGGGAACGACCAGCTGCTGCCTGCATACAACGTCCAGATCGGTGTGGCAGATGAATACATTGCAGTCGTAGACGTGAATCATTACAGGAGTGACATAGACTGCTTTGTTCCTTTGATGGAGCAGTTCAGAAAAACATATGGATTTTATCCGAAGTATCCTGTGGCCGATGCAGGATACGGATCATACAACAACTACATCTACTGTGAGCAGCATGGAATGGAGAAATACATGAAGTTCACGACGTTCAAAAAGGAAACTGAAGACAAGAAATATCATGATGACCCATTTCGTGCAGTAAACTTCCCAATCGGTGCTGACGGAACGATGCGATGTCCTAATGGAAAGAAGTTTCTGTTCAGGTACAGAAAAAACGTAAAGGGAAATCAGTATGGACGTCAAGAAGAAGTGTACGAATGTGAAGATTGTACAGGATGTCCGTTTGCGGATTGTTGCAAAAAGACTGAAAAGAACCGGACGGTCAGATTGAATCATGAACTGACGGCGATGCATCAGGAGGTCATAGATAACCTTGAGAGCATCCAAGGAGCAATGCTCAGGATGAACAGGTCGATCCAGGCAGAAGGTACATTCGGCATCATGAAACATGACCGATGGTATAAGAGAATCGTGCGAAGAGGCATCGAATCGGTGAGACTTGAGGTATTACTGGTCTCTATCGGCCAGAACCTATATAAATATCACAATAAAAAGATGAAGCAGCTGCAGGCCGCATAAGGAATCCATGGGGATTTTCTATGGGGTAGGGGCAGTGTCCCCAAAAAACCAGACAAATCCGTACAGAACGGAAAAACAGACGTAAAAAGAGGCGCCATGAAAAAATCAAAATGATTTTTTCACAGCGCCTTTCGGTTAGAAGTGCCGGGGAGCATGCCCCGCCTGGGCCGGAGCATACGATGAGGGGTGATAGCTGCCGCTAAAAAAGCGGCGGGCTGCTGCCCGCCGCTTTCTCTCATTTTCCCCTCAAAGCTCCGCGATAACGTCGACTTCCACGAGGACACCCTTGGGAAGCTCCCGAACGGCCACGCAGCTTCGGGCCGGCTTTCCGGTGAAATATCTCGCATACACCTCATTAAACGCGCCGAAGTCTCCCATGTCCCGCAGGTAACAAACCGTCTTGACAGCCTTGTCAAGGGAGGAGCCCGCCGCCGTCAGCACCGCGCCGAGGTTTTTCATTACCTGCTCGGTCTGCCCGACGATATCCTGCGCCTCGACCTTGCCGGTGGCAGGATCAATGGCAATCTGCCCGGAGGTGAACACCAAATTGCCGGC
>JAZUHZ010000008.1:0-5181 GCA_045642005.1 Candidatus Avilachnospira sp.
AGTAGAAGCATGAACAGGCGTTTTATTTGCGGCTGCCGTCCCTGCATAGATCGACGACAGCACCTCTTTCAGTTCACGAAGCGCCCTCGAATTGAATGATAACTCCTCGTCGTGTCCGATGTCAATCACATATAAGGGATAGTCCGGCACAAACGGCTCCACCCGGCCATCCATTTCCATCATCTCATGCAGCGAGCATGGGCCGTCCCATTTGTTTTCTCCGGTGTAAAAAACAACGGTTATGATCGGGGTGATCTTCGTTCCTTTCTTCACCTTCGCCAGGCTTTCGTCGATGGTCCACTCCACCGGTTCCTGTGCATCTTCCAGAGCGGTCAGTTCTGTTCCGTATCCGAGGGCATCATACAGAAGCTTCCTCACCGGCATGGAGTAATGGATCGTATTCTGGTCTTCCAGCCCAAGGATCACAAGGGTCCCTACCGAAGCTCTCCGGATGTTGTCCCGGTATTTATTGATCTTTTCGATCTTATAATTTTTCCGCCCTTTCCCGGCTCTTTTGGAAGCGGCATAAGCCGTGTCGGCCGGCTCCAGTGTTTCCGGGAGAATGATTTTCTCATTGTGGAAGAAAAAGCTGTTGAACACATCCGCAAACACCTCGTTATCACTGAAAAAGTTCTTTAACGCCGCATCCGGCCGCGGCATACTTTTGGTCATTCTCGTCTCTTTTCTCCTTTGGTTCCGGTCTCTTTTGTGTCCACTATACTCTCAGCGGAGTCAGCGGCGCAACAGGTTGGCAATCAAAGTTTTCCGGTGAAGGTGGGCGAAACGGCTGTTGTTTCTATAAAACACCTGAAATTCTATATTTTTTCGCAAAAATGGTGGAAATATAACAAACTCGGCATTTTTACACCTGCCGTACTGAAGTATGATCTCGTCGCATTTGATTCGGATACCATGATACGGATGGACGGCCTGCAGAAAGCTGCGGGTACATACGAAGTAAAGGTATCTCCGGCATATGATTATGCAAGGGCAGACGGAGCAGGGGACCGGTTCCCGGAGGCGGTGTACGCGCCGCTGTGACAAAATCACCTGAAAATGTGTTGATTTTTCACTTTTCAAAAGCAGTTTAACGTGCTAAACTATTTACATAGTATCTTCTAAAATAGGTAAAGGAGAACACAAATGAGTATGAGGTTTAAAAAGACTCTGGCCCTGGTTCTGTCCCTCGTGACAGTATTCTCGGCTGCATTCACTTCCATGGCTGATGTGGAAGTTGTAGAAGAAGTTGATCAGATCGTGGGCCCGGAAGAACCCGTGGAGGCAGTATCTGAAATTTACAACACGGCAGCCCCGGAAGAGGTGACAGTGTTGGAGGATGTTGTAGAGGTTGTAGAAGAAATCGATACGGAGAAAATCAATTTCGAAGCCGAAAACAACACGGTGGATGAAAAGAACGTATCGTTGTTATCAAGTGGCAAAAAGCAAATTAAAGATATTCTCGCTGATGCTAAGTTTCCGACAGGGTTTGATAATGGATGGTTAAACTCTGAGGGTACGGTAGTTGCTTTTGCAAAAGGAGGGCTAGGATTTGCGATAAAAGAATCACAACAAGATGTAGTAACGTTAGGGACTATGCGAGATGCTGATTCTACTGAAGAAGGATACACTTGTACTTATAATGAATATGGTGGACTTGTTATTAACTTTAATTTAAGTGGTGAGAAACTTGTAAGCTTCACTATTAGTAAAGGGCAAGATAAATACGCAGTCTTAAATGGCATCTATACTCCGCATATCACAACATGGAAACAGCTTCAGGAATCCATCGACGAAGCCGACACCACGGCTACCATCACGCTGACGCAGGATGTAATAGCTACATCATCCGACAAAGCACTCAGTATCCCTACCGGTAAGAATATCACTCTTGATCTGAACGGGCATAAACTTGACCGTGGCCTTACCGAAGCAACAGTGGGCGGTGAAGTTATCAACATTTCAGGAGGTGCAGCGCTTACAATTACAGATACAAGCGATGAAAAAAAAGGTACCATTACTGGCGGTTACAGAACTGGTACTGGTAGTGAGGCTGCAGGTGGTGTTACAGTAAATAGCAATGCTACTTTTACGATGGAAGCGGGTACCATCACTGGCTGTTACGGAACGGAAGCAGGTGGCGTTTATGTAGCTAGCAATGCCACCTTTACGATGGATGCGGGTACCATTTCCAATAATCGCGGAATAACCGGCGGTGTATCCGTTGCTGGAAGTTTTATTATGGACGGAGGTACTATTTCCGGAAATATAGGGAGTTTTGATGGTGGTGATACGTTGGACGGAACTGGTGCTGTTGAGAATAACGGCACGTTTACAATGAATGGCGGAAGCATTACAGGGAATATGGGGGCGTATTCGGGCATCAATAATGAAAACGAATTTTCGATGACGGGCGGAATCATTGCAGAAAACGAAAATACGGATGTGAAAGAATACAATACAGGTTTTGCCTGTTGTATTTTTAACGGTGGTCACAATGGGGGCAACGCCGTAATGCAGCTTGAGGCTGCTGAGGGCAAGGAGATACAGATTAGCGGGAATAAGTCTGGAAGCTCATTCGGTACTATATTAAATATTGCGACACTGTCCTTATCAGGTAAGGTAGTGGTTACAGATGGTGATGAAAATACTCCACGGGGTTTATTTCAGCTTAGTAATAGGAAAGAACTTTTGGGCGAGGAATCCCCAATTCGTGTTACAGGGGATTTATCCGGTTCTGATATAGTTGTTGAACTAACGGGCCTGGATTCAAAATCAGGAACAGGTGTTCTGACATCGGGATATTTAACTAAAAATCCCGGTGCAGGATTAACAGATTTCTTCCATTACTGTGGCGACAATTATGCTTTTATAAATTCCGATGGGGAAATTGAAATTGGTGATGAAACAAGTGTAATCATTGATTCAGAAATAGAAAATGGTAAGGTGGAATCAGACAAAGATAAAGCAGCGACTGGTGATCCGGTTAAGATCACGGTAACGCCGGATACTGGTTACTGTCTGAAAGCTGACACGCTTAAGGTTACTTATGTTGATGATCAGGGGGCCACACAGACGGTTGCGCTTACAAAGGATGCAACAGACGATACAGTGTATACTTTTACAAAGCCCGGATACCATGTAACAGTCACAGCTGAATTTGAAAAGGAAATAACTTTCACAGTTATCTATGATGGAAATGGAGCGACAAGCGGAACCGTACCGACGGATTCAAAAGAGTATTCTTCCGGAGCCACGGTAACCGTACTTGGCAACACCGGCAGTCTGGTAAAAACCGGGTTTATTTTCAACGGCTGGGCAGACGAAAGCGGAACACATTATGCTGCAGGCGGTACTTTCAATATTACCGCCAATACGACGCTTTATGCCGGGTGGACCGAAAAGGCGGACGGACCGGCAGCACCGGGCGGACTTGTAGCGGTCGCTCCAACCAGCATAGACGTTACAGACGGTAAGGTGACAGGCGTTGATGAAACCATGGAGTACTCAACAGACGGCGGTACGAACTGGAAGCCGGTTGTGGAAACAGCGATTTCAGGCTTTATCGCCGGAGACAATGTATCCATACGGGTAAAAGAGACAGATAAGACAAAAGCAGGCGAAACAGCAACGGTTGTTATTCCTTATCCGTCCTACAGCATAATATATAAAGACCAGGGTGATACAGCATTTTCCGGTACGCACGAAAGCGGTTATCCTGCAACGCATACCTACGGAACGGAAACCGCGCTTAAGAGTGCATCGAAAGATCGGTTTACCTTCGGCGGCTGGTATACATCCTCAGACTGCTCCGGAAATGCAGTAACCACTCTTGGCGCAAAAGACTATACTGCTGATATTACTCTGTATGCAAAGTGGCTGGAAGCAGTCACCGAGATCACTGTTCCTGCAGGTCTTCCCGGAGTGAAGTATGAAGTAAAGGATGTAACAGACCGGCAGAATCCTGTAACCTTAAGCCCGAAGGAGGGCACAACGGCAGGAGCATCCGCATATGAAGTAAAGATCGGTGCTAAGATCGAGATCACAGCAATACCTGCAGAGGGATATGTTGTTGTAGGAACCAATTCCTATGTGATTGAAGAAGTAACAAAGCAAACGGTGGTGAACCCTGAGGATCTTCCTTCTGTTCAATCCAAACAGCAGGGCGCGCAGATCACATTCAGCGCAGGCTCCGGTATAAGGAGTGCCGTTGTATATTCAAAAATGACAGGCGGGACTCAGACATTCACATCCGATCAGTTCCCGGTCACGCTGCCCATACCGGCCGGGGAGGAGATCATCATCAAATCCGTAGAGTGTGAATCAGGATACACCTGTGATCTGACACTTCCGTACACCTACATAGTGCCGGACCACGACGATACGTTTACAATCCCGGTAAAGAAGAAAACCGAACCCTCTTCCGACAGCAGTACAGGGAACGAGAAGTCGGAGCCTCTCTTCACCGGTACCTGGAACAATGCCGTAAAGAACGGCTCCTGGTCACAGGATGCCCACGGCATCTGGCACTACGCTTCCTCCGAGACCTTCCGCAATACCTGGGGTTACATCGTAAATCCCTATGCTAAGGAAGGACAGCATACTGCTGACTGGTTCTGGTTTGACCGCCAGGGCAACATGCTCACCGGTTGGCAGTTCATTAACGGCAAGTGGTATTATCTCAATCCGAGTAAGGACGGCACGCTCGGTGCCTGCCAGCTCGGCGGTGTAACGCCCGACGGTTGGACCGTGGACGAAAGCGGAGCCTGGATCGAGAGCATCCCGAAAAAATAAGTTTTAAGAATACACAAAGGAGGTCTCATACGAGGCCTCCTGTTCTTATCCGAAACATTCTTCATCCTTAGTTGTAGTTTTTTGGAAATTGTGTCCGAAGGCACTTATACACATCCAGGATATTTGCTTATGCAATCTCAGTACGGGTCATGATTATGCTGCGCAGCCGTCAGGGCTTCCAGCTGCCTTTTTAACCGGTTAATTTCCGCATCCTTCTCGGTTATTTCCGCATCCTTCTCTTTAAGCTCAGCGTCATACTTTTCCTTCGTTTCTTTGATGGCATTTTCACACATTTCATCTAAAGCTCTGCACACTTCCTGTTGTCCTCCCTTCCATTCAGCTGCCGTATCA
Source organism: Candidatus Avilachnospira sp. (assembly GCA_045642005.1). GTDB lineage: Bacteria > Bacillota > Clostridia > Lachnospirales > Lachnospiraceae > Avilachnospira. The sequence continues at coordinate 5,143 of JAZUHZ010000008.1, forward strand.
TACAGTTTTTTGCTTCCTGTCAGTACTCCGGCCAGTGCC
>JAZUHZ010000009.1:0-1797 GCA_045642005.1 Candidatus Avilachnospira sp.
AAATCGTAGTATAATCCTATCCTATGGGACAGAAACCTGAAATCAGAACCATGGTGGACGAGATCGGCAGATACGGCGCTGCCGTATTCTTAGTGACCTCAGAAGAATACTACGCGGCAGGTTTCCTTCCCGGCGACATCGTGACCGTCACGATCAACGGAAAGAAATTCATCGTTCCGCAGGGAACCGCCTATTCCGACGTGGACTCCCATGAGCTGATCCTCTTAAAGATCGCCCTCGAGGACCGTATGATCCTTGCCGTCAATAACGAGCCCGGATTTGCGGAGAAAAACGGCATCCGGCGCGGTGACGAGGTCCGGATCAAACGGAAGAAAAAGGGCGGATACTTAAAAGAGTACCGCCTCCGGAGTGTTCTGATGAGCGGGGACCGCGCCGATTATGAAAGTGACGAGGCATTTGCCAATTTCCGTACCGTGAAAGCAGGGAACATCGTTCCCGGGCGCCTCTACCGCGGCTTTTCCCCCATTAACCCCTCCGATAACCGAAATCAGATCGCCGACCGGCTTCTTTCGCAGACCGGAGTCAGGACCGCCATCAATCTTGACAACGAGGATCTTGCGGCCAGGTCCCGCTATCCGGGGTATGCCGAAAGCTTTTATGCGGGCCTTCGCGTGGTCCCCGTCCGGATGAGCTTTTCCCCCGAGGAGGAGAGCTTCCCGGAGAGCATCCGCGCGGCGGTGACCGCGGCGGCCGAAAATCCGGCCCCCCTCTATATTCACTGCCGGTATTCAAGAGACAGGACCGGGCTTTTATGCGCGATCCTCGAAGCTTTATGCGGGGCCACGCCGGAGGAGATCCGCCTCGACTACATGCTTTCCTATGAAAATATCCACCATCTCCGGCGCGGTTCGGAAAAATGGGAGTTTCAGGCTGTTCAGCATGTGGACCGGGTGCTTTCGGAGCTTCTCGGGATCGGGGACTTCGGACGGGCATCCGGAGCGCTTCTTTGCGAGAAAACAAAAGAGATGCTCATCCATCGGTGCGGCATCCCGGACGATACGATACAGAAATTAGTGGAAAATCTCTGCAGAAAGGACTAAATTATGGCAGGGCGGGTTATCTACGAAACCGAACATTTCAACGTGCTCCTTCCGGAGCGTCCGCACATCCCGAGAGAGGACGGCGGACACATCTACATTACCTCGAAGGAGCATTATACCGACCGGACGGAGTTTCCGGAGGAGATCGCCTGTGAGATGGTGCTTTTGTCCCAGAAGGTCGGCAGGGCTTTTATCCGGGCCATGGCCGACGGCGGCGTCACCGTATCCCGGATCAATTATCAGGAAAACGGCAACTGGGCCTTCCGGAACGGCGGCTCCTATGCGCCGTATTTCCATCTGCACATCTACGGACGCACTGTGGATTCAAAAACCCAAGCCTGGGGCGAGGCGCTTTATTTCCCCGATCCGGACACCGGATTCTATGACCATTTCGAGGGTCTTACCGAGGCGGACGTCGAGGCATTTTTGAGATATATGTAACTATTCAGAGCCATATGGTTTGACCAGGCGCATGCTTGCATGCAGACTGGTCGGGCCATGGGGTGCTGAATAGTTACGAATGTTTAACTAAGGAAGTGGAATCATGCAGGCTTTTCTGATGTGTGTGACTGTTGCCGCCTGTGTGCTGGGCAATAGTGTCAAGAACCGTTTTGCCAAAAGCAATTTAAAAACGCAGAGTGATAATCTCTGCTTTAATCTCGCAGGGAATATCCTCTGCATTTTTGTGATGGCGGCCTTCGGCGGCCTTCACGCATGCCACGGGGTCACCATCGCT
>JAZUHZ010000010.1:0-3933 GCA_045642005.1 Candidatus Avilachnospira sp.
CTTACGGAGTTTGTAAAAAAAGTAATGATGTCGGCGGGACTTTCGGAAGAAACAGCGGACATCTTTGCGGATGCCCTGGTTTTTGCCGACATGCGCGGCGTGGGAAGCCACGGCGTGACAAGACTGGTTGTATATTATAAGAGGATTCTGGAGGGACAGGTGGATCCTTCTGCGGTGCCGGAGATCCTCAGAGAATATCCCTCCATGCTCCATATCGATGTGAAAAACGGAATGGGAGCGCCGGCAGCGCTTTCTGCCATGAAAAAGTGCGTGGAGAAGGCCCGGGTGACCGGCGCCTGTTTTGCGGCTATGAAGGGCGGAAATCATTTCGGCTGCGCGGGATATTTTACGAAATATGCAGCAGAGCAGGGGATGATCGGAATCGCCATGGCAGATGCCAATGCCATTGTGGCGCCCACCGGTTCCCGTCAGCCCATGCTGGGAACCAACCCGCTTTCCATTTCCGTTCCGGCGAAAGGAAAAGCACCGTTCCTTCTGGATATGGCGACTTCTGTGGTGGCGAACGGAAAGATCAAACTGGCCCTGAAAGAGGGACGAAATATTCCGGAAGGATGGGGAATGGATGCCGATGGAAATGTGACCACTGATCCCTCCCGGGTGAAATTTCTGATGCCGTTCGGCGGATATAAAGGATACGGAATCTCCATGGCCATTGATCTTTTATGCGCGGTTCTTCCCGGTGCCAGGGATTCCCGTACGATGGGAAGCTTTTGGAATGTGGGAGACGGCGAGATCCAGGGAACCGGGTTCTTTCTCGGATGCATCAATCCGGGGGCCATCACGGATCCGGAGGAGTTTATGGAGGGCGTGTCCCGCTATATTGATGAAATGAAAGCGGCAAAACTGGCGGACGGATATGAGGAAGTCCTGGTTGCCGGGGAGCCGGAAGAGAGAAAGTATCAGAAAGCCAGAAAAGACGGGATTCGTCTTTCCGATGTTGTATCAGGCGAACTTGCCAGGGTGGGAGAAAGCGCGGGTGTCGTATTTGACTGCGAACGCTGAGGAAGGAAACGGAACTTCTTATGTACAGAATTATGATTGCAGGGCTGATGCTGGAGACCAATACGTTTTCAGACCATGCCACCACTCTCGAAGATTATAAAAAAAGAACGCTTCTTTTCGGACAGGACATTCTGACCGCAAACCGGGGCGTAAAAACCGAACTGGGCGCCTTTACGGAACTTGCCGAAAAGAGGAAGGACGTGGAGCTGGTTCCCGTGATCGCGGGAAACGCAAACCCCGGCGGGGCCATGACCGATGAGACCTATGAATATTTCCGGAATGCAATCGTCAATGGATACCGGAAAGCCGACCGGGAAGGGAAAATTGACGGAATCCTTTTAGCCCTGCACGGAGCCATGGTCACGGAAACCTATGAAGACGGCGAGGGCGAACTGCTCCGGTCTCTCAGGGAAGCCGCGGGTCCGGATCTTCCCATCCTCTGCACGCTGGATTTCCACGCGAACCTGACGGAGGAAATGGCCAGGTATTCCAGCGCACTTTTCATTTCCCGGGTGTACCCGCATACGGACTGTTATGAAAGGGGCGTGGATGCTGCCGGTTTCCTGATGGACATGCTGGAAGGAAAAGCGCATCCCGCGGCTGCCATGACGCGGATCCCGCTGATCTATCCGCATAAACCGACAGATGAAGGACCGATGCCGGGGCTGATCCGAGACCTTTTAGCAGAAAGCGAAACACCGGGAGTGTATTCTGCATATTTTGCTGCCGGTTTCTGCCGGGCGGATATTTCTATCCAGGGTTCCTCCATTTACTGTGTTACGGAAAAGGACAGGGACTTTGCGGAGAAAATCTGCCGCAAATACCGCGACCGGATCCTTGGGGAGATCAAAGAGTACGGACTTTTCTTTGAAGATCCTGAAAAAGCCTGTAAAGAAGCCATGGAATACGAAGGACTTACGGTTCTTGCGGATATAGCGGATAATCCCGGATCGGGCCTTGCGGGAGATGCCACGGAGCTGATACATCTTTTAAGGAAGATGAACGCCGGGGAATCGGAAGGAATCCGTGACGGAGAGAAAATAAAGGGAGTTGCCGTAGGGGCAATCTATGACCCGGATGTCGCACAGCAGGCAGCAGAAGCCGGACCGGGCGCTGTGATCCATGTATCTCTCGGAGGAAAGTCCGGACCGAAAGTCGGGAAACCCATCGAGATGGATGCGTATGTGCAGGAAGTCAGCGACGGAATCTACCGGATCAAAGGGCCGATGTACCATGGGCTTACCATTAATACCGGCCTTTCCGCTACACTTACCTCCGAAGGATTCACATTTGTCGTGATCTCCAGCCGGACGCAGACCCATGACCTTCAGATTTTCCGCCATAACGGGGTGGAACCCCTGGACTATCATATTCTGATAGTAAAATCTGCGGTTCATTTCCGCGCGGCCTACAAAGAGATTCCCTGCAGGATCGTTCCGCTCGATATGCCCAACATCACTTCCTTTGATGACCGTAAGGTGCCGTTCCGAAAGGTTCCGCGCCCCATCTATCCATTAGATGAAATAAACCTGGAATGATTGATAGAATCGCCAATCAGACAATGGGTATGATGATTGCGGCGCTTCGAAAAGAACAGGGTATGACGCAGTTCTCCAAAAAGGACTGTTTTTTACTCTTGACTCTCACATAGTGGAAGGCATTATAGTGGCATCGTGCACAAAAACAGAATACTCCGGAGGAAAAAATGCTTAGAATAGGTGATTTTTCAAAACTATCCAGAGTGAGCATCAGAATGCTTCGCCACTATGATGAGCTCGGCCTCTTACAGCCCGCTCAGACCGATACTTTTACCGGATACCGGTATTACGAGGAAGAACAGCTGATCACGATCGGACGGATCTGTTCTTTGAAAGAAATCGGTTTTTCCCTGACAGATATCAGAAAGATTCTTGAAATATACGATGACAGACCACAGATGGAGTCCTTTTTTGAGGCTCGGGAGAGAGAACTGCTGCGTATACAGGACGAGACGGCCAGGCAGATGATGCTTCTGGAAACAGTCCGAAAGAGACTGAGAGAGGAGCAGATCATGAAATACGATGTAACCATAAAGACGATTCCGGAAAGATACGCGGCTACCCTGCATATGACGATTCCCCATTATGACGATGAGGGGATGGTGTGGCAGGTTCTCTGTGAGGAGACCGAGCCGCTGCATATGACGGAGGCCGCCCCGTGCCTTATCGCAGTGGAATATCTGGACGATGAGTACAAAGAGGAAAATGTGGAACTGATCGCATGGAAAACCGTAAAAGGACAGTACCGCGATACGGAACATGTGAAGTTCAAAACGCTGCCTGAAGTAACCGTGGCAAGCACTGTGATGAAGGGAGGCTACGATCAGATTGGCGATGCCTATGCCGCAGTCATTTCCTGGATAAAAGAGAACGGTTATGAATCATCCGGTCCGATGTTCAATATCTATCATGTGAGTCCTCATGAATCACAGAATCCGGAAGAGTTCATTACAGAAATCTGCTATCCTGTAAAACAGGCGAAATAAGAATCAAAAAAGCGGCCCGTGCCTTTGTGCACGAGCCGTTTTTTACTGCCGTCAGTCGCTTTTTGAGATCATCTTTCTGACTATGCAGCCTTACAGATTCCGGTCATTTTTTTCAGTCATACAGAAAAAGTGCTTGAAATGCGACCGACCGGTCGCTATAATGGCCGCGAACGGTCGGTCACATATTATCATAATTGTTCAGTGGAGAAAGCTTTATGTCTAAAGATACAAAAGAAAAAATCCTGACAGCAGCGCTGGAAATGTTTGCTCAGAACGGGTACGCCGCTACCAACATAAGGGAGCTTCTGGCTTCCCTGGGCATGGGGAAATCCTCCATGTACCGGCACTATGAAAGCAAGGATGAGGTCTGGAATGCGGTAATCGAT
>JAZUHZ010000011.1:0-4714 GCA_045642005.1 Candidatus Avilachnospira sp.
CAAGGCGGTACGGCATCGAAAGCGCCGTTTCGAGAAGCCCGGACAGAAGAAAGACGGCGAGAGAAACGGCAAACTGCCGGGACAGAAGCTTCCGGCCGGTATCGTCCTGCGGCTTTTCCACCGCGTCCTTTTGGCAGAGCGCCGAAAAAGCGCCGAGAGAGTAGTAAAAGAGGGCATCCTCATTGCAGTAATGCACCGGAAGGGATCCGTTCAGGACGGCCAGTACAAAAACCGCCGAAAGAAAAAGAACCCCCGGTACTTTCCGCCTAAGCGTAAGGAAGAGAAGCGGCGCAGGCGCCGTAACAAGGAGGAGCTGCCAGAGGTACCAGAAGACCGGGTTGCAGCCATAGAGAAAGACCGCGCGCGGTGCTTCCGAAAGGCTCGCCTTTCCGAACACGAGATAGATGAGATAATACATCGTGTTCCAGAGAAGGTAGGGAACAAGAAGCGTACGGACGCGGGAGCGGAGTTTCCGAAAGATGACAGGAAAGGCGGCCGGCGCATCGTGCGGGAGGTGACGGAAAAACAGATATCCGCTCATGATAAAAAATCCCGGCACAGCAATCTGTCCCGGGATTCCCGTCAAAAGGCTTTCGCCGGCATGAAGCCAGATCACAAAACATGTGAGAACGAAACTGTAAACTGTTACTCTCCGCTCAAACTTCAAGGGGTTATTCCTCTTTCTCCTCCTGCTCCTTTTTATACTCCGCCACGCGGGCATTGATCTTGTCGTAGGGCTGGAGAAGCGGAGAAAGCGACTGGTCATGGTTTAAGGTGTCGATCATGAGCGCCACATATTTGGCAAGCGGCACACTCGTAAACCACGGCTTCTCCCGGAGCTCCGGCCGGATATAGATGGCATCGGTCGTGAAGACGCGTTCGATGATCCCGCCCCAGACCGCATCGTCAAATTTCTTTAAGCCGCCGGTAAAGAGACCGAAGGAGGCAAAGCAGTAGACTCTCCGCGCTCCTCTCTTCTTTAAGGACCGGGCCACTTCGATCATGGTGTCGCCGGAAGAGATCATGTCGTCGACAACGATCACGTCTTTTCCTTCCACACTGGATCCTAAGAACTCAAAGGCCACCACCGGGTGCTGGCCGTCCGGCTGTACCTGTGCGTAATCGCGGCGGCGGTAGAACATGCCCATGTCAAGTCCGAGCACGTTGGCAAAATAAATGGCTCTCGGCATGCCGCCCTCGTCCGGGGAGATGACCATCATGTGATCATTGTCGATGGTGAGGTCATCGGTACTGTTGAGCAGCGCCTTGATGCACTGGTACACCGGCTGCACCGTCTCAAAGGTGGTCATGGGAATGGCATTCTGCACTCTCGGCTCGTGCGCGTCGAAGGTGATGATCGTGCTGACGCCCATCTGCTCCAGTTCCTGCAGCATCTGCGCGCAGTCTAAAGAGACTCTTCCCTTCCGCTCATTCACACGTCCTTCATATAAGAACGGCATGAATACGGTGATCCGCTTGGCCCGGGTCCCCGCTGCGGCAATCAGTCTCTTCAGATCACTGAAATGATCGTCCGGCGAATAGTGGTTGGTGACGCCGTTGACCTTGTACTCGATGGAACTGTTGGTCACATCCACGATGAAATAGAGATCGTCTCCGCGGACAGACTCGGCGATGACGCCCTTTCCCTCTCCGGAACCGAAACGGGCGACCGAGGCATCCACAATATAGCTGTCCCGCTCATATCCCGAAAACAGGATGTGATCCTTATGGATCAGATCTCTTTCGGATCTCCATTTCTGCAGATAGCCGTCAACCTGTTTTCCGAATTCCTCCATGCCCCGGAGCGGGATGATTCCCAAAGGCGCGTACGGAACGGGCTCGATTTCTTTTACCGGTGAACTTTCTTTGATCTTTCTCATAACTCTCTCCAATCAGTGCTTTGCGGCACGGTACCTGGCGGCAAGTCTCAGATCCGTCCCGAAGAACGGAAGTACTAGATAATTTCCCTTAATGCGGGAGGCAACTCTGTCGCCGTAGGCCGCCTCGATGCCGTTAAGGTCTTTGTTGGATGATATAATGGTCGACTTTTCCGTCCCCAGTCGGTGGGAAATCAGCGCGAAAAACTCGGACCGGCTCACTTCGGTGGAAAACTCCGCCCCGAGATCATCAATGATCAGGAGGTCGCAGTTTTCGATCAGATCCGCCCGCGATTCCATCTCCACGACATCCCCGCGTTCAAAACGGATCCGGGTGAACAGGGTCTCCAGTTCCCCGGCGCTCACATAGATCACCGTATGCAGCGACCGCATCAGGCTTTCGCCGATGCAGGCCGAAAGATAGGTCTTTCCGGTGCCGGCCGCGCCCGTCATAAAGATGTTATGGGAACCGGGCTCGTCAAAGGTATCTAAAAACATGCGGATCTTCGGGAAGACGATATTCACCATATATTCCCGCTGGGTATAGGGTTTTGCCTTTTTCGGAAGATCCTGCATGGGGGCGTCGTTATTGTAAAGATCCGTATCGATCTCCTCGAACGTCACGCCCCGGAGGAAATCCGGCAGGCCGGACTGCTCGTTGCAGAGCTCCGCCTCCAGCTGCTTAAAACAGATGCATTTCTGATTGTCCGAAAGAAACCCTTTGTCCTGACAGACGGGGCAGACATAGACCTCCTCGAGGTAGTCTTCCGGGAAACCGTTTGCCGTAAGAAGCTCCCGTTTCCGGAGAAAGAGCTGTTCTCTTCTCTCTGCGAGCATGCTCACAGAGAAATCGTCGTGACGCATGCGCGCCCGGAGTTCCTTCTCGTTGATCACGGAAAGATCCTTCCGGATCGTACTGAGCTCCGGAACCGCCTTCAGCGCCTCGGCTTCCCGCATGCGTTTAAGAGCGGCCGTCTCCGACTTCCTCTCCGAATACACTCTCATAATGCGGTTGTACTGTTCTCTTGAAAGTCCCATAGGTTAAAGTACGATCACTCCTGCCGGTTTCTTTTCCAGCATATCGCAGGTCTCCAGCTCCGCGATGATTCCCCGGATTTTTGCGTTCTCCCGCTCCTCTAACAGGATGACGGCACCGGCCTGCCGCAGGATATCGATATTTTCCGGGCTGCCGGAGATCTCACTGACAACCTTCACAGGGACATCCCCGAGAATTCCGGAAAGTCCCGCGGCCGTGCTCTCCACCGCCTTCGAAGCCTTTGAACTTAAGAGGACAAGTCCGCCGCCCGCAGGGATAAATCCCTTCGCCGCGGCTGCGGCTCCCTGAAGAAGCGTCTCATCCGAAGGCATTTCCTTCGTCCCTCTGAGATGCTCGATCCACTGATCGATAAAGCAGACTCTCTTTCTGCCTTTCCGGTTGAGCACGCAGAGGATCGGAAGCCGGGAGAGGTTCTTTACTTCGTCCGCCGTATGAAGCTTTCCGTTCAGCACATAGGAGGCACAGTACCATAAAGCGAGCACAAACACGCCGGCAATGAGACCGATGATTCCGAACTTCACACCTTGTTTGCAGCAGAACGCCATCGTCGGGCCTGCCGTTTCCTTTGCCTGCTCGAGTTTTTGAAGCTCCGCCTCACCGAGCGCCAGACTGTCATTTAAAATCTCCAGATCCGTCCCCAGTGCCTCGAGCTTATCGTTCTGGGTTTTGATCTCCGTGTCGGCATTGGCAATCGAAGACTCCTGTACTGCAAGCATCGCATCCATACGGGATATGGTTCTGGTATACTCCATGATACTGTCTGTTACAGAGGCTCTCAGTTCGGAGAAATCCTCCTCCGGCCTGGCCAGACCCTCTGAAGTACCTGTCTTTATGAGCGCATGGGTCCGGTAACCGGCATCAAAGGCTTTCTTTCTTCCTTCTGCTGCCTTTGAGAGCTCCCCGAGGACCTCTTTGGCCATAGCGCTGTCTTTTCCGTAGGCAATCACCGTAAAAGTATCCGCTTCCGGATTCACGGTGACCTGATAAAGCTCCAGGGCTGCCCGCCCGGGAATGCCGAGTTTTTCCGAAAGACCGCTCACGGTCTGGTCATATACCGAAGGGTCGGCATACGCCGCCACCAGAGCATCCGCCGGATCGCGGTACAGGGTGTCATCCCCTTCCGGAAGCTTTACCTGATAGGTCGCCTTCGCGCAGGGAAGTCCCTCCGGCCCGGCCCCGAGAAGCACTGAATTATCAGCGTAATCCCTCAGCGCGGAAAGCATATCCTCCGCGGCCTTCCGCTGAATCTCAGCGGCTTTGATCTCATTTTCAGCGATCCTGATTTTTGTTTCCGCATCGCGGACCAGTGCCTCCGCCTCGGCGATCTCCTCCTGTTTTTCGACAGCCTTCGTCCGGATTTCATTATTGGCTATGATCTTATCCGTGATGGCATCCGCGGCCGCCTTGTACTGGCCGCTCCGAAGTGCCGCCACCTCGTCTCCTGCGCTTACTGCAGCATCAAACGCCTGCTTTTCGTCATATGCCTTTTTGAACTTGTAGCCGCCTAAAAGCGCAAGGCCGCAAAGCCCCGCAAGAAGGATACTCCTCCACCGGGTAAGCACATGGAAAATCAGATCCACAAGATCGATTTCCGCTTCGTAGGAATCATAACCGTAATATTCGTCCATAAATCACTCCAATACAAAAGATGCCGCAAAAGCCGCCTGAAGAAAGTATAACATAAAGAAGACGGAATTGCAAAGCATAATCCCCGGGAAGCACCCAATAGCATAACTTCCGCGAAACACCCAATAGCATAACTTCCGTGAAACATCTTCGA
>JAZUHZ010000012.1:0-12777 GCA_045642005.1 Candidatus Avilachnospira sp.
GTCAAAGCTCCTATCTCCTTCCTCATGGGTAAACCGGCGGTACAGCACCTCCTTCAGGGAGGAGTAATCGTCCGGCCCGGAAACGGTTTTGATCCGGAACTTCCGGTAATCATTGTTTTTCGGCTCCCCGTCATAAAAGACCACCATGGAACCGACAGAATCCACGCCGGAGGTATTGGAGATATCATAGGATTCCACTCTGCGGAGCACTGAAAGGCCGATCAGATCCCGGATCTCATTCATGGCGCCGCGGGTCCTTAATTCCTCCATCCGAAGCTTGTCAGCCTCTTCCTTTAAGATGATCGAGGCATTCTCACAGGCAAGTTCCACCAGACGCGACTTCTCCCCGATCTTCGGCACCTTGATGGTGCATTTCTTCCCGGCGGCTTTTGTAAGCCATTCTCCGATCAGTTCCTGATCATCGATTTCCTCCTGGATCCAGATCTCCTTCGGGATAAACGGGGTGCCGGTATAAAACCGGTTGACAAAGGAACTGACGATTTCCTTCATTTCGTCATCCTCGGCCACCTCGAGATGGAACTTGTCGCGCCCCACCATCTTCCCGTTCCGGATGTTGAACACACAGACTGCCGCGTCTTCCGCACTCTTCCGGATGCCGATCACATCCCGATCATCCGTATCATACTGCGTGATCTTCTGCTTGTCGGAAAGCGCCTCGACATTCCTGAGAAGATCCCGGTACACAATGGCCTTCTCAAAATCCATGGCCTCGGAGTATTTTTCCATCTCACCGGTGAGGTATTTCTTCACCGGTTCGTACTTTCCGTCAAGAAAATCGAGGGCCTTCTTAAAGCTCGCCGCGTACGCTTCTTTCGTTACATTTCCGGTACAGGGCGCCATGCACTGCCCGAGATGCGCATAAAGGCACGGACGTTCCTTTCCGCATTCCTCCGGGAGCTTTCTCTGACAGGTACGGATCAGAAACAGCTTATGCAGAAGGTCAATGCACTCCTTCACCGCAGTCTGGTTAGAGTAGGGACCGAAATACCGGCTTTTATCCTTCCGGAATTTCCTTGTGGAAAAGATCCTCGGGTATTCCTCGTCCACTGTGGCTTTGATGTACGGATAGGTCTTATCATCTTTCAGAAGGGTATTGTATTTCGGGCGATGCTCCTTGATGAGATTATTCTCGAGGATCAGGGCTTCCAGTTCCGAATCCACCACGATATATTCGAAGCGGTGGATGAGCGTGATCATCTTCCTGATCGTTGCTGATTTCCCGGACGGATCCTGAAAATACTGATGTACCCGGTTATAGAGGTTGACCGCCTTCCCGATATAGATGATCTCATCCTTCGGTCCGTGCATCAGATAAACTCCCGGTTTCTTCGGGAGTTTCCGGAGTTCTTTTTCAATATCAAATTCAATATAGGAATCGGTCATAAACTTTTCCAGTCAAAGCCATTGCAGATCCGCTAACGCTTTTGGGGCTCTTAGATGAAGCTTGCCATTATTGCCTAAACAGTCTTTTCTAAATAATACCACATCTACAAAGAAAAATCACCATCGCCGGGATGGTGATTCTGGTTTATTCATATGTAATGATCGGTCCGTCCTGTAAGAGGATTGCTTCATCGGACTCATAGAGCTCGTCGCCGTCGAGGGCTTCCTCGAGTTCCTTCGGGAAGGTTTCTGCGGCAATTGCTTCTGTTTCTTCTGGCATGGCGGCGCGGGACTCTTCTATCCTCTGCCACTCACTTTCTGCCGCGCTTTCTGAAAGGAAACCGTCATAATCGTAGGTAACCGAAGGACTCCACAGGATCCACTCATCGTAACCTGCATCATAAACCGCCTGAATCTCCTCCCGGATCTCCGCGGCGCCGTAGGAACGGTACTTTCCGCCTCCAAGCCAGGTGGCGGTAAAGGCCTGCAGCCAGGGCCGTACAATAGCCAGACGGGTGCCTTCCTCTACCTGCGCCAGAGCGGAACGGGAACGCTTCAGAGCGCCGAGAATGGCATCATACGGGTACAGGTCCGGATGGTCAAGACCGAAGTTTCCGTCAGCGTAGTGAGACGGATACACCATGGGACAGATATAGTCAATGATCGAGGCAATATCCTCGTAGCTCTGTCCGACGGCACGGGAGTCCAGCTTGGAGCGGATAATGGTACCGAATACATCGCAGGCCATATAGAGGCCTTCCGCCTTCAGGGCGTCATGCATGTACTGAGCAAGCTCCGTTATGACGCTGATCTTATCTCGTTCCTTGACATCCTCCTCGAGGAAGATACAGTCATCGGCCCCCTTATCGGTACAGAAACGGAAATAGTCGAACTGCACCTCCTGGAACCCGGCATGGCCGCACTCAATGGCGATATCCCGGAGATATTCCCAGTACTCCTCTTTATAGGGATTGACCCAGGGATATCCGGAATTGTCTTTATAAACGGTTCCGTCCTGCCTTGTGAGCATCCATTCCGGCTTCACTCTGGCAAGATGCGGGTCACGCATCGTAACGATCCGTGCGATGCAGTAGATCCCGTGATCCTTAAATTTCCGGAGAAGTCCCGGAAGATCGTCGATACAGGATTCGATGGACTCAAGCTCCACGACTTCGGGAACATTTTCCATCTGATAGGTGATCTTTCCGTAGTCATCCTTGATATCGATCACGACGGCATTGAGCTCGGTCTCATCAAAGATCTTGATGAGATTGTCCATCCTCTCGGCGTTGCCTACAGGCTTTGAGGCAAGGTACAGGGCACGCACCTTGGTCGGAGTCCGGGGATCCGGCGCCTCGGTGGTTTCCGGTTCGGTCTCTTCTTCTGTCTCCGGTTCGGTTTCCTCCTCTGTCGGCTGGGTGAAGCCCTCGAAACTGTTTTCCGTTGCCGCCTCTGTCCAGTCCTCGTTCAGGGCAGCGGGTTCATACCGGGTACACGAAGAAAGCATGCCCAGAATAAGGATACACGCAGATATGAAGACGGACCGGCAGAAAAAATGCCGGTCCGTTTTGCTGAATATTTGTTTCAGATTATTCCTCTTCTTCATTTGCAGCAGCTGCAGCAGCAATAACGGCTTCCTGTACATCGGAGGGAGCTGCTTCATAGCGGCAGAGCTCATAAGCATAAGCTCCGATACCACCGGTCATGGAACGAAGATCGGTGCCGTAGCCGTAAAGCTCGGACATCGGGATCTCAGCTTCGATGGTGGTCTTTCCGCCGTGACCGGCATTCATACCAAGCACACGGCCTCTTCTCTTGTTGAGGTCACCCATAACATCTCCGGTGAAGCTGTCGGGTACGGTAACCTTTAAGGAAGCGATGGGCTCAAGGATAACCGGTGAAGCCTTCATGAATCCATCCTTAAAAGCAAGGTTGGCTGCGATCTTGAAAGCCATTTCAGAGGAGTCTACCGGATGGTAGGAACCGTCAGTAAGAACTGCCTTCAGACCTACGACAGGATAACCTGCCATCGGTCCCTTGACAACGCAGTCCTGAATACCCTTCTCAACTGCGGGGAAGAAGTTTCTCGGAACGGATCCGCCGAATACGTTCTCTTCGAATACATAAGCCTGCTCCAGATCACCGGAGGGCTCGAAGGTCATCACAACATCACCGAACTGGCCGTGTCCGCCGGACTGCTTCTTATGACGTCCACGGATGCCTTCCACTTTCTTGCGGATGGTCTCTTTGTATGCGAATCTGGGCTTTGAAAGCTCGATCTTGGCTTTATATCTGGTCTCCAGTTTTGACTTCACAACATCCAGCTGCTGATCGCCGATACCGTAGATCAGAGACTGTCTGTTCAGAGCGTCAACCACGGTCTTCAGGGTCTTGTCCTCTTCGAGGAGTCTGGAAAGACCTGCAGCAACCTTGTCATCTTCACCCTTTACTACGGGCTTGAATGCCATGTAAGTGTAGGGAGTCTCGATCTCGGGACCTGCGAACTGTACGCTTGTGCCCTTGAGAGCGAGGGTGTCACCGGTAGAGGTAACGCTTAACTTGGAAAGAGCTCCGATATCGCCGGCTTTGAGTTCCGGAACCTCGATGGCTTCTTTTCCTCTGAGAACAAAGATCTTACCGGACTTTTCTTCGGTATCCTTGTTGATGTTGTAAAGAAGGGTATCGGTCTTGATGGAACCGCTCATTACCTTGAAGAGGCTGTACTTACCGATGAACGGGTCAACGATGGTCTTCCATACCATGAGAGCGGTGCTGCCGGCTGCGTCAACCTTCACTTCGGTCTCTTCGCCGTCAACGGTTGCCTTGTAGGCACGTGCGGTAGCGTCCGGCGCGTACTGGCAGATGGCCTGCATCAGGAAGTCAACGCCCTGCGCGTTAATGCCGGAACCGAGAAGTACGGGAACGATGCTTCCGTCGGCAACGCTTGTTGCAAGGGAATCCATGATCTCCTGCTCGGTGAACTCTTCACCGTCGAAGAACTTCTCCATGAGCTCCTCGCTGGTTTCAGCGATAGCCTCCATGAGTTCTCCGCGGGCAGTCTCCAGCATATCCTGAGCGTCTGCGGGGATCGCGCACTCTTCCTTCTTGCCGCCTGCAAGCCACTTGCGTCCGGCCTGCTTTACAACGTTCACATAACCAACAAGTTTTCCGCCTTCTCTGATGGGAACCTGAAGCGGGGAAACCTTGGAACCGAACTCTGCGGAAAGATTCTCAAGGAGAGATCCGAAATCAGCCTCGGCATCATCCATGTTGGTAACGAAAATAAATCTCGGCAGGTTGTAGTTCTCGCAGAACTCCCATGCTTTCTTGGCACCGGGCTGAATGCCGGCCTTGCAGTTGATCACGATGATCGCTGCATCTGCTGCTGCAAGAGCCTCTTCCACTTCACCGACGAAATCGAAGTAACCGGGAGTATCAAGAAGGTTGATCTTTACGGTTCCTGAAGCGGTCTTATATTCAACGGGAACAACGGTAGCGGAAATTGAGAACTGTCTCTTCTGCTCTTCTTTGTCATAGTCACTGATGGAGTTGCCGCCGGCAACAGTACCCATACGGGTCGTGATTCCGGTTGCATAAGCCAGAGCTTCCACGATGGTTGATTTACCGGCACTGCCGTGGCCCAGTAAAACTACATTTCTGATATCTTTTGTATCATATGCCTTCATTGAGATATCTCCCTTTCAAATATTTTTAACCTTTATGGTATTTTCCCACAAACAGTAAGATATTATCATAGAATCAATACAAGGTCAACTGTATCCCGCTATTTTTTTGTGGGAAATATACAGAAACACCCGGCCGCGAAGGCCGGGTGCATGGGATTCATTTGTCCTTGGGCGGAAGGATCACTTGTCCAGCCGGTTAATGTCCACCATCTCCGTATTATAGAGATTGTAGCGGCTGGAAATGATATCCGCGAGAGCAAGCGCCGTATCAAGAGAGGTCAGGCACGGGATTCCCGCATTCATGCTCTTTCTGTGCAGGATCCGGTAGTCACCCACCGTATCATCCTTCACAGCACCGGTATAGATCACATAGTCAATGGTATGGCTGTCTACGAGATCATAGATATCGTTATTCTCGAAAACATTGCCGACAGGCTGCGCCTTGATGCCGGCCTTGTTAATGGCTGCCGCGGTGTCCTTTGTTGCGTAGATCTTAATTCCGATATCATAGAAGCGCTTTGCCAGAGCAATGGCATCCGCGTGATCCTCATCCTCCACGGAAATCAGCGCAGCCGCATCTTTCTTTTCACGTACGTTCGGCACATTGTAACCGGCGCTGGTCAGTCCCTTAAAGAGCGCCTCCGCCTCCGTTCGGCCAAGACCGAGAACTTCACCGGTGGACTTCATTTCGGGTCCGAGGATGGAGTCCGCGTCGTTTAATTTGGCAAACGAGAATACCGGAACCTTAACCGCGCAGTACGGAGGTGCCGGGAAGAGTCCGGTTCCGAATCCGAGATCCTTAAGCTTCTCTCCGAGCATAACCTTCGAGGCCAGATCCACCATGGGAACGTCGGTCACCTTGCTGATATACGGGATCGTACGGCTGGCTCTCGGATTCACTTCGATCACAAAGAGTTTTCCCTTATAGATCAGATACTGAATATTCACGAGGCCTTTGGTTCCGAGAGCGAGGGCGAGCTTCGTGGAAACATCGCAGATGGTCTCTTCTTCCTCATCCGTCAGGTTATAGGGAGGATACACGGCAATGGAGTCACCGGAATGAACACCTGCTCTCTCGACATGCTCCATGATGCCGGGGATGAGCACGTCTTCGCCGTCGGAAATCACATCCACTTCCAGCTCGCGGCCCGGCATATATTTATCCACGAGCACGGGATTCTCGATGCCGCCGGCGAGGATCCTTTCCATATATTTCGTGGTCTGCGCGTCATTGTGGGAAATGGTCATGTTCTGCCCGCCGATCACATAGCTCGGACGAAGGAGCACGGGATATCCGAGGATTCCGGCGATGCTCTTGGCCTCTTCAAGTGTCTTAACACCGGCGCCCTTCGGCCGTGAAATATGATAGTTCTCTAAAAGTGCGTCGAACTTGGCGCGGTCTTCTGCCGTGTCGATTCCCTCCGCACTGGTGCCGAGAATGGGAATTCCTTTTTCGGAAAGATGACCGGTCAGGTTGATGGCCGTCTGTCCGCCGAAGGCAACCACGACGCCGATGGGCTTTTCGATATCAATAATGGCATCCACATACTCCGGAGTCAGCGGCTCAAAATACAGCCGGTCAGAGGTATCAAAGTCTGTGGAAACGGTTTCCGGATTGTTGTTGACGGTCACGACATCGTAGCCGAGCTCACGGAGCGTCCAGACACAGTGAACCGAGGAATAGTCAAATTCTATTCCCTGTCCGATCCGGATCGGGCCGGATCCGAGTACCATGATCACGGGCTTTCCGGAACGCCGGAAGCTCTCCGACTCGCAGGGGCCTTCATAGCTCGAGTAGAAATAGGGATGCTCGTCGCCGAACACACTCTCACAGGTCTTTACGATCTTAAAGTAGTGTTTTCTTCCCTTTTTGTAGAATTCCTCTTCGTGATCCGCAATATTCTTTATCTTCTCCAGGAAGTAATAATCAACTTTTGTCAGATCATAAATGGTATCGGGGGATACGCCGGCCTTCAGGGCCTCGTAGATCGTAAAGATCCTCTTGTCATCCTGATCCTTTAAGCGTTCGAGGACACTGCGGCCGTCGATGGGCTTTCCGTTCAGGGTGTCAAGCTTCAGCTCCGCACCGCGGACCGCCTTGATCAGTGCTTCCTCGAATGTTTTGCCGATGGACATGACTTCGCCGGTGGCTTTCATCTGTGTGCCGAGTTTCCGGGAGGAATCCGCGAACTTGTCAAACGGGAACTTCGGGAACTTGACAACAATATAGTCCACATCCGGCTCGAATCCGTAGAGGGAAGCGCCGGTCTTTTCATTTCTGATTTCCGCAAGGGTATAACCGAGCGCAAGCTTTGTGGTGATCTTGGCGATGGGGTATCCGGTTGCCTTCGAAGCCAGTGCCGAAGAGCGGGAAACTCTCGGGTTCACCTCGATCACGGCATACTCGCTGCCGTCCGGTTTCAGGGCAAACTGCACATTGCAGCCGCCGATGATGCCGATAGCCTTCACCATATCGAGCGCTGCGGTTTTCAGCATATTGAGTTCGCGGTCAGATAGGCTTAAAGCCGGGGCGGCCACGATGGAATCTCCTGTATGCACCCCGACGGGATCGATATTCTCCATGGAGCAGACACAGACGGCATTTCCTAGGGCGTCACGCATGGTTTCAAATTCAATTTCCTTCCAACCGGCAATACACTTTTCAATAAGAACCTGGGTGATCGGGGAAAGTTCGAGTCCGTTCGCGGCAATGACCTTGAGTTCCTCTTCGTTTTCCGCGATCCCGCCGCCGGTACCGCCGAGCGTAAAGGCGGGACGTACGATCACGGGATAGGAAATCTCCGATGCGATCCTGAGGCATGTTTCGAGATCATTGGCAATTCCCGAAGGAACGCAGGGCTGTCCGATCTTTTCCATGGTATCCCGGAAAAGCTCACGGTCTTCTGCCTTGTCAATGGCGTCAATATCGGTTCCTAAAAGTTTCACGCCGTACTTGTCGAGAATTCCGGCTCTGGAGAGCTGCATGGAAATGGTGAGTCCCGTCTGTCCGCCAAGACCTGCGAGGAGGCCGTCCGGACGCTCTTTTTCAATGATCCGGGCTACGGTATCCATATTTAAGGGTTCCAGATAGATCTCATCCGCCAGATGTTTATCTGTCATAATCGTGGCGGGATTTGAGTTTACAAGAACGACATTGATTCCTTCGTCCTTGAGAACCCGGCAGGCCTGGGCGCCTGCATAGTCAAATTCTGCGGCCTGGCCGATCACAATGGGGCCGGAACCGATCATCAGTACCTTTTTAATATCTTTCAGCTTTGGCATGTGTAAAACCTCTGTCCATTATGCAATCAACAATTCTCTTACATGGTGGCTGCAACAACGGCTTTGATCGTATGCAGCCGGTTCTCCGCTTCGTCAAAGACAACGGATTTCTCCGACTCAAACACTTCGTCGGTCACTTCCATGCAGTCGATTCCGAACTTTTTGTAAATATCCATTCCGATCTTCGTATTGAGATCGTGGAAAGACGGCAGGCAGTGAAGGAACTTGCAGTCAGGGGATGCGGCATTCATAAGATCCATGGTTACCCGGTAGGGAGTGAGATCTGCGATCCGCTCCGCCCATACTTCATCCGGCTCGCCCATGGATACCCAGACATCGGTATAGATCACATCCGCATCTTTGACAGCCGTCATGGGATCCTCGCAGAGGGAGATCGTCGCACCGGTCTCGGCGGCAACTTTCCTGCATTCTGAAACAAGGGCCTCATTCGGGAAATACTTTGCCGGGGAACAGGCCACAAACTGCATTCCGCACTTTGCCGCGCCCACCATCAGGGAATCGCCCATGTTATACCGGGCATCGCCCATATAGACGAGTTTCTTTCCTTTCAAATCTCCGAAATACTCCCGGATCGTCAGGAAATCCGCAAGGATCTGCGTCGGATGGAACTCATTGGTGAGACCGTTCCAGACGGGAACTTCGGAGTACTCAGCGAGTGCTTCGACTCTTTCCTGCTCAAATCCGCGGTATTCGATTCCGTCAAACATCCGGCCGAGCACCCGGGCGGTATCCGCCATGCTCTCCTTCTTTCCGATCTGGGAACCGGAGGGCCCGAGATATACCGGATGGATCCCAAGATCCGCACAGGCGACTTCGAAGGCGCAGCGCGTTCTGGTGGAATCCTTCTCAAAGATCAGCGCCGCGTTTTTTCCGCGGAACCAGTCATGCGGGATTCCCTCTTTTTTCATTTGTTTGAGGAGCGCCGCAAAATCCAGAAGATCTGCGATCTCTTCCGGTGTGAAGTCAAGGAGTTTCAGAAAACTCCTTCCCTGATACATGGATTTATACTCTTCTGCCTTCTTCTGCATGAACGTTTTCCACCTTTCCTGTATAAATTGAGTGCCGTTTCGGGCATTCTCTGGAATCCCGAACATAGTAACTCCGGGAAGCCGGTTTGTCAAGCATTATTATAAGTTGTTTCAGAATATTTATTCTATTCTCTTTCGGAACAGCCGAAAGTCCCAAAGAAAAAGAGATGGCACCCCATCTCTCAAAATTAGAGCAGTACGATAAGCCGGGTTATGTCGTGGGACGGTCATCTGTCTAGGGCTTATGTTGCCATAAGTCTCAAGCGTCCTACCCGGAACATGACGGGCAGCCATATCGTTCCTTCATGGACTTGCTTCGGATGGGGTTTACAATGCGGTTCCCGTTACCGGGCCCCCGGTAGTCTCTTACACTGCCATTTCACCCTTACCCCTTTTCGGGGCGGTATACTTTCTGTTGCACTTTCCTTAAGATCACTCTCACCGGCCGTTAACCGGCATCCTGCCCTGTGAAGCCCGGACTTTCCTCCCGTGCCTGTGGCACCGGCGACCGTCTGTACTGCTCTTTGGGCATTATAATCGCAAGTCCTTCTTTTTTCAAGTATAAAAAAAGATCCGTTAAAAACGGATCTTCTGGATTGCCTATCAGCGCATTTTCTCTTTAACCTTGGCAGCCTTACCGATACGGTCACGAAGATAGAACAGTTTCGCTCTTCTGACTTTACCAAGTCTGATGACTTCGATCTTGGCAACGAAGGGGCTGTGTACGGGCCAGGTCTTCTCAACGCCTACGCCGTTGGAAAGCTTTCTGACGGTGAAAGTCTCCTTCACGCCATGACCCTGTCTCTGGATTACGGTTCCCTCGTAGATCTGGATACGCTCACGGTTACCTTCTTTGATAAGGTTGTGAACTCTTACGGTGTCTCCTACATGGAACTCGGCAACTTCTGCCTTCAGCTGTTCCTGCTCGATTTTCTCGATGATTTCCTGCATTTTCTTTTCCTCCAAAATGATCCGACGTTCATAAACGGCATTCCCGCCAGCGGACCGTCATGCTCTTAAAGTATTGCTGTCACACGACAGCCGTATAATGATATCATACCTGATTTTTCAAGTCAAGTAAAAATTTCAGTTCCTTTTTGGAAAGTTTCGACTCGTCCAGAAGATCCGGACGGTTCCGGTATGTCCGCTCAATGGACTGCTGTCTTCTCCATTCATCCACCTTCTGGTGATTTCCCGAAAGAAGGATCTCCGGAACCCGGAGGCCCTCATAAACTTCCGGTCGGGAATACTGGGGATATTCGAGAAGCCCGTCATGGAAGGTTTCGATCTCCGCGGAGTCCTCTCCGTGCAGCACCCCGGGCACAAGCCGCGAAATGCAGTCGATCATCACAGCTGCCGGCATTTCGCCGCCGGTGAGCACATAATCTCCAATGCTCACAAGCTCACATCCGATGAGTGTCAGGGCCCTTTCATCAATGCCCTCGTAGTGGCCGCAGAGAAATACAAGATCCTCCTCCCGGCTCAGTTCCTCCGCCATTCTCTGGGAAAAGGTTCTTCCCTGCGGAGACATGTAGAGAACTCTGGGCTTCTTTCCGGGATGTTCTTTTTCAATGCCCGCTGCAACGGCTTTGTAACAGTCCCATACAGGCTGTACCTGCATCAGCATCCCGGCGCCGCCGCCATAAGGGTAGTCATCGGTTTTGCCGTGTTTCTCCTCTGTCCAGTCACGGATATTATAGGTTTTTAAGGTAATGAGGCCCTTTCCGAGCGCTCTTCCGGTAATACTTTCCGAAAGACAGGCCTCCACCAGCCCGGGAAAGAGGGTCATGACATGAAAGTTCATAAATCCACCGTCAAAGCTCTAAAAGTCCCGGAAGCAGATGGACCGTCATCACATTGGCTTCGATATCCACCCCGAGGATACATTCTTTAATCGCAGGGATCAGAAGATCCGCACCGGTATCCTCTCTTTTGATCACATAGACGTCGTTGGCTCCGGTCTCCATGACATCCCGGCATTCTCCGAGGGTCACGCCATCCTCTGTCACTACCCGGATCCCGATGATATCCGCGATGTAATACTCTCCCGGTGCGAGGTCCGCGCCGTATTCTCTGTCGATAAAAAGCTCCGCCCCCTTATACGGCTCGATCTCATTGATGTCATCGATTCCCTTAAACTTGAGAATCACGAGATCCTTAAAAAATCTCGCGTTTTCAATTTCCAGCTCCCGTACCCTTTTTCCGAGACGGAGTTTCACCCTGGGAATGTCATGAAAACGATCAGGAGAGTCTGTCGTCGGATATACCTTGACTTCTCCCCTGATCCCGTGAGTTTTTGTAATAACGCCTACTCTTAATTCCTTATTCATTTCAGCCGATATCGAGAACGACTTTGTCCTTCCCTTTGGATGCTGCGGCATTTAAGACCTGGCGCAGCGCTTTTGCAATACGTCCGGACTTGCCGATCACCTTTCCCATGTCGCTCTCTGCGACCTTTAAGTTCAGGACAATCATGTCCTCTTTTTCTTCTTTAGTAATAACAACTTCATCAGGATTATCCACGAGTGACTTAGCCATAACTTCTAATAATTTTTCCATGAGTCACCTCTGGGTCCCTGATCACTTTTCAATGCCGGCGGCCTTAAGAAGCTTAGCAACTGTCTCTGTGGGCTGTGCACCAGTAGCGAGCCATTTCTTAGCTGCTTCTGCATCGATCTTTACAGTTGAGGGCTCAGTGTTGGGATCATAGTAACCGATCTCCTCGATGAAACGTCCGTTTCTGGGGCTTCTCTCATCGCTTACAACCACTCTGTAGAAAGCATGCTTCTTCTCGCCAAGTCTCTTTAATCTGATCTTAACTGCCATTTTGTTTTTCTCCTTATTCTTGATAACAAATTGTATTTATGCTTAGAACGGCATTCCCATGCCCTTAAACATTCTTCCGAAATTCTTCATGCCGCCGTGCTTCTGCATGCCGGTCATCTGTTTCATCATTTTCTGCATCTGCTCGAACTGTTTTGTCAGACGGTTCACTTCCGAGATATCGAGTCCGCAGCCTTTTGCGATCCGTTTCTTGCGGGAGGGATTCATGATCTTCGGGTTCTCTCTCTCCTTTTCCGTCATGGAGAAGATGATCGCCTGCACATGTTTGAGCTGTGACTCATCGATATCATCGGCATTTAACTTTCCCGCGCCCGGGATCATACCGAGGATGGAACCGATTCCGCCCATCCGGTTCATCTGGCTCATGGAATCCAGAAAATCGTTATAGTTGAACTCACCCTTTTTCAGGTGGCGGGCGGCCTTCGCGGCCTTTTCGCGGTCCACCGTCTCCTGGGTCTTCTCAATCAGGGTGAGCACATCGCCCATGCCGAGGATCCGGGATGCCATACGGT
>JAZUHZ010000013.1:0-5045 GCA_045642005.1 Candidatus Avilachnospira sp.
GAAATATGAGCTCTCCATGGAGCCGGTTTCGGAGGGAGAAAAGCCCTCCGGCACCGTTTTCGGTCGGCTGCGGGTGATGTGCGCCGCCGGAAAGAGGGCGGCAGGACAGGAATAAGGATGAAGACAGAAAGAAATCTGGCAAGATATACCATAACCAAAAAAGGCACCCGATGGGTAGAGGGAGGACATCCCTGGATCTATGCGGAGGAGATCACCGGCGGCCCGTATGACAAAGATGGCCGTCCGGTCCCCGAACCGGAAAACGGGGGTCTTGTGGACGCGGTGACAGAGGGCGGAAAGTACCTCGGTACCGGATTTCTGTCCCTCTGCTCGAAAATCCGCATCCGGCTTTTATCCCGGAACGCCAATGACCGGTTTGATGAGCCGTTCTGGCGCCGCCGCATCGAATACGCCTGGAATTACCGGAAGCAGGTCATGGGAGAGGACATCCGGGCCTCGCGCGTTGTTTTCGGAGAGGCGGACCAGTTCCCCGGGCTCACGGTGGACCTGTATGAGGGGATCCTGGTTGCCGAAGTGCTCAGCGTGGGGATGGAAACAAGAAAGGACCTTCTGTACCGCCTGCTTCGCGAAACAATCGAAAAGGATGGGATTGCCGTAAAAGGCATTTTCGAGCGAAATGAGGCGCCTCTTCGGACGCTGGAGGGTCTTCCCGGGTATAAGGGCTGGTACGGCTCAGAACACCCGGAAAGCCCTGTAACGACCATTACGGAAAACGGGATCCTCTACCGGGTCGATGTGGAAAACGGTCAGAAGACCGGATTTTTCCTGGATCAGAAATATAACCGCCTGGCGGTGGCAAAATATGCGAAAGGCAGGACAGTACTCGACTGTTTTACCCATACGGGTTCCTTTGCCTTAAATGCCGCAAAAGGCGGTGCAGCGCATGTGACGGCCTGTGACGTATCGGCCTATGCCATTGAGATGGCAAAAGAAAACGCTATGCAGAACGGCCTCCTCGACCGGATGGACTTTGTGACGGCGGATGTGTTTGATCTCCTGACGGAGCTTTCGGAAAAGGGCGGGAGTCCGTATGACTTCATCATTCTGGATCCGCCGGCTTTCACGAAAAGCCGGAAGACCGTAAAGAACGCGGGCAGAGGGTACAAAGAGATCAATTACAAGGCTATGAAACTATTGCCGCGGGGCGGATATCTGGCAACTGCTTCGTGTTCCCACTTTATGGAGGATGAGCTTTTTGTGGAGATGCTCCATGAGGCGGCGCATGATGCGGGACGGCAGCTACGGCAGATCGAGGCCAGGCAGCAGGCACCGGACCATCCCATTCTCTGGAATGTGCCGGAGACCTCGTATCTTAAGTTTTATATCTTTCAGGTAGTATAGGAAAGCCGGCAGAAGCCCGGCCAAAGGCTAAGCAAAAGCCCGACAAAGGCTATTTACAGATAGTTCAAGGAGGTTTCTTATGGGAAGACGATCCGTCCGGGAAAATAAAAACATCTATCAGCAGTACCGCGAGGAGGCCGGCCTCACCAGGGAGCAGGCTTCGGAACTTACGGAGTTTCTGTCGGATGACAAGATTGAAAAGATCGAGTCCGGAAAAACCTACGCCCGTCCGGAAGAGGCGCTCGCCATGGCGAAAGCCTATAAGAAGCCGGAACTGATCCGATGGTACTGTTCCAATGAGTGCCCGATCGGCAGGATCTATGTCCCGGAGGTGGTTTCGAAGGAACTTCCCAATCTGGTGGTGGAGATCCTTTCGGAGCTGAATACCCTGGAAAAGAGCAAGGAGCGTCTTATTGATATCGCGGCCGACAATGTGATCACGGAAGAGGAAAAGCCGGACTTTGACCGGATCTGTGACCAGCTCTCCAACATTGCGGAATCGGCAAGAGCGCTCGAGCTCTGGATCGAAAAGAAACTTTATCTGGAGGAGGAATGAGTATGGAGAAGAAAACAATCGGCATTCTCGGCGGGATGGGGCCTTTGGCCACCGCAGATCTGTTTCGGAAGATCATTGAAATGACGGAGGCCGCTTCGGATCAGGAGCATGTCCATGTCCTCATCGATTCCAATACCAATATCCCGGACCGTACCGCCGCCATCCTGCACGGAGGGGCCGATCCGGTCCCGGAGCTTACGGCTTCCGCAAAGCGCTTAGAAGAGGCCGGAGCAGATCTTCTGATCATGCCCTGCAATACCGCCCATTTCTTCTATGATCGGGTTCAGGAAGCTGTCGGGATCCCGGTGGTGTCCATGATCGAAGCGGCCTCGGAGAAAGTAAGGTCCTTCGGAAGAACAGAAGCCGTGATCCTCTGTACGGACGGAACGAAGGACGCCGGTGTCTATCAGAAGGTTTTTGATGAAAAAGGCATCTCGTGCATTTATCCGGATCCGGAGACCCAGAGTTGTGTGATGCAGATGATCTATGAAGGCGTGAAGGCCGGCGTAGCAGGAATCCGGGATGAGGATATCGAGAAAGACCCCCGCGCGGAAAAAATCCGCGCCGCAGTGGAAACCGTGAACCGGTGGATCCGGGAGGCGGGAGACATTCCGTGCCTTCTCGCGTGTACGGAGCTTCCCATTGCGAAAGATATTTACGGCCTCGAAGGGAACTTCATCGATCCCACCGCATGCCTTGCGGAAGCGGCGATCCGGAAAGCCGGCTACCGCGTAAAATAAGAGAGAAAACAAAAAACAGCAGAGATCTCTGAGTACGGATCTCTGCTGTTTTCTTTTTGTATTTCTGTGACAGCTTTGGTCAGGGAAGAATTGCCACGATGATCGGTCCCAAAAGCGTCAGGATGATGTTTCCCATGGCATAGCCGACGGTAAAGCTGTTAGTGATGGTACGGTTGTTCCCGGAATCCCGGAGCAGTCCGTCTAGCGCAGCGCCGCAGGTGCTGGCTCCCGCAAGACCTCCGAGGATGGAGGGAAGGGAGAGCCGGAGAAGGAATTTCCCCGCAAGAACGGAAAGGATGTGCGGTAGGAAGGTGATCGCAATGCCGATGAGGATCACGGAAAATCCCATCTCGCTGATTGCATCCAGGAAACGGTTTCCGGCTACGAGACCGACAGCCGCCATAAAAAGGGAGAGGCCCACGGATTTCATGAAGTCAGAGACAGCGGGCGGAATGGGTTCTTTTTCCGTTTTTCTTCCTTTATACCAGCCGAAGAGAAGGCCGGTGATGAGCGCACCGCCGCCGCTTCCGATGCTTAAGGAGACATTTCCGACTTTTACGGAAAACGATCCGATGATGATGCCGAGGCCGATTCCGGCGGCAATGAAGATGATGTCCGTCGCCGGGACGCCGTTTTTATCCCGGATCACGGTGACGGCTTCCTTTTCAGCGCTGGTACCGGGGCATTCCTCCTCGTTTTTGAGGGCGGAAAGCTTTGTCCGGAAGAGGGCCGGCACCGCGGTCCTGAGGACAATGAGCGTTCCGAGAAGTCCGAAGACGTAGGTCACGGCATAGGCAATGGCCATGACCGACTGCTCGTCTTTCGTGAGGGCACCGCCGGCAGATGCCAGGATCGCGCTCTGGGTGGCCGCACCGGCCACAATGCCGGCTCCCTCGGCTCTTCCGATGGAAAGAAGCCGGAACAGGAGGACAGAAACCAGAAGGACGGATCCGCCGTAAACCAGAGACAGGGTCGCAATCTTTGTGCCCTGACCGCGAAGGCTCCGGAAGAAGGAAGGCCCCGCATCATATCCGATGGCAAATACAAAGGCACTGAATGCGAGCGTCTTTACGAGGTCGTCAATGGAAAAAGCTCCGAGCGGGGCAAAAAAAGCGCTGATAAAGAGGGATACGACGAGCGTCCCGAGGGCGGAGCCCAGCTGGAATCCCCGGATTTTTGCCCGTCCGAGAAGAATGCCGAATAAAAGGGCGGTGCAGATGGCAACGGCCGGGTTTGTGAGAAGAAAGGTTCCGGTCTCCGAAAGCGCCGTATAAATAAAGTCCTGCCGCTCCGCAATATCGGACTGCAGGGTTTCTCCGGTCCAGAAGAAATTCATAAAGATGCCTCACTTTCCGCCCCGTCTTCGTTTTTTTCCGGGATATATTCTTCAAATACCGAAAGAAGAAGTCCTGACTGGAGGTAGAAGATCGCCGGGAGCACGAGGAAAAGCCAGGCCGGCAGAAGGATCAGGAAATAATACTCCGAGATCATGTACCCGAGTACGGGAATCACAGCCAGAAAAAGAACCGGGATGGACTTTTTCCTGTGCTTTACGGACATGAAAAGTCCGTTCCGGAGGGTGCTTCCGATCGTATTTTCAAAAAAGGCCTCGAGGGGAAATACGTAGGAAAAGGTAAGTGCCCACAGGAATACCACAACAAAAAAGACCGCAAGGAGAAGAAAAAGCGCAGCCCCCTTCGGATCGATGAGAAGAATCAGATACAAAAGGCCCGCCACGGCTCCGGCACAGAAGAGGTCTGTGATCCAGAGGACAGTTGATCTCGGCAGTTCTTTCAGGAATGTCTTAAAGTAGGCAGAAACCCCGGCCGGCTTTTCCTCCCGGAGGTTAAACATCATCCGGTGCATGGCCGTCACCGCGGCCCCGATGGTGATGACCGGGATACAGGAGAAAATAAAACAGATGCCGCAGAAGAACACCTGAGATGCCTTCTGCAGCTTCTGCATGATGGGGGTGTCCAGATTGAAGAGGTTTCCCATCAGTTCACACCGAAGATCCGTGCGCTGTTGGCGTAGAAGATGGAGTTCACGTCCTTTTTGGTAAGGCCGAGTCTCTCGCACGCTCTGCGGCAGGAATCGATTTCTTCATAGATAAAGTAGGTGATCTTTTCTGCTTCGGGATACGCGATCTCCCGCATGTGGGAATCTCCGGCGATGGAAGCTTTCGGGAATTCTCCTTCCGGAATCTCGTTGATATAGACGCCGTTTTCCACCACACGTCTTGCCTTCATCCTAAAGATCGGGAAGTCCGTGCCGTAGATGAAACGCTCGGGTCCGAACTCGGAAAGCACCTGGTACATTACATCCTCATTGGTATTGGCCGTGAAATCCCAGACGCATTTCTTTGTGCCCTTCATGAAGTTGATGCC
>JAZUHZ010000014.1:0-16039 GCA_045642005.1 Candidatus Avilachnospira sp.
GGTGTGATCTCACCGATGGTTGCGATCACGCCTCCGGGAACCCCGCCGGCAAGAAAGCCCACATACGTGGCCATATTGATGCCAATCGGTCCGCGCGTGGTTTCGGATACCGCGAGCATGTTCATGAGATCCGCATTGGTAAACCAGCCGGTCCGTTCTCCCATCTCCTTAAGAAACGGAACGGTGGCCATTCCGCCGCCCACGGCAAAAAGACCTGTCTTGAAAAATTCAAAATAAAGCCGGAGGTAAATACTCATCATGATTTCTTTCCTCCGTTTTTCTCCTGATAATTCCGCAGAAGGATTCCCGCTGCTCCCGCGAGCGGGACAAAGATGACCGGGCTCAGATCAAGAAGAAGACTTCCGAGAAGAACGCAGACAAAGATTGCCGCCGTACGCTTATCGATTACAGATTTTTTCAGAAGCTTCAGCGTCGCATTAAAAACGAGCACGCAGACGCAGACGCGGATCCCGGCAAAGGCGTGCGCCACAGCGGGAAGTTCGGCAAAGTTCCGGATCAGTCCGGCGAGCACGGTAATGATCACCACGGATGGAAAAACCACACCGAGCGTGGCAATGATTCCGCCGGTATTTCCCCGTTCCTTGCTTCCCACAAAGGTGGCAGTATTTACCGCAATGATTCCCGGGGTACACTGGGCAATGGCGTAGTAATCCATGAGTTCCTCCTCGGTGGCCCAGCCTTTATTCTCCACGATTTCTCTCTGGAGCATCGGGAGCATGGCAACGCCTCCTCCGAAAGTGAGCACACCGATTTTGGCAAAAGACAGGAAGAGGTCACTTAACTTCGTATCCTGCATCTTCAATAGCCTTCTTCACTACAGAAAGATCAAATTCACCGGTAACCGAAACGGTTCCGTCCTCATGAGAACACACGGCTTCGAGAACGCCTTCTACCGCCTCGACTGCCTTCTTAACACGCTGCTCGCAGTGCGGGCACATCATACCGTCAACACGGAATACTTCTTTCATAATAATCTCCTTTACACCATAAACAGCTGACGCTTTTTACGCATCAGCTGATGATCATTCCCATTTTCCCTGCCGCCGGAGCGACTGGTATGTCTCGTAGGCTTTTATGAGCATTTCCCGCTCATTCTGAAATTTTAGAAGGTGGATTGCCTCGTGATATTTATAGAAACCGGAATCACGGAAATACTCCTCCACCTGAGGTTTGGAATAATAGGAATGTCCCTTCATCAGATACCAGTGAACATCCTTTTCCACCTTATCTTCGGGAACGACAAACGAGTAGGAATTATATCCGATATACTCTACGATTTCCGCATCGGCTCCGCTCTCCTCTTTCACTTCACGGAGAGCCGTCTCCTCATGGGTCTCCCCTTCCTCAACCGTTCCCTTCGGGAGCACCCATCCTTCATACCGGTTCCTGTAATTCTTATATAAAAGCAGGATCTTTCCCCGAAAGATCACAACGCCTCCACAGCTTACCGCTTCAATCACCTGCGATACCTCACCTTTTCCGCCATACGTGAACCCCCTATGGCCCTTTGATGATAGTATATTACAGAATCAGAAAATAGTAAAGGCTTTCCTTCTCCAACGGGTCATTCCTTCTTTCGGAAAAACTCCAGGATCTCCTGCCTGGATGCGTGACACGATCCCTGGGCAAAGCCGCCTTTTCCGCCGCCTTTTCCGGAAAGCGCGGCGTTCATTTCCTGAAGAAATGCTTTCACGTCCCCGGACGGATCCGAAACGGCATATTTATACTCCCCGCTCTCCCCGGCAAAACAAGCGGTTCTTCCGCCGGCCTTTTCCCCGACGGAAACGGTAAGTTTTCTTACAGAATCCGAGGACATTTTCTCACGGAGCAGAAGGACATCGCCCTTTCCGCGGAAAGTATCCGCATAGATTGCGAAATACTCCTCTTCCGTTTTGGCGAGCGCCACTTTGGTCTCTCCGAGTTCCTCTTTCATTTTCTGTACGATCGCGGCGGTTTCCGTGGCTTTGGCATTAAGCATCACGCCCACGGCCTTATCCTCCCGGTAGCAGGCGGACAGATAGTCAAAGGCTCTCTTTCCGGAAAGCATTTCAAACCGCGTCCCGTCATGAAACTTTACCGCAGAAAGAAACTTAATAAGCCCAACCTCGGCAGAATTCTTCACATGCGTCCCGCAGCAGGCACAGGTATCGGCTCCCGGAAAGCTCACGATCCGGACCTCCCCGGTAAGTTCTTTTTTGCTCCGGTAATCGATGGTCTTTAATTCTTCTTCCGCAGGATAAAGAACGCGGGTTTCATGAGCCTCCCAGAGATAGCGGTTGGCCTCTTTCTCCAGCTCGAGGATTTCCTCAAAGCTGATCGGCGCATTATAGTCGATGGTGACCGTATCCGCCCCCATATGGAACCCTACGTTGTCGCAGTTCCATTTTTTACAGATCATGCCGCTCACGATATGTTCTCCGGAATGCTGCTGCATGTGGTCAAACCGTACCTCCCAGTCAATCACGCCGTGCACTTTTTCTCCCGCCGGAACCGGTCGGTCCGTGCGATGAAGGATCACTCCGTCTTTTTCATGGACATCCTCCACATGGATTTCCCCGCCGTCCGGAAGCAAAAGCACACCGCGGTCCGCCGGCTGTCCGCCTCCTTCGGGATAAAATGCGGTATCGCTTAACACCACCTGATATCCTTTTCCGGACGGTTCACAGGAAATCACGCTGGCATCAAACTCTCTGAGATAGGCATCCTGATAATACAGTCTTTCTTTCATGGCTTTTTCCTTCGCTGAAAACATATACTTGAAAGTATCATAGCACAGTCCCGGGAAAATGAGTAGTCGGAAAAGATGATATGTTCTTTTTTTAATACAAAATCACACTTGATTTTTTCGGAAAATGCTGTAAAATATCGCTACACCTATGAAGAGTGCGCGAGGGACAAGCCCGATGACCGCACAGCAACCTGCCGACTCAGGCAAGGTGCTAAAGCTTGATCGATGGGAAAATAGGAAATCAGGTCCCCGTCGGTCCGGCGGGGACTTTTTTATGCTGCAAACAGTGATTATGCATTCCTGCACGATCCCGCCGGATAACTGAAAAGAAAAGGAGAAAAGCATGAGAAAATTTCTGACAGCCGAGAGCGTGTGCGCCGGACATCCGGACAAGTTGGCGGACTACATCGCCGACAGTATTCTGGACGCGTGCCTGGAAAAAGACCCCCTGTCCCGGGTCGCCTGTGAAATTCTTGCCACAGAGGGAAGAATCTTTGCCGCCGGCGAGATCACCTGCAGGGAGGAACCCGACTATGTAAGCATTATAAAAGCCGCCCTTTCAGAACGCGGCTATGATGCTTCGGAATATACCGTGGAAGCTTATGTGCATCATCAGAGTCCCGATATCGCGGGCGGTGTGGATGATGCCATCGAGCACCGGGAAGGCGGTGAAACAGGGGAAACTTTGGGAGCCGGCGACCAGGGAACCGTGATCGGATATGCCACAGACGAAACAGAAGAAATGCTTCCTCTGCCTCTCTTACTCTCCCACCGGATGTGCCGGAAGGTCGATGAGGCACGGAACGAGGGAAGAATCCCGGAGCTCCGGCCTGACGGAAAAGGCCAGGTCAGCGTTGAGTATGAAGATGGAAAACCCGTAAGGATCAAAACCGTGGTCCTTTCGGTGCAGCATGCCGAAGATGCCGACATGGAAAAGCTGAAAAAAGAGATCCGGGACCAGGTCCTTCTTCCCGCCTTTAAGAATTTCCCGATGGATGAAAAGACAGAGATCCTTCTGAACCCCTCCGGACGTTTTGTTGTGGGCGGACCCGCCGGTGACACCGGCCTTACCGGCAGAAAACTCATGGTTGACACCTACGGCGGACTTGCCGGTCACGGCGGCGGGGCTTTTTCAGGAAAAGATGCCACCAAGGTGGACCGTTCCGGTGCCTACTATGCGCGTTACATTGCCAAAAACATCGTGGCGGCCGGGCTCTCCCGGAAATGTGAAGTTGCCATTTCCTACGCCATCGGAAAGGCGGATCCCGTTGCCATGGCTCTCAACACCTTCGGAACCGGCGTCATTCCGGAAGACGAGATTCTGACCCGCGTACAGAAAGTCTTCTGCGCCCGTCCGGAAAACATCATCCGGGAGCTTAAGCTCCGCGAGCCGGGATTTAAGAAAACCTCCGCCTACGGCCACTTCAACTCTCCGGACTTTGCCTGGGAAAAGACAGACCGCGCTGCGGATTTACATATTTGAGTTCAAACTCTGTCTCTCCGTCGTCCGTAACCGTGATCACCATATACGACGGCAGGCACGGATCCTGCCGGGGCTCGGAGAGCGATCCGGGGTTTACGCACAGAACGCCCTCGCAGACCTCCTCACAGGGCCGGTGGGAGTGACCGAAGAAACAGAGGTCGCACTCCTTAAGGCGCGCATACTGACCGAGGACGGAAAGACCGCGCCGGATTCCGAACCGGTGTCCGTGGGTCATCAGTACCTTATGGCAGCCAAGCGGAAAAACAGCGTCCTCCGGAAGCGCCGAATACCAGTCATTATTGCCGGCCACCATATGAATGACCGGCGGACATCCCGGAAGATTCCGGAGAATGTTTTCAAGTCCTTCTCCGTCTCCGCAGAAACATAAACCGTAGAATGGGTCCTCAGTTCTGAGGACCCATTCTAAATTTCCGGTTTTTCCGTGGGTATCGGAAAACAGAAGATATCTTTTCATCAGAGACTCCATTTTGTCTGATCCGTATGCAGAAGGTGCTCTGCCTTTTCGGAAAGCGGCTGTCCGAGGTATTCCCGATACAGATTCTGTACCTCCGGATTCTCGTGCGAATAGCGGAGTTTGTTTTCCCGGTCGAGTTTATAAAGTCTCTTCCCTCTCTCTCCCGCAAGCTCCACCCCGCCTTTGATCGGCTGCCCGCCGCCTCCGGCACATCCGCCGGGGCAGGCCATGATCTCGACAAAGTCGTACTTCACTTCGCCTTTCCGGAGAGATTCCACAAGCGCCCTGGCATTTCCGAGACCGGAAGCGATTGCCACAAGAAGCTTTGTTCCCGCAATGTCAAACTCCTCTTCTCTCCAGCATTTTTCACCGACCGTATCTGCTCCCTGTGCCCGCACTTCACTGAAGGCATCCGCCGGTGCATTTTCCCCGGTCACAAGATAGTAGGCGCTCCGCAGAGCCGCCTCCATCACACCGCCCGTTGCGCCGAAGATCACGGCCGCACCGGTACCTGTGCCGAGAGGAGAATCAAATTCCGCCTCCGGAAGGGAGGCCACGTCAATACCCCGGAGCATTCTTCCGAGTTCTCTCGTGGTGATGGAGAAATCCACATCCTTTCCCGCCGCATCATTGACTTCTGGTACATCGCACTCATATTTTTTTGCGGTGCAGGGCATCACGGAGATGCAGCAGATTTTCTCGGGGCTCACTCCGATCTTTTCGGCAAAGTAGCTCTTTGCCACGGCACCGAACATCTGCTGCGGGCTCTTGGAACCGGAAAGAGAAGAAACCATGTCCGGATACTCCAGTTTCATAAAACGGACCCATCCCGGACAGCAGGAGGTAAACATCGGAATTCCCTCGTTCGGATTCTTTTCGGCAAGAACCGTTCCTTTTTCCCCGATCTTCCGAAGGAGCTCGGAACCCTCTTCCATGATCGTCAGATCGGCGGTAAAGTTGGTATCAAACACATAATCGACACCGAGTGCCTTGCAGGCGGCTGCCATCCGCTTCTCCGTGGCTTCCGTGACAGGAATGCCGCAGGCCTCCGCAAATGCTGCCCTTACTGCAGGTGCGATCTGGAATACCGTCACGGTCTCCGGATCGGCAATGGCACGGAGAACCTTTCCGGTATCATCCCGTTCGGAAAGAGCGCCGACCGGGCAGTGCGTGATGCACTGTCCGCAGAGAGCACAGTTGATGTCTGAAAAACGGACACCGTCCCGGACTTCGATCTTAGCGCGCTGACCGGTTCCGTTCAGCTGCCAGACACGCATGCCCTGCACTTTCTCACACACATTGATACAGCGGAAACACTGAACACACTTTGAGGCATCGCGAAGAAGCGGTGACTCTTTGTCCCACCGGTCTGCTGCCGGTTCGTCCCTGTAGCCGTTCTCTGTAAGATTCAGCTCTTTGGAAAGTTCCTGCAGCGTGCAGTTTCCGTCCCGCACGCAGGTGGTGCAGGAGGTGTTGTGCTGAGAAAGGATCAGTTCCAGATTGTTCTTCCTTGCCTGAAGAACTCTCGGACTTCTTGTCTTTACCACCATGCCGTCTTCACATACGGTATTGCAGGAAGCCTGCAGACGGCTTATGCCTTCGATCTCGCAGAGGCAGAGGCGGCAGGCGCCGATCTCGTTAATATCCTTTAACCAGCACAGGGTAGGAATCCTGATTCCGGCCTTTTTCGCCGCCTCAAGGATCGTGGCGCCTTTTCTGACTTCAACGTCTTTTCCGTCAATACTCAGTTTTACCATAACTTTGCCTTTCCTCCCTTCTGCGCTCCCATTCCGTAATGATCACACCGTAAGCACCGGGAACACTCCATCTGTGCCTCCTCAGGCGTCATTCCGCACTCGAACATTTCGAACGTATTCTTCCTCGTAAGAGCCGGTTCTTCCATAAGATTAATCCTTCCGGAAGCCTCTTTCGAACCGGGCGCTGCTGCGGGAATCTCCACCTTTCTGTCCAGACGGTGATCAAATCCGAGCGCCCTGTCGATATTGGCTGCTGCCACCTTTCCGGCCTCCACGGCACGGATCACAGTGGAGGGTCCGCTCAGCGCATCGCCGCCGGCAAATATATTCTCATCGGTAAACACCCTGCAGTCCGACCCTGCTATAAAGCGCCCTCTCTTCGCCGGGACTCCGGCCTCCTCGAATGTCCTGGAATCCACTGCCTGACCAATGGCGGCGATCACGATATCACATTCGATCCGGACTTCCGGAAGACTGGCCTTTACGGGTTTTGGCCTTCCGCGGTCGTAGGAACCGGGAATCTGGGGCTGTACCCAGAGCGCCGCCACTTTCCCGTCGGCATCCTTTTCAATCCTTACCGGTGCCTCCATCGGGATCACCTCACAGGTCTCGGCAATGGCGCCTTCCACTTCCTCGGGAAGAGCTGTCATATCTTCAATTCGTCTTCTGTAAACGCATTTGACCTCGCTGGCGCCGAGTCGTACAGACGTTCTCGTGCAGTCCATGGCGACATTTCCGCCGCCGACGATCACAACACGCTTTCCCCGGAAATCCGGTTTGTCATGATCTCCCATAGCACGAAGGAGTTCCACTGCGGAGAACACATTTTCCGCATCCTCTCCCTCGATGCCGAGAGCATTGGCGCCGTGCGCTCCGATGGCAAAGTATACCGCATCATTTTCCGCACAGATCGCCTGATACTTTTCTCCGTCTATGGAGGTATTCAATACGGTTTTTACGCCCGTGGAAAGAATTGCCTTAATATCACTGTCAAGATAGGAATCCGGCAGACGGTATCTCGGGATTCCGTAGCGTGTCATTCCGCCAAGCTGCTTTCTCTGTTCATAGACGGTAACGTCATGTCCCATGAGTTCCAGATAATATGCTGCCGTAAGTCCGGACGGTCCGCCTCCGATCACCGCGATCTTTTTTCCCGTGGAAGCCATCCGTTCCGGTACCGGCACATTGCCCGCGTTGTCGACCGCCATTCGCTTCAGGCCCCGGATATTGACCGCGTCATCTACAATACCTCTCCGGCAGGCTCTCTCACAGGGATGCTCACAAATAAGGGCGCAAACCGCCGGGAAGGGATTGTCATACCGGATCACCTTCACGGCATCTTTATAACGCCCTTCCTTCACAAGAGCAATATATCCGGGGATGTCCACATGCGCCGGGCAGGCTCCCTTGCAGGGAACCGGCGTAAAGACGGCCCCACAGCGGTCAGACTCAATATGAGCGGCAAAATCCGCGCTGAAGGCATCTACGCTTTTCAGTACGGAAGAGGCTGCCTCAAACCCGATGGCACAGTCGGCGCTGTCATAAACGGTCTGCGCCGTATCCTTAAGAAGCGTAAGATCCCCGGGTTCTCCTTTCCCGGAAAGGATCTTTTCCAGAAGAAGCGTGATCTGCCGAAGGCCGATCCTGCAGGGCACGCATTTGCCGCAGGACTCCGCAAGGCACATGCTGACAAAGCTCTTCAGTTCCTCTACCGGACAATTGGAACCGTTTCCGGACTGAAGACGCCTGGAAAGATCACCGTAAAGCCCCTTTACTTTCTCCTGGGCTCCGGTATCATGAATGATCTGCTGTCTTTTCTCCATACTATCTCCTCTGTTTCAAAAAAAACGGTAACCGCAAAGCGTCCGGAAATCAGCCGAACGGCAGGGAATCATCATCAAAACCGTCGGCATTCATGAAACCGCGTCCCACTTCCGACTCTTCCGGAACGGGTCTCTGGAAAGTCTGCGGCTGGGGTGCCTGGTAGCTTTGCTGAGGGGCCTGATAACTCTGCTGGGGAGCCTGATAGCTCTGCTGCGGTCTCTGGTAGCCGCCCTGTCCCTGGTACTGGCTGAATCCGCCCTGCGGCTGGTACGACGGCTGATAGCCTCCCTGTCCGCCGAAATCCTGTCCGCCCTGTGCGGATTTTGACTCTACAAATTCAATGTCCTCAGCCACCACATCGGTGGTATAGACTTTCTGATTGTCCTTATTGGTGTAGCTGCCGGTCTGAATCCGCCCGGTAACGCAGATCTTCATTCCCTTATTGAAGTATTTCTGCATAAACTCCGCACTCTTTCCGAACGCAACGCAGGAGATGAAATCCGCCTCACGCTGTCCGTCCGGACCTGCTGCTCTCCGCCGGTCCACTGCCACCGTAAAACGGGCCACTGCGTTATCGCCCTGCTGTCCCTGGGTATATCTCACTTCCGGGTCTCTTGTTAATCTGCCGATCAGTATAACCTTGTTCATGTTTCCTCCTTATAATACCTCTTTATGAAAATGTCCTCTTGTATAGTTTTTCGGCATTTCGCCGTGCAGTACCCTTTTCATTTCCTCCGCATTTTCCGTGGTAAACTCATACCGTACGGAATCGGGACCGATGTCCCGGATTTCCTCCGCAAGGTCTGTGATCACGGAAGGCACACTGTTATAGATTGTATTGTAACAGAATGTGCAGCAGTTCTTTACGGGAAGCATGGCCCCCGTCCTGTCCCGAAGCGTCATCGCACACATCCTCCGGTCACAGCGCAGGCTCGTCTTCCGGATGCACTGGGCCGTCACCATCATCGGCACCCGGCCGTAAACGCAGAGTTCTCTTTTCCGCGAAGCTTCGTCCCGGGATAGTTCCCGACTGCTCATTTCGAGAGAACAGGTTTCGGAATAGCGGTCCATCCCGAGAATCCGTTCGAGCGCGCTCCGGGTAGCGGAATTCATACGGTATATGGAATGGTCGAGGA
This sequence comes from Candidatus Avilachnospira sp., assembly GCA_045642005.1. GTDB lineage: Bacteria > Bacillota > Clostridia > Lachnospirales > Lachnospiraceae > Avilachnospira. The sequence goes on from JAZUHZ010000014.1 coordinate 9,425, forward strand.
TCACATTGGAGCCGTCCTCTGAAAGCCCCGCCTCTCTGAGCCAGAGCGTGCCTTCTATGTTCGGAGAAAGAAAGCAGTCAAAACCGGCGGCACGGATTTCCTCCTCCCGGTTCTGGAAGAATTCTTCCGCCTCTGTCCTCCAGATTCTCGGAAGCCTGAGACCGCAGAGCTTTCCGATCCCGCCTGATCCCTTATGGCAGGCACGCACGAGCCCTGTAAAGTCCTCTTTTGCAAAAAAGCCGGCATCGAGATAGATAAGCTCCACCCCGGGAGTCTTTACCGCTTCCTCAAACTGGTTCCCCGTTTCCACCGATACCCGGAGATACGCATTTTCAAGTTTCATGGGAGCACCCCCGTTTCCGCCATAAGAAGCTCTGTTGCCTGCTGCCGCATTTTTTTCAGTGCGCTGACCGGAACAAAGATCCCGTCTTCACAGGTCACCTTAAGTTCCGTGAGGGAAAACTCTGTATTTCCGAACGCCTCCAGTTTTTCCCGGAGTTCGGCTTCCGTAAGCGCCCGCCTGGATGCATTCTCCACCACCGGACCTTTCACACATACTTTCCGGGAACCGTCCTCTGTGGAAAGCGTGAGCCTTGCTTCATTTCCGCAGAGAAAAACCGCTTCTCCCCGGATCTTCACCCGGCTGTCCGCTTCCAGATACTTCTCCGTGATGTCCTTTACGATCTCCGGATCCGGAATCCGCTTTTCCTCTTTTTCAAAAAGAGTGAGCATATTCCGTCCGTTATGCCGGTCGAGATAGCCGTCGGTAAAACCGCCCCGGTCAAAGATCTCCCGGAGCTTTCTGAAATCCTCCTCCATCTCCCCGGTGGAAAGATCCGGATGATCCAGCCACTTCCGGTAAACCGACACGACTCCGGCTACATAGAGAGGAGATTTCATCCTCCCCTCGATTTTCAGAGACGTCACGCCGGCCGCTTCCAGATCCCGGAGCCTGTTTAAGGTACAGAGATCCTTTAAGGAGAGGACCATGCGTTCCTCCTCTTCCCCTACTTTTCTCATGTGTTCGTCATAGACCTCATAAGGAAGACGGCATGGGCCCGCACATCGGCCCCGGTTTCCGCTCCTTCCTCCGAGGAAGGAACTCATGAGGCACTGTCCCGAATAGGAATAACAGAGGGCGCCGTGAATAAAAGCCTCCACCTCGATCCCCGTAGACGCGATCCCGGAAAGTTCCGAAAGCGAGAGTTCCCTGGCAGGGACCACCCGTTTTGCCCCGAGCAAAAGAAGTCTCCGGGCATGCCGTTTTCCTGTGACCGCCGCCTGCGTGCTCACATGCAGCGGGATCCCGGGAAAAGCGCTCCGAAGATGCGCCATCAGACCGATATCCTGAACGATAAAGGCATCCACATGAAGATCCGCATACTTCCGGAGATAGGCATCGATCCCGTCCATTTCCTGCTCTTTCATGAGAGTATTTACCGTCATATAGACCCGGACACCATGGAGATGACAGTACCGGATCGTTTTTTCAAGCTGGTCATCCTCTTCCCGGTTGCCTCCGTCCCGGGAGCTTTCCGCATAGGCACGGGCAGAAAAAAGCGGACCGCCCATATAGACGGCATCCGCCCCGGCAGCGACTGCCGCTTTCGCACACAAAAAAGAACCGGCCGGTGCCAATAACTCCATCATGAATAATCACCCTGACTTCCTGACTGGGCGTAAAACTTTTCCTTCCACTCCTCTACCCGCGATTCCAGGACATTCTGCTGTTTCAGGCTGTTTTCCAGCTTCAGCTTGGTGCTGACGATCTCATGCTTCATGGAGTAGAGTTCCTTCTCCAGATCCTCATTTTTCTTTTTCAGCTCATCGGCCTCATTTTTTTCACGGAAATAATCATCCGCGATATTCAGGTTCAGAAAAAGCTGCCGGTAGTCGGAATCCAGTCCCCGCCAGGTCTTTGACTTTTTCAGTTCCAGGATTTTGGAATTGATATAGCCCGATACCTGCTGAAGATAGGCGGGATCCGCCCCCGACAGATGATATACCTTGCCGTCGATCAGTACTTCTGTTGCCGTATTTTTGTCTGCCATTTCGTTTCTCCGTATCGAAAGATCAAAGATCCAGGGACTGCTGCCCTGTCATTTCCATTCCGAGATGATCATAGGCCGCCCGGAGGGCAATACGCCCCCGCGGCGTTCTCTTAATGAGTCCGTTCATCAGAAGATAGGGCTCGATCACATCCTCGAGCGTTCCCGCATCCTCTGAAAGAGCCGCCGCGATCGTATCGATTCCGACCGGTCCTCCTTCGAATTTTTCGATGATCGTCTGAAGATAGACCCTGTCATTCATGTCAAGGCCCAGGCGGTCCACATCCAGGATATCCAGCGCATAGTCGGCCACTTCCTTCGTGATGTGTCCGTTATACTTTACCTCGGCAAAATCCCGGACCCGCTTCAGGAGACGGTTGGCCAGTCTCGGGGTTCCGCGGGAACGCCGGGCGATCCGCTCTGCACCCTCTTCATCGATCGTTACACCAAGCACCGAAGCACTCCGTTTAACGATGGTCATGAGTTCTTTCGTGGTATAGAACTCCATCTTTTCCACAATGCCGAAACGGTCCCGAAGAGGCGCTGTCAGGAGTCCCGCTCTCGTTGTCGCCCCCACCAGGGTAAACGGCGGAAGTTCGAGCCGGACACTTCTTGCACCGGCTTCCTTTCCCAGCATGATATCGATGGCAAAATCCTCCATAGCGGGGTAAAGCACCTCCTCCACCTGACGGTTTAAACGGTGGATCTCATCGATAAAAAGAACATCTCCTTTCTGGAGATTGTTGAGGATGGCGGCCATTTCGCCCGGTTTTTCAATGGCCGGGCCGGAGGTGATCTTCATATTCACCCCCATTTCATTGGCGATGATTCCCGAAAGCGTGGTTTTCCCAAGTCCGGGAGGTCCATAGAAAAGCACATGATCCATGGCTTCGCCCCGGGATCTTGCCGCGGCAATATAGACCCGCATCATTTCCTTTATGCGTTCCTGACCGATATAGTCATCAAGCATTTTCGGGCGGAGTGAGGTCTCCATCGCCTTTTCTTCTTCATTTACTTCTGTATTTATCAGTCTTGCCATAATACTTATTTAATACAGCGCAGGAATTCCCTGAGCGCCGGATTCTGATCTGACTCAAGATACGCAAAGCCTGCCATCCGCTTCGGGATTCTCCGGGGAAGAGGAATTTCCGAAAGGGTTCCTTCCGCAAGCTCCCTTGTAACAAATTCCCGGATCACGCAGGCTACTCCCATGTTTGATTTTGCCATGTCAATGAGTACATCAATCGTCGGGAACTCCAGAAGACGCTTCGGGCTGATGTTCTCCGATTTCAGGAACTCATCGATATATTTCCGGGTGACATGTTCCCGGGAGAGGAGCATGATATTGGCTTTTTCAAACGGATTGACGCCGGTTCCGTACAGCTCCTCAAGACGCCTTTTGTAAAGCGGCGTGCACACGAAGATGTCCTCCACATCCATGATCTTCTCAAAAACGATATCCGGCTCTTTTTTATAGAGCATAACGGCCCCGATGTCGAGTTTCCTTGACTGGATTCTTTGGATGGTCTGCGCGGTAGAAGCATTTTCGATCGTAAGTTTTACAAACGGATTCCTGTCAAAAAACTCCTTGAGATAGGAAACCAGAAAAAAACGGCACAGGGTGGAGGAAGAGCCGATCTTCAGATAACCGAACTCATCATCCTTGATACGCCGGAGTTCCTCTTCCCCTTTCTCGATATCGTAAAACGCCTGTTCGAGATGTTCATAAAAAATATCTCCCTCCGGCGTCAGAGAAACGCCCCGCTGGGTCCTGTTGAAAAGCTTCGTTCCGAAATTCTGTTCCAGTTTTGAAATGGCTCTTGAGACGGCCGGCTGAGTGACGCCGAGTTTTGTGGCAGCTTTGGAAATATTTCCTTCCTTTGCCGTTTCATAAAACGCCCTGTATGCAGCAAGATTATGTTCCATATTTTCCTCTTCATGCAGCAATGTATTCTTATAACTGATTATAAATGAAAATTATGGTATTCGCAAGACGATTTTCCCGGCAGAAGAAAAGAAAACAGCCCAAGGACTGTTTTCTTCCGGAGTTCTTATTTATTTTTTTCTGGACTTCTTATTTACTGATCGTGGAGTTTTGCGGCGTTGATGTAAGACTCCAGTTCGGCATTCGTGAGATCCACATTTTTCTTCCCGTCCGTGTCCTCATAGCCGTCATCCACTTCACAGATTGCGAAGATCCCGGGGATTCCGGTGGGGGCCCATCCGATCACCAGACCTTCCTTCAGTCCGCCGTCCCACTGGGTATCCATCATCACGAGCGTATAGGTAAAATAACTGCCCTCATACTGCTGCGCCGTGCAGCCAAGCCTGGCTCCACTCTTCCGGTAGTCGGACATGACAAGCGGCACATACTTTTCGACAAAATAGAGGCCGTCCGGATCCGCTTCCCCGAGGTCGTAAACATAATAATCCACTTTTCTGTGGTCTTCGGCACGTTCCAGGCAGATATAGTTATTCCCTCTGTCGATAATCTCAAACCCTTCGGGAAGACTCACATCGATGAGCACTATGCCGTCGCTGATGGTATTCACCGTCAGCGTTTCAATGATCGGCTTTTTCTCCTCTACGGGCTTATTGGTGATTTCCTTTTTGGTTTCCGGTTCCCGGGAGACTGACTCCGTCTCTTTTTCGGCCGATTCTTCTTTTCCTGCCGCGGGAGGCGCCTCTGTCTCCTTTTCCGCTGCCGTCTCCTCTGTATTCTGTTGAACTTCTGTTTCTTTTGTTTCTTTTGCCGCCTCTTTCCCGGAACAGGAAGTTAAGAATATCGCGGCCGCAATCAGAAGAAAAGAAACAGGGAATAATCTTCGTCTCATATGATTCCTCCGACAATCTTTGAATTATATCACACATTGTCAAGAAGTGCGAGCAGAAATTCTGTCATTTTTTTCTCATCGGAAAGAAAATCTTCTGTCACCTCCCCGTAGCGCATCCCCTTATAACTCTTATAAAAGACCGGTGTCAGCACAGGAGACGGCTCCGGAATAAAAAGGCCGTTTTTTTTGCCGTAGCAGGTAGAAGCCGTGGCCTGTTTTCTGTTTTTTCTGTCTACAAACTCTCCGAGCGACTTGTGGATGGCCATATCCTCGGCAGGCAGATAGTAATAATTTTTATAGTCCTGATAGTAGTATCTCAGTTCCCCCTCACAGAGCCGGATCACCGCTTCAAACAGAAACCGGTCCTTCCCGGAAACCGAGATCACATAGTTTTCATCCTCATAGGAAAACTCCTTCGGAAGCGGAGCTTCGAGCGTAAACCGAAGATCGAGGAGCTTTTCCTCCGGTTTTCCCGGCGCTTCCGATACCGTAGCCTCCCGAAGTTTCATCCTCCCCTCGGAAAGCATCCGGTAGGAAAGAAGATCCATCAGCGCGGGAAGGTTTTCGATATCTTCTCTGTTATGCAGCAGAAGACAGGAAAGGCATTTTTCCCGGAGCGCCCGGTTTCCCTCCGTATCCTCCGAGCCGCCCGGGAGAATCCCGGAAAGACGCAGATATTCCTCGTAAACCGCGATCAGCTCTCCGCCGGAATACCGGTCTTCCCGGTCGATGCCAAGAAGCTTTTCCACGGTTTTCAGTTTCAGATTCGGAAGACCCGTCAGTTTCTTAAACGGTTTGATTTCCTTAAAAAGGTCAAAACTCAGCGTATCCCGAAAAGGCGAAGGCAAATGATACTCCCTGGCCGTTTCCTTCAGATAGCCGATATCAAAACCGTCTCCGTTATAGGTGACGAGAACCGGATGACCGTACTTTCGTTTTCTGTCGATTGCTTCGGAAAACCGGAGCAGAAGTTCTTTTTCCTCCAGAAGGTTTTCGGAAAAATACTGGGTGAGCTGCCAGCTGTCCCCTTCACAGGAAAGAATCCCGATCAGATAGAGGCTGGAGGAACCGGCCCGAAGACCGGTGGTTTCGATATCAAAGAAAAGAAGACGCTCCTTCGGCGCCGCATATCCGATGAGGTCGGAAACCGGAATCAAAATTTTTTCCTGTCGTTCAATCATAGTTTCCTCCGCTCACTCCTTTTCCGACCCGGTAAAGACACCGTCTGCTGAAAGGAAATATCCTTTGTATCCGGCATGATGGATTTCATTATACTCGTGAAGAAGCCGGATTCCCTCCTCTGTTCCTTTGACAAAACACGCCGTTGCCAGTGCATCACAGACAACGGACTGCGGCCCTGTCACTGTGACAGACGCAAGCTCATTCTGTACGGGAAATCCTGTTCCCGGATCCAGAATGTGGTGATAGATCACCCCGTTCTCTTCAAAATATCTTTCGTAATTCCCTGCGGTCACAACAGAAATATCCTTCGCCTCGAGGACCTTGAGATACCCCTCTTCCCCTTTCGGATCTTTGATTCCCACGCGGAACGGCTCTCCGCCCGGTTTTCCTCCGACCGTCTGGATATTTCCCCCGAGATCGATAATTGCGCTCTTTACCCCGTTTTCCAGAAGGTAGTCCCGGATCCGGTCTGCAATATACCCTTTGGCATAGGCGCCGGCTTCGATTTTTGTTCCCGGATGATCCGAAAAAAAGAAAAATCCGTTCTCTTT
>JAZUHZ010000015.1:0-2567 GCA_045642005.1 Candidatus Avilachnospira sp.
ACCACTCCGACAAGTCCGGAACCGATCTGGGTAGCGAGACGGATCCGCTGGGACTCTCCTCCCGAAAGGGTGGAGGCATTTCTGGAAAGGGTCAGATAATCAAGTCCCACATCGATGAGGAAGGTAAGTCTCGCCCGGATCTCCTTGATGATTTCCCCGCCGATCTTTTCCTGCCGGGAATCAAAACCGAGATTGTCAAGCTTATCCCGGATCCCCCTGATAGAAAAGCTGCACATATCGTAGATGTTCTCGCCGCCCAAGGTCACGGCAAGCGATGTTCTCTTCAGACGTTTCCCTCTGCATAACGGACACTGGTCGGTACGCATGTACTCCTCGTAGCTTGTCTTCATTTCCTGCGAGAAAGCCTCACGGTAACGTCTTCTGGTATTTTCAATCAGACCTTCGAAAGGTGCGCTGTGCACAGAACTTCCGCGGCCGTATTTGGAATCATAATAGATCTTTACCGGGTGTCCCCCGGTTCCGTGTTCAATGATATTTTTAATATGGTCAGGCAGATCCCGGTAAGGCGTATCCAGACTGAATCCGTATTCTTCGGCAAGTGCCAGAAGCATCGCATGCGAATAGCTCCCGCTCTTGGAGGAGGACTGCCAACCGGTCACCGAAATGGCTCCCTGATTGAGTGAAAGAGAATCATCCGGGATCATGAGCCGGATGTCAAACTCCATTTTATATCCGAGTCCGAAACACTCGGGACACGCCCCGTAGGGATTATTGAACGAGAAGGATCTGGGCTCGATCTCCTCGATGCTGATCCCGCAGTCAGGACAGGCAAAATTCTGGGAAAGCATGATCTGTTCCCCGTCACGGATGGCACATGTGTCTCCCTCTTTCCGCTCCCCCACACGGATCACGTCCACCGTAAGCAGACCTTCGGAAAGTTTCAGTACGTTTTCGACGGAGTCCGTGAGGCGTTTCTCCAACCCGTCCCGGATGATCAGGCGGTCTACCACAACCTCAATATTGTGTTTCAGATTTTTATCAAGAATGATTTCTTCGGAAAGATCATACAGACTTCCGTCGATACGGATCCGGACATAGCCGGAGCGGCGTGCCTGATCGATCAGCTTTTCGTGGGTGCCTTTCCGCCCGCGTACCACGGGTGCCAGAAGCTGGATCCTGGTTCCTTCCGGGAACTGAAGGATCATATCCACCATCTCATCGACCGTCTGACGCCGGATCTCTTTGCCGCATTCCGGACAGTGGGGAATGCCGGTACGTGCATATAAAAGACGAAGATAATCATAAATCTCCGTCACGGTACCCACCGTGGAACGCGGATTGTGATTCGTTGATTTCTGGTCTATGGAAATGGCCGGAGAAAGGCCCTCAATACTTTTTACCTTCGGTTTTTCCATCTGTCCGAGGAACTGCCGGGCATACGAAGAGAGCGATTCCATGTATTTTCGCTGACCCTCCGCATAAATGGTATCGAAAGCCAGAGAGGATTTTCCGCTGCCGGAGAGTCCCGTGAACACCACGAACTCATTTCTCGGGATATCGAGATCGACTTCTTTTAAATTGTGTTCCGCAGCACCGCGGATCTTGATAAATTCCTTCATGTACTCTTCTTCACCATTTTAAGAGAATTCCGACCACTGCGCTTACGGCAATAAACACGATGGGGTGAAGATTCTTCGTGGCTTTGATATGATTGGTAAAAACATAAAGCACCGCGGCAAACAGAAGTCCCGGGATATTCACGCCGGTTTTTCCGTTTACCGTAAAAAGCACTGTGCCGATGATTCCGAGAGCCGCAGCCCCAATGAGACCCGTGGAAGCAGGCCGGAGGCCGTAAAAAGCATTCTTTACCGTACGGGAATCCCGGAACCTTGCGAGCATGCGGGCAATGATCAGGATCACGATCACAGAAGGTGTGATCTCACCGATGGTTGCGACCACGCCTCCGGGAACCCCGCCGGCAAGAAAGCCCACATACGTGGCCATATTGATGCCGATCGGTCCGGGCGTGGATTCGGATACCGCGAGCATGTTCATGAGATCCGCATTGGTAAACCAGCCGGTCCGTTCTCCCATCTCCTTAAGAAACGGAACGGTGGCCATTCCGCCGCCCACGGCGAAAAGGCCTGTCTTGAAAAATTCAAAATAAAGCCGGAGGTAAATACTCATCATGATTTCTTTCCTCCGTTTTTCTCCTGATAATTCCGCAGAAGGATTCCCGTTGCTCCCGCGAGCGGGACAAAGATGACCGGGCTCAGATCAAGAAGGAGACTTCCGAGAAAAACGCAGACAAAGATTGCCGCCGTACGTTTATCAATCACGGATTTTTTCAGAAGTTTCAGCGTTGCATTAAGAACGAGCACGCAGACACAGACCCGGATCCCGGCAAACGCATGCGCCACGGCGGGAAGTTCGGCAAAGTTCCGGATCAGTCCGGCGAGCACGGTAATGATCACCACGGATGGAAAAACCACACCGAGCGTGGCAATGATTCCGCCGGTGGTTCCCCGTTCCTTGCTTCCCACAAAGGTGGCGGTATTTACCGCAATGATTCCCGGGGTACACTGGGCAATGGCGTAGTAATCCAT
>JAZUHZ010000016.1:0-5124 GCA_045642005.1 Candidatus Avilachnospira sp.
CATTTACGGAGCACGGCGTGTCAATGCCGGGCTCACAAAGCCCGGCGTGATCCTTGCGTTCCTGACCTATTTCAATATGATCATGATGGGCGTCATGGGACTCAACCGGATCTTCATGATGATGTCCAAAGCGGATGCTTCCGCAAAAAGAATCGCCGAAGTGATTCAGGAGGAAGATGATCTTCCCAGGATCCCGGAAGAAGCCCTACGGAAAGCGCCGGGAGAGGACATAATCATCTTTGATCATGTATCTTTCCGCTACGGCAAAGACAGCACCTATGAAACGAATGCTGCGGATTTCGGAGGGGAAGAGCGAAAAAACTGCCTTTCGGATATTGATTTCCGGATCAGAAAAGGCGGGTCTCTCGGGATCATCGGACCGACCGGCTGCGGAAAGACTACCATCATTAATCTTCTGATGCGGTTTTACGATGTCACTGAAGGAGCCGTCTATGTCGACGGCAGAGACGTCCGAACCTATGAAAAAGACGATCTGCGGAAATATTTCGGCACGGTTTTCCAGAATGATGTGATTTTTGCCGAATCTCTCCGGGAAAATATCACATTCGGAAGAGATGTAACAGAAGAAGAACTTCGGGAATCCGTCCGTGCTTCCGGAGCGGCAGAATTTATCGAAGGCTATGAGGATACTTATGATCACATGGCCGTGATCCGCGGCGCCAATCTGAGCGGCGGTCAGAAACAGCGGGTTCTGATTGCCAGGGCGCTTTCCGGACATCCGAGGATCCTTGTGCTCGACGATTCCTCCAGCGCTCTGGATTACCGGACAGATGCCGCGCTTCGAAAGGCCATCCGGGAAAACTACGGCGATACCACAATGATCGTCATCGCCCAGCGGATCAGTTCGATCATGAATCTTGACAGGATCCTTGTCCTTGAGGAGGGCACTGCCGCCGGATACGGCACGCATGAAGAACTCATGGAAACCTGTCCCATGTACCGGGAGATTTATCATACACAAATGGGGGAGATGCATTGATATGGCTAAAAATGATGTGATCCGCCAGAATCCGAAAGACACAAAAGGCGCACTCAAACGAATTCTCCGATACCTGGGAGCTTACCGTTTTTTTCTTTTTCTCATTATCCTTTTAAGTATCGGCAGCAATATCCTTGCACTCCTTGGGCCGGATTTTGCCGGAAAAGCGATCAATGAAGCCTCCCGGGGCGCCGGTTCCGTTCATTTTGACAACGTTTTCTTTTATGCAAAACGGATGTTTTTCTGTTATGTGGTCAGTTCCCTCATTTCCATCGCCATCAGTGTGATCATGATGCAGGTTTCCCGCTGGATCGGCAAGAAAATGCGGAAAGACGTCTTTGAAAAACTCGGTCGCCTTCCTGTCGGGTATTTTGACCGGAATCAGGCCGGGGATATCATCAGCCGTGTCTCCTATGACATTGATGTGGTGACGACCTGTCTGGCCACCGACGTCGTACAGATTCTGACGAGCATCGTGACGGTGACCGGCTCCTTCTTTATGATGATCTTCCTTTCACCGGTACTTTCCCTGATTACGGTGATCACGCTTCCGCTGGCACTGTATTATACCGTTCGGATGAGAAAAATCACCCAGCCGCTCTTTACCTCCCGTTCCCGAACCTACGGCCGCATGAACGGATTTGTCGAAGAAATGTTTTCCGGTCAGAAAACCATTAATGCCTACGCGTTTGAGCATACGGTCAATGACCGGTATGACCGGATCAACCACGAGGCGGCAGATGCCTATTATAAAGCAGAGTATTACGGCGTGACCATGGGCCCGACCGTTGGCTCCATCAACAATATCGGGCTCGCGCTGATCGGGATTTTCGGATCTGTGCTGTATCTCTACGGACAGATCAATCTGGGACAGATTTCCTCGTTTGTTCTCTATTCCCGGAAATTTTCCGGTCCGATCAACGAGATCGCCAATATCATTAACGAGATCTATTCCGCCCTGGCCGCTTCAGAGCGCGTATTTACGCTCCTCGACGAAGAGGAAGAGAGCGCAGACTGCGAAGGGGCCGCGGAGCTTTGTGAGGTACAGGGTGACGTGCTCATGGATCACATCTCTTTTGGTTACGAGGAAGGAAAGACGATTCTCCATGACCTCTGCCTCCATGCAGAGCCCGGGAAGCTTGTGGCCATTGTAGGGCCTACAGGAGCCGGTAAGACCACGGTTATCAATCTGCTGATGCGTTTTTACGATCTCAACGGCGGACGCATTCTCGTGGACGGAAAAGACATCATGAAGGTGTCGAGAGCTTCCCTCCGGAAAGCCTATGCCATGGTGCTCCAGGACACCTGGGTCTTTGAGGGTACGGTCTTTGACAATATTGCCTACGGAAAAGACAACGCAACCATGGAAGAAGTTATAAGAGCCGCCAAAGCCGCCCATATCCATCCGTTCATCCAGAGGCTTCCGAAAGGGTACCAGACCGTGATCAGCGAGGACGGCGGCAATATCAGTAAGGGCCAGAAACAGCTTCTGACCATTGCAAGAGCCATGCTCTATGACGCGAAAATGCTCATTCTGGATGAAGCCACCTCCAATGTCGATACCGGCACCGAGCGGGAGATTCAGAAGGCCATGCGGGAACTTATGAAAGAGAAAACCTGTTTCGTGATCGCACACCGTCTTTCCACGATCCGGAACGCCGACCATATCCTTGTTCTTCATCACGGGGATGTGATCGAACAGGGAGATCACGAAAGCCTGATGCAGCAGAAGGGATTCTACCATGATCTCTATGCCGCCCAGTTTGAATGAGGAAAAAACTATGAAAAAGTCTCTGTTACGAAAAATCATTGCCCTGATTCTGGCGGTTTCCATGGTGTGCGAGCCGGTAATTGCCAATGCGGAAACTTCACAGACGGCTGTTTCCACCCGGGGAAATTCTTCAAAAACCTATTCCGATCTCTGGTTTCAGGATGAAACGGGATGGCATGTAAGAAACCAAAGCGGCGTGCTCCTTCAAGCCACCTGGGTGAATGATCTCACCGCCTCCGATACCGGGGATAACTGGTATCTGATCGATGAAAACGGCCGGATGATCGACAGTCCCTTTATCCGGACACCGGACGGGGATCTTTATGCGCTTACGATGGAGCATCACGGGTATTTCGGAAGAATGATCAGTGAGGATTTCGAGCTTGACGGAAGGACAATTCACGTAAACCTGCTGCATGACGGTCATTTTGGAAGAATCGCCGATCCGGAGGAGATTCGCTTTATTGAAGGAAAATACAGCATTCTTCCCGTCGGTATTGCAGACAGCACGACCGTAACCCTGGTTGGAAAACCGGCGGTACGAGCCTCCGGAACCGTACGTCAGACCACAGAGAAGAAGGTGGAACCGATTCCGGAAACCGGATCGGAAGCTGAAGATTCCGTACCGGAACCGGTCCGGGAAATGGGATTTGAGGACGTTGCTCCGGAATTTGCCATTTTCATCCGGCCGCTCAGCGGAAAAGGAAGTATTTCCGAAATCAAAAACATAATGACGATCACGGATGTCTCACGGCTTCAGGGAGATTCCAGTGATCATTTCCAGGTCACATTTAATGTATCGAGGTATGATGATGATTATATCATCTACCCGGATTATAAAGACGGCTTCGGCGACAGCATGCATATCTACGAAGCCGGACATACCTATATTGCCGAGATTCCGGAGAATTCCGGCTATGCGCTTGGGGCCGAGGCAGATCCTGTCATGGGAAGCGGTGTCATCTGGGCCCAGGACAGTATTATCCGGATCAATTTCAATGTTTATGCGGAATATCTTTTTGATACGGAGCTGGATCCTGATCTTACGTTCCTCTCCGCCGACCTGGTCAGCGGCCTTGACGAGGATGCCTTCGGCGGGCTCTATGAAGCATACATTACCCCGGACGGTGAGCTTTCCACGAAGATCGCCGATACCGTAACCGGCACCTTCACTTATGACGGAGACCTTCCTCTCGGTACCGCCCTTGGAATCTATAAAGGTGAGCTTCCCTTTACCGGCAGTACTGATGATGCGCTGATTTCCGATATGGATGACGGACTTGCCTACCTCACAATCACCGGAAGAGAAGGTGACGTCTATACCTACCGCACCGCGGAAATGGAAGAAGTGCTTCTGATTCCCGATATGTACCCGATCGGGACTTCAGACCTTCTCGGAGAAGGAGAGGATCCGGAGGTAGAAACGGCTTCCCCGTCCACTGCCAGAAAAGCGACTTCCTCGACCGCATCGAAAACGGTCGCCTCCACACCATACATTAACGGAGAGGAGATCCTTGTCAGGAAAGCCCTCTTTACCGATGAAAGCGGCACCTTTACGGCAAGAGAGGGAGACTTTATCGCCGTTTATGATGAAAACGGCAGGGAAGAAGACGTCTGCTACGCCGAGATCACAAACCTTGTCACAGAAGGCGAAACTGTCCGGGTGGAATATGAACCCATCACCTATGATGAAATGAAAGAACGGTACAGTATGCACTATACGGTACCGATCGATCTGGAACCTGACGAGGAAAAAGCTTCGGAAATCGAAAGACAGATTACGGAATCTCTCTATGCCAATAACGGAGAGATCCTCGATGGTCTTGTCAATGCCGGGATTGAGGATTTCATCAGCTCCCCGGAATATGCGGAAACGTACGGAGAAGCTCCGCTTCTCGGCGCCGGTACATCTTCCCGTGTCAGGATCAAGGAACAGCCGGTTCCTTCGGTTTACATCCACCGGGATCAGAATCTCAGCGCCTTTGACAATCAGTATAAAGGTCTGATCGTCTCCGTAAAGATCATCTTTGCCATCTGCATCGATGAAAAATACGACGTCCGTCTGGAACTCGAGTATGAGCACCAGTACGCTATTGACTATAATGTGGACGGTTCCGTTACCTGTGAAAAAGGCTTCCTCGGCATCCCGAAGCCGTCCACCATCGACGCAAATGTGTCCATGAGTGTGGATACCCACAGTTTCTATCATTTCCATCTCATGGTCCGCGGCGAAACCACGCAGAATTCGACCTTTGACGAAACAAGGCTTGATCAGGAGGAACAGCAGTTTATCAAGGATTTCAACAAGGCCTCCGGTGTGATCAAGGAACTGGCAAAGCCTTTCGGCCTTGAG
>JAZUHZ010000017.1:0-5209 GCA_045642005.1 Candidatus Avilachnospira sp.
GATAGGAGCCGAGGCGGGCTGAATCCGGACTCGGGGAAAAGCCGTAGACTGCCTCCGGATTATAGACAACATCTGCCATTGTCCGGGCATCGAGTCTCGGATCATGCTCGTAAGGCTGCGGGACTGCGAAGGCCGGAAAGAGGAGGGTGAGGGAAAGTGCTGTCGCAAGAAAGGCGGTAACGAGTGTTCTGATTTTTTTCATGATAAATACCTCGTGATAACTATGCTTGGCCCATTATAAGTCCGTTCCGGGAAAATGTATAGGAAAATCTGACCAGACATTTCTGTTTGCAACCGGGGAAAGCTGTGCTATACTATAACCATCTATGGACATTTTTGACTACATGCGGGAAAAGAACAGACAAGACACCGCTCCGCTGGCCGGGAGGCTTCGGCCGGAGAGTGTGGACGAAGTGGTGGGACAGGAGCATATCCTCGCGAAGGATAAGCTTCTTTACCGCGCCATCAAGGCGGACCAGCTTGGTTCCATTATCTTTTTCGGGCCTCCGGGCACCGGAAAGACCACGATCGCCCAGGTGATCGCGAAAACGACCAGTGCGGATTTTCGGGAACTGAACGCCACCACCTCCGGGAAAAAGGATATGGAGGAGGTCGTGAAAGCGGCAAAAGAGAATGCCGCCTTCGGCCGGAAAACAATTCTGTTCATCGACGAGATCCATCGCTTCAATAAAGCCCAGCAGGATTATCTTCTGCCCTTTGTGGAGGACGGAACCGTCACGCTCATCGGTGCCACGACGGAAAATCCCTACTTCGAGGTCAACCGGGCGCTGCTGTCCCGCTCCCGGATCTTCGAGCTTCATCCGCTTTCCAAAGAAAACATCAGGACGCTGGTGGTCCGGGCGGTGACGGATTCGGAAAAAGGAATGGGCAGTTACCACCCGTATATCGATGACGATGCGGCGGACTTTATCTCGGAGATCGCCGGCGGCGATGCGAGAGCGGCGTTAAATGCCGTGGAACTCGGCGTCCTGACGACCGACCCCGACCCGGACGGCCGCATTCATCTCACCCTTGATGTCATGCAGGAATGCATCCAGCGGAAAGCCCTCGGCTACGACCGCGAGGGGGACAATCACTACGACGTGATCTCCGCCTTCATCAAGAGTATGCGCGGCTCGGATCCGGATGCCGCCTCCTATTACCTCGCGCGGATGCTGGAGGCCGGTGAGGATATCAAATTCATCGCCCGGCGGATCATGATCTGCGCTTCGGAGGATGTGGGAAATGCCGATCCCACGGCGCTCATTCTGGCGACCAACGCCTCCCTGGCCGTGGAACGGATCGGGATGCCGGAAGCCGGGATCATTCTGACGCAGGCCGCGACCTATGTCGCCTGCGCTCCGAAGTCCAATGCCGCCGTGTGCGCCCGGGACAAGGCCTTTTCACTCGTGGAAAAGACCGGGACCCTTCCCGTGCCCGTTTACCTCCGGGATGTGCACTTTGAAGCCTCCGCGGAGAACGACGGAAAAGGAAGCTTCGCCGGCAACGGGACGGGGTACAAATATGCGCACAATTATCCTTACCACTGGGTGGATCAGCAGTATCTGCCCGATGCGGTAAAGGACGAAAAAATCTACGAACTCTCCGATCAGGGGTACGAAAGGAATCTGAAAGCCTGGCAGAAAAAGATCCGCGGGCAGCAGTAACGGATGAATGGTGAGAATTTAAAACAGGGTGTGATCAGGGGCTTTTTCTGGAAAGCCATTGAAAGCGGAGGTGACCAGGTTTGCACCTTCGTTATTTCCATCATCCTGGCGAGACTTCTCGGGCCGGAAAAATACGGCACTATGTCGGTCATGCTGATCTTTGTGACCATTGCCAATGTCATCATCCAGACCGGGTTCCAGACAGCTCTTATTCAGAAAAAGGAGGCGGACGAGGACGATTTCACCTCAGTTTTTTATACCGGACTCCTTCTTTCCGCGGCACTATATCTTCTGATCTTCCTGCTGGCGCCGCTGGCCGCCTCGTATTTTGAGGACCCCGGGATTACAAAGATGCTAAGGGTTCTCTCCCTGATCCTTTTTTCCGGATCCGTGACCTCGCTCCTTTTTGCCAGAATCGCCCGGGACATGAATTTCCGGCTGCAGTGCATCGCCACCGTGATCGCGGATCTTCTGAGCGGAATTGCGGGCATTCTCCTCGCGCTTTCCGGCGCCGGGACCTGGGCGCTCATCTGGCAGCAGCTTCTGAAAAACGTGCTGCTCATGGTGCTTCTTCTCGGAATGCTCCGGTATGTGCCCCACGGAAAATTCAGGCTCGAAAAACTCCGGAGTCTGTTTTCCTACGGATGGAAAGTCCTGGTGTCCGGGCTCATTGACACGATATACAATAACCTCTATACGCCGGTCATCCAGAAGCTTTACGATCCCGGCATGGTCGGCCTTTATAACCGGGCCAACCAGTTCCCGCAGGTGATCGCCGTATCGGCGGCCTCCACGATGCAGTCCGTGCTGCTCCCCGCCTTCTCCAAAATTCAGGGGATCTCGGAAGCGGAAAAAGAGGAGAGCCGGAATCTCATGCGGCGGTCCTTAAAGCTTTCCGGCTATGTGATGTTCCCGGCCATGTTCGGGATGATGGCGGTCTCGGAGGCCTTTGTGCGGGTCGTACTCGGAGATTCCTGGATGGGTGCGGTGACGCTTCTAAGGCTCTGCTGTCTTTCCTTCTCGGTGTGGCAGATTCACGTCGTCAACCTGCAGGTCATCAACGCCAACGGCCGGAGCGATATTTATCTCCGGCTGGAAGTGATCAAAAAGGCCGCCGGCATCCTCGTTCTCATCGCAAGTATTCCCTTCGGCGTGACCGTGATGATCCTGATGAAGGCGCTTTTTGATTATGTCTGCACGTTCATTAACGGCGCTCCGAACCGGAAAATCGTCGGATATTCCCCGCTTTCCCAGTGGAAGGACATGCTGCCGGAATTCCTGGCAGGCATTGCGTGCGGTCTCATTGCCTATCTGACCGGAACTCTCTGCGCCTTCCTCGGTTTTTCTACGGAATCTGCCGGGGGCGCGCTTCTTACGATGATCCTTCAGATCGCGGCCGGCGGGCTCACCTACCTCGGCCTTTCGATGGCATTCCGGATGGAAAGTTTCCTTTATTTAAAGAACCTTGCGCTTGGTTTTCTCGGAAAAAGAAAATGAAAATTGACGAAACTGGAATCGAATATCTGATGCACTGCGGGCCGGTCCGGATCTTTGTGAAACGGGACGACCTGATCCCGTTTTCCTTCCGCGGAAACAAAGTCCGCATTGCGGCAGAGGTTTTCCGGGAAATGGAAGCGCGGGGCGCGGACACCGTGATCAGCTACGGGAGCGCCTCCTCCAATTTAAACCGGGTCGTGGCCCATATGGCCGCCGCCGCGGGGAAAAAGTGCCGGGTAATCATCAAAAAAGAAGAGGGCAGCGGGGAGACCTTTAACGGGAAAATGCTCCGGGAGTCCGGCGCTAAACTTATTTTTACAAGGCCGGAAGATGTCCCGAAGACTGTGCATGATACGCTGCAGCAGTCCCGGGAAGCGGGAGAGAATCCCTATTACATCTACGGGGACGAGACCGGAAAAGGCGGGGAGGAGGTCCTCCGCCGTGCCTACCGGGCGGTTTTCCCGGAGATCCTCCGGCAGGAAAAGGCTCTCGGCGTGCACTTTTCGGAAATCTATCTGGCGGTCGGCACCGGATCGACCTATGAAGGCCTCCGGGCGGCCGCGGATGCAGACCACCGGATCCGCGGGATCTCCATCGCAAGAACCCATGAAGACCCGGACATCACAGACGACTACCTTATGGGCGGCTACGGCAAATACACTCCCGAAGTCGAAACCCTGATCCGCAGGATGCTCCGCGAGCATGCTCTTCCCCTTGATCCGACCTATACCGGGAAGGCCTTCTACGGGATGCTCCGGGAACTTGAAAAGGACGAGCGGGAGCGCGACGTGCTCTTTCTCCATACCGGCGGAACACCGCTTTTCTATGATTTTTTAAGGAAGGACGGACAGATATGAAATATGATGTGATTATTGTGGGCGCGGGCCCGGGAGGGATCTTCTCCGCCTATGAATTAAAGAAAAAAGCCCCGGAGCTTTCCGTATGCGTTTTTGAGGCCGGCCATGAACTTTCAAAACGCCGCTGCCCGATCGACGGCAGCCGTGTCAAGACCTGCATCGGCTGCCCCTCCTGCGCCATTATGTCCGGATTCGGCGGCGCCGGCGCATTCTCTGACGGAAAATACAACATCACGAATGATTTCGGCGGCAACCTCTACGAATATATCGGAAAAGAAGAAGCCATCGAGCTCATGAAATACGTCGACGGCATCAATATGTCCCATGGCGGAGAGGGAACGAAGCTTTACTCCACGGCGGGCTCCGCATTCAAGAAGCTCTGCATGCAGAACGGCCTGACCCTTTTAGAGGCCAGCGTCCGCCATCTCGGAACTGATGTCAACTATGTGGTGCTCGGGAATATCTATCGGGAGCTTTGTGAAAAGGGCGTCACGTTCTTTTTTGACACACCGGTGGAAACAGTCAACGTGAAAGAGGATGGATTTGAGGTCCTTTATCCGGGCGGAAGCACCGAAGGGAAAAAGTGTATTCTTTCCGTCGGCCGGAGCGGTTCCAAGTGGATGGAAAAAGTCTGCGGGGATCTCGGCATCGGCACCATGTCCAACCGCGTCGACCTCGGCGTCCGGGTGGAGCTTCCCGCCGTGATCTTCAGCCATCTGACAGATGAACTTTATGAGTCCAAGATCGTCTACCGTACGCGGAAATTCGAGGACAATGTCCGGACCTTCTGCATGAATCCGAACGGCTGGGTGGTCAATGAAAATACGAACGGGATTGTGACAGTGAACGGACATAGTTATGACGATCCCGAACTGCGCTCGGAAAACACGAATTTCGCGCTGCTGGTTTCCAAGCGGTTTTCCGTACCGTTCAGGGATTCCAACGGCTACGGCGAGTCTATCGCGCGCCTTTCCAATATGCTGGGCGGCGGTGTGATCGTACAGCGCTTCGGTGATCTGGAGCGGGGCAGAAGAAGCAACGCGAAACGTATCGAGGAAAGTACGGTAAGACCGACGCTGGCGGCAACGCCGGGCGATCTTTCCCTGGTCCTTCCCAAGAGGATCCTGGACGGGATCATCGAAATGATCTATGCGCTGGACCGGATCGCCCCCGGTACGGCGAACGATG
>JAZUHZ010000018.1:0-3175 GCA_045642005.1 Candidatus Avilachnospira sp.
GCCTTATACCGGAACGATTTTGTATTCCGCACAAGACGTTCGATGATCTGGGCAACGATTCTGCTGTCGGCCATCTCCATGACACTTCTTGTACTTCTGTATTCCATCGGAAAGAGAGAAGAGGGGGAGGAAGGCTCGGTCGGAAGGACCAGAATGGATGCCGTATTTTCTGTATGTCTGCTCCTGGCGCTGCTTTTAATCCTTTCGTATTTACTGCAGGGGGTTCTCGGAGGTGAGAGCATTTCGGCTATCCGCTATATCATGAAAGGAGACTGGCCGAGAGGTTTTAATTTCTTCTCCCTTTCTGCCTGCGCGGGGACCGTCTTCGGCGCCTTCCTCCTGCAGCAGCTCGGAAGGTACCTTCTTCGGATCGGTTCTTCGGATCTTGAGACCTATAAAAAGGAACGGTTTGAATTTGCCTCTCTGATCCTGAGCATTCTGATCTTCCTCGCGGCTTTGTTCTCCTGCCTTTATAACATGGGGCTTAACCTGAGCGGGCTGTTTGCTTCAGCCGGAATCCTTTCCGCGATCGTCGGTATTGCCAGCCAGAACATGATCGGCAATTACTTCGACGGCATCAAAAACATGTATGACGACACCTACCGTGTCGGGGAATGGGTGCTGTTTCAGGATTTCAGAGGAAAGATCGTGGATATGAATGCCACTTATCTGAAAATCGAGGACAGCAAAGGAAATATCATGAAGGTGAATCACCGGGATTTTGTCAATGCGGTCAATCTGTCCCGGAATGCTTCCGTGGCCACCATTACGATCCCTGTTTCCGTTACGGAGGATCTTTCAGTCATCCGGGATGTTTTGAAAGCGGGAATCCCGGGGATGCCGGAATCTCTCCGTCAGAAAATGATCGGGGATCCCGTGCTTTTGGGAGTTTCATCGACGGACGGTGACGGACAGGATCTCCTGTTCTCGGTTTACGTCAACGAGGAGAATATGAATATTGTAAAACTCATGCTCGCAGAAGAGCTGATCGGAATCCTGAACCGGGCCGGCATCGAATCGCCGACGCCTGTGATGAAAGTACTGAACGGTTAACCAGGAATCAGCAGAAGGAAGTGAAACTGATGAAGAGATTATTGAAGTTATCCACTGAAATCATAACGGCATTATTATTCTGTCTGATGATATATACCGTACCGGCCATGGCGGATGTGACATATGACAATAATGCGGAACTTATATCCAGCACTGCATATCCGGGTGTGTATACAGTAACGGCCATCCCGAATGCGGATGGAATGGCCACCATTGGCATCCCGGGTATTGCCAAAGGAAATCTGGAAAGCAATCCGACAACGGAATCTCCCGCTATTATAATGGGAGCTGCTGCGCCGTTTGAAAGAAAGATAATTACAGAAAATGGAGAAATACAATTTGTCCGTACGGACGGCGGCACCGGCGACGCGGGGATCTATGCCCCCTACAGCAAGTTCCGTTACCAGATCTTAAAGGAGAAAGCAGCGGACGGCTCCGTACATCAGAAGATCTCGGGTTTTGACGGAAGCTATGTGATCATCCGTGTGGACGTATCTGAGCTTGTCGCAGGGGCCTCTTCAGACAGCTATCTTCACGTGAAACAGGCCGGTAACGCAGCTCTTCAGGTACTGGTACCGGGAATCGAAGGACCTCTGGAGGCAAAGACTTTTGCGGATGCTCTCGGGAACCAGGTATTCTCGTATTCCCTGGCCGACGGAGCTGCTGCTCTGAAGGATAAATCCGGTGCTCTTTCTTCCACGCCGTATGTGGATGTGATCCTGATGTCCTCAGGGACTCTTGTCGCCGGAGCAGATGTCGGACAGACCGATCCGACGAAGCCCCAGGCGGATTTCAGACTGAGCTTCTATGTGGACAGGACACAGGATTACCTGCCCGGATGGACCTATGATCCGGCTTCCTATGCACCGACCGATCCCAATGCTCCGACGCTTGAAGCCATCATGCTCGCCAAGTATTATTATCATGATGCCGAGGATCAGAAAATCATTGATTATCTGAAAGAGCATTATGCGGAAAAAGGGTCGTACCCGGCTGCGCTTCCGGATGCACCGGTGAGCAGCTATAAAGTGATGGGCTCTGACCTCGAACTGGAAATTATTCACGGGGATGATGCCGGGGAAGGCAGTTATCTCAACCCGGATTTCGAGTACTGGTCTCTCCGGAAGGCACTGAATTATGATTCTTTCAACAATACCCGTATCAAACTGATCTGCGAGGTACCGGTTCTGGAGAGACTTTTGGTCGACGGCACCGGTTTCGGGTCGGAACGGAAAGTGATCTTTGACGTCAACAGTTTTGATATCCAGATTGCCAATCATAAGGAAACAGATGCGGCCGGTCTGACTGTCAGAAATGCCTCGCTTACACTGATGGACGGTTCCAATACCACGGGAGCCGAACTGGCTGTCGGAAACAATGCGAGAATGTCCATTCAGGAGGGAGGCCAGCTGATCATCGATGTCTCCTGCCAGCTGGAAGTCGAGTATGATGCGGCGTCTATCATCGCGGGCGAGGAGGAACCCCTTCTCAACAGCGGGATCATCAGCATTGAAAGCGGCGGAGAGCTTGTCAATAACGGCGTTCTGACCATTGAAGGAACGGAAGGAAAGCCGGAGGACCCGCAGGCCCAGACCCAGCGGGACAAAAAGGATGCCGTTCTTCTTGTCAAAGAAGGCGGGACACTGACAAATAACGGGTGCCTTCTTTCCTACGGTGAGCTTTACTGTATGGGCACAATCGTGAACAACGGAGCATATGATGATGTGATCGTATCAAATGATCCGGATAAAGGCATGTTTACCTATCACCGGGGAATTCAGATCTCCTGGAAGGACGACGTGACCCAGGACAGTGTCTACATGGGACATCTCTTTGTGGGCGAAGACATGAAGAAGGATAAGAATCCGAATGCTCTTCTCCGAAACAGCGGCGATATTGTTCTCGTTCCGGGTATCCTCGAGTGTTCCGGAAAACTCGAGAATGTCTCCGGCGGAACCATCTATGTATGCCCCGTAGAGGAAGCAATCATCCCGAGCAATCCACTGACCTATGATCCGCTGATGCGGGAAAAGAGAGTAAAGTTCGGTGTCCCGATGAAGAGCTACCTGGATATCCAGGCGGGCGGGACACTGCAGAATGCAGGCCTGATTCAGGCAGCTTC
>JAZUHZ010000019.1:0-15890 GCA_045642005.1 Candidatus Avilachnospira sp.
ACGGGTTGCCCGGCAGCGGCAAGACCGTTATTGCCGTATATCTTTTTAAGCTGTTGTGGGAGACAACGGAATTCCGTGATCTGAAAATCGGATTTGTGGTACCGCCGACATCCCTTCGGTAAACCATGCAGAATGTTTTCAGGAGTATCAATAACCTGTCTCCGAAAGATGTCCTGGGGCCCGGAGATGTGGCAAAACAGAAATACGATATCCTCCTGATCAATGAGGCCCACCGGCTGACCCCGCCGGTCTGGAGGTCGGTCAGATCCTCAGCAATGACAGTACCGATCTCAGACCGCTTTCCATGTACACCCTGACCTTGCAGCTTCGCTGTAAGGGCGGACTGCAGTATCTGAATGATATCCGGGAGCTGCTGGACGGCAGGCTATCGCATCCGGTGTTCCATACGGACTATGAAATCGGTATTGTTGATGATTTTCAGGCGTTCGATACCCTCTGCGCTCAGAAGGAGGCAGATCACGGCCTGACCCGAATGGCAGCAGGATACGCCTGGGAATGGAAAAGCAAGGCCAATCCGGAAGCAGCAGATATTGTAATTGACGGCGTCAGGAAAAAGTGGAACTCCTGCCTCGAGAACTGGGTGCATAGCGAGCATGCTCGCGAAGAAATCGGATGCATCCATACCACCCAGGGGTACGATCTCAACTATGGCTTCATCATCGTCGGTGAGGACCTGCGATACGATCCGAAGGCACATAAGGTGGTTGCCGATATCAGTCATTACTGCGATAAGTATGGAAAATACGGTGCTAAGGAAACCGAGCTCGAAGAGTATATCAAAAACATCTATTATGTGCTCCTGACCCGTGGAATCAGGGGGACCTATATCTACGTGTGCGATAAAGCACTGAGAGAATATATGAAACAGTATATCAGCATTGCAAATGTGTTTTGCTGAATAGGTAAGAAATATGGTAAATACAGCATTGGCGGAACTTCGTTCCGGATTTGAAACCGCATATATAGATAGTGATACGTATTCCGGCAATATTTTCAAAC
This sequence comes from Candidatus Avilachnospira sp., assembly GCA_045642005.1. Classification (GTDB taxonomy): domain Bacteria; phylum Bacillota; class Clostridia; order Lachnospirales; family Lachnospiraceae; genus Avilachnospira. Next base: position 1,021 of record JAZUHZ010000019.1, read on the forward strand.
CGGCTTTCGTATCGAATAATCCGGCAGAGGGTAAAAAAGTTCTTTCTTCGATTGATGAGGAACTGCTTTCCTGTGACCAGTTTCAAATCAGTGTTGCTTTTATAACTCTTGGGGGAATCACCCCGCTTCTTCAGACACTCAAAGAACTTGAAAATCGGAATATTCCCGGGCAGATCCTTACCACAAACTATCTTTCCTTCAGTGAGCCGGCGGCACTTGAAAAACTGCACAGCCTCACAAACATCACCTTAAAAATGTACGATGTGGATGCCGCTGCTGACGGTTTCCATACCAAGGGATACATTTTCAAAAAGGACGAGATCTACCGGATCATCATCGGAAGTTCTAACATGACGGGAACCGCTCTCACAAGCAATAAAGAGTGGAATACCCGGATCGTATCCACCGAGCAGGGCGAAATGGCCCAGCAGATTCTTTCGGAATACAATGACCTGTGGAATTCCAAATACGCGCTATCGTATGAGGATTTCATCGAAAACTACAAAGAAAAATATAAGATCATCAAGCACCAGCGGGAGATTGCAAAACAGGAACAGCCGGTATCTCTTGCCAAGTATAAGCTGGAACCCAACTCCATGCAGGTGGGTTTTATCTCAAATCTGAAACAGCTGATCAGTCAGGGAGAAGGAAAAGCGCTTCTCATCTCCGCCACCGGAACAGGAAAAACCTATGCGGCAGCGTTTGCCATGCGAGAACTTGGTTACAAGCGGGTACTATTTGTTGTGCACAGAAACCAGATTGCAAAACAGGCGAAGAAGTCTTTTGAGAATGTATTTGCAAACACTGTAAAAACCGGCTATGTCTCAGGCATGGGTGATAAAGAAGAAGGTTTCCAGGCAGACTTTGTTTTTGCGACCGTTCAGACTTTAAGCAAGGAAGAAAATTATAAAAGGTTCCCGCGGGATTACTTTGACTGCTGTATCTATGATGAATCGCATCATGCAACGGCAGGAAGCTATAAAAAACTGTTTGATTATTTCACCCCGGATCTGTGTCTTGGCATGACAGCTACCCCGGACAAACGGGACGATAATATTGAGGGCCGTAACGTATACGAGCTTTTTAATCATAACATTGCATATGAGATCCGACTGCAGAAGGCAATGGAAGAAAAGTTATTATGTCCGTTCCACTATTTTGGAATCACGGATCTGACCATGCTTTCAGAGGATGGAGCCCCGGTGGAGAAAAAGCTGGAAGATTTCCGGTATTTGGCCAGCGATGAACGGGTGAAATCAGTTATTGAGCAGGCAAATTATTTTGGCCATAGCGGAAGCCGTGTGAAAGGTCTGATTTTCTGTTCAAGGATTGAGGAGGCACGGAAGCTCTCAGAGAAGTTTAATGCCTACGGTCTTCGGACAGTTGCCCTTGCGGGAGATGATTCGGAAGAGACGCGGTCACAGGCCATTGACCTACTGGTGAAAGAAATTGATACTGAGCACGTCGTGCGAAACGAGCACGGAGTTCCTACCTACCCCGGGGAAGCGTATCTGGATTATATTCTGACTGTGGATATTTTTTCAGAAGGAGTGGACATCGTCGAGGTCAACCAGGTGATCATGCTCCGGCCGACCCAGTCACCAATCGTTTTCATCCAGCAGCTTGGCAGAGGCCTTCGGAAATCTGATGAAAAGGAATATGTTGTCGTGCTCGATTTTATCGGCAATTATAAGAACAACTTCATGATCCCCATCGCACTTTCCGGGGATCGCAGCTATAACAAAGATAATATCAGGCGCTACCTTATGGAGGGCGGGAAAGTGATCCCGGGAGAGAGTTCTATCCATTTCGATGAGATCAGTAAAAAGAATATTTTTGCATCCGTTGATAATGCAAATTTCAGTGATATCAAGCTGATCAGAGAAAACTATACGAACCTGAAAAACAAGCTTGGCCGTATCCCGGCGCTGAAGGATTTTGATGAGTACGGGGAGATGGATGTCCAGCGGATTTTTGATAACGGAAGTCTTGGATCCTATTACAAGTTCCTGGTGAAATATGAGAAGGAATATCGGGTAAGATTATCGGAAGCCGCCGAAAAGACGATAGAATTTGTTTCCAAGAAACTGGCCAACGGAAAACGCGTTCATGAGCTTGAACTGATTAAACTGTTATTAGACAGTGTTAACACCGGGCAGAATGTAAAAGTTTTTCAGGAACTGAAAGCTGTCCTTAGGAGCCAGTACGGGAAAACTCTTACGGCAAAACAACAGCAAAACATTATTAATGTAATGACCAACGAGTTTCCGGCCGGAAGCAGCAGAAACACCTACAAGGACTGTGTTTTTATCGAACCGGACGAGACGGAGGATTACAGGATTTCGAAGGTTTTCAGGGCTCTGCTTGCCGATCCTGATTTTTATGTAACGCTTGCGGAACTTGTAGATTTCGGTATCGGCAGATTTTATAGAGATTACCGTGAATCTTATGCGAATACAGAATTTGTCCTGAATCAGAAATATACCTATGAAGATGCTTGCCGGCTCCTCGATTGGGAGCATAATGAGGTACCTCTGAACATAGGCGGCTATAAATTTGATAAGACGACCAAGACTTTTCCGGTATTTATCAATTATGAAAAGTCCGAAGATATCAGTGATACAACCAAGTACGAAGATCATTTCACCGGCAACCGTTCCCTGATTGCAATATCAAAATCAGGAAGGAGTCTTTTGTCTGAGGATGTTCAGAATTTCCTCCATGCCCGGGAACGTGGAATACAGGTGGAATTATTCGTCAGAAAAAACAAAGACGATAAAATATCCAAAGAGTTCTATTATCTGGGTCATATGACAGCCAGCGGAAAAACAAAGGAATTCACCATGCCCAATACGGATAAAACAGCAGTAGAGATCGAGTGGATTCTGGATACCCCGGTAAGAGATGACCTGTACGAATACATAGTAAATTGTTAAAGGAAGAAATGATGAAGACAGTACGAGTAGTGGCAGCAGTCATAAGAGACGGCGATAAAATTTTTGCAACAGCACGTGGATATGGAGACTTCAAAGGTGGATGGGAATTTCCTGGCGGAAAGATTGAGCCAGGTGAAACCCCGCAGGAGGCCCTTGCCCGCGAAATAAAAGAAGAACTCGATACAGAGATTGCGGTAGGGGAGCTCATCGATACGGTAGAGTACGATTATCCCAATTTCCATCTATCGATGGACTGCTTCTGGTGCACAATCGTAAGAGGAAACCTTACCCTCCTCGAAGCAGAAGCTGCAAAGTGGCTGACATACGATGAACTGTATAGCGTAGACTGGCTGCCGGCGGACAGAGGATTGATAGAAAAAATAAAGCAAACCTTTTATGGGAATAATTCATAATCTTCAAAACAAAATCAAAGAGAAAAGTGATTCAATAAACGAAGAATGCAAGCGGAATATTGCCATGATCAATGAGGCAATTGATGAAGCATATTCGCTTATTAATGATGATTATAAATTTGCAGAATTTAGTGACAGCCCCAAATGGCATGATAAGTATAATGAACTAATCGCCAAATGTAAGGAAGGGTTTACGCTGCCGATCAAGCTTTCTTCAAATTACCATGAGCTTGATGAGAGACGTAACGAGCTTTTGGATATGGCGGTAGTACTTATTGATAAAATCAGGGAACACAATGAAGTTGTTGCCAAAAACTTGATTACTAAGGGATATATGCTTATTGGAGATGTAGAGGGAAGGCATCTTGATGAGCAACAGATGTTGTGCATTGTAAAAGAGGCGTATAACCACCTTGTGATAGCTGGTGCTGGTACAGGAAAAACAACAACAGTAGTTGGAAGAATAAAGTATCTGTTAAGGAGTGGTGAGTGCAAGCCTGAAGAAATCCTTGTTCTTTCATTTACAAATGCATCTGCGACGGAGATGAATCAGCGTATTCAGAAAGAGACTGGTATTAGCATTGATGCATCTACATTTCATAGATTTGGAATTAATATTATCAAAGATGTAGAAGGTATTATGCCCCAAATTACTCAGTTAAATCTGAGAGCTTTTATAAAAGAGGAGATGAATGAACTAATTAAGGATCCCAGGTATTTGAAGATTCTTAATGGCTATCTTATCCATAATCGGGTAATTTCAAAATCCGAGTTTGACTTTTCAACAAAGGAGGAGTATGACGAGTATCTTCGCCTAAATCCCCCTAAAACACTACAAGGAGAAGTTGTTAAAAGTTACGGAGAAATGGATATTGCAAACTATCTGTTTGCGAGCAATATTGATTATCTTTATGAAACTCCGTATGAAGTTGATACCAGAACTCATGATTACGGTCAATATAAACCAGACTTTTATCTACCGAAATATAATATTTATATTGAATATTTTGGGATTAACAGACAGGGAAAGGTACCGGCGTGGTTTTCTTCTAAAGATGGAAAAAGTGCTTCTGATTGTTATCAAGAAGGCATGGAATGGAAAAGGGACATTCATAGGAAGAATAATACGATACTGGTTGAGTGTTATGCTTATGAAAAACTGGAGGACTCTCTTCTTAATAACCTCGCAGTTAAGTTAAAAGAGAAAAACGTAGACTCTGAGCGAATGACGCCGCAGGAATTGTGGGAACGGGTTAGCGCAGGTGAGGGGTCTGTTCTGGACGGAATATATGAACTTTTTGAGACCGTGATCAATCTTCTAAAAAGTAATAGTTGTACAGTTAAGGAGCTTGACGATAAGGCAAAGACAATACCCGATTATACAAATAGTCATAGGTTAATCATGCTGCTTGATCCGATTTATTATGCATATTGTAAACATCTGCATGATAAATCGGAGATAGATTTTAATGATATGATTAACAAGGCAACGGAGTACATTAAGGAAGGGCGATATATTAGCAGATACAAGTACGTCATTGTTGATGAATATCAGGATATATCAAGATCAAGGTTCAACCTTTTGAATGAGCTGAGAAAATCCGCTGATTTTTCCTTGTTCTGTGTCGGTGATGATTGGCAGAGTATATACCGTTTTGCAGGCAGTGATATTGGTTATATTTTGAATTTTGAAAAATATTGGGGACCAACTCAATATAGCAAAATTGAGACGACATACCGATTTACCAAATCACTGATTGAAATCAGTGGTGGGTTTATTATGAAAAATCCCGCCCAGATAAAAAAATTTATCCAGAGGGATAATCCGGATCATAGGTTTGCACTTGGGGAAATCAATGGCTATTCAGAGCTTTCAGCTATTGAATTTATATCTGAAAAATTGAATGACCTTCCTGCGGGAAGCACCGTGTTCTTTATTGGAAGATACAATTTTGATGTAAAGCTACTTGATAACAGCGGACAGTTTAATTGTAAATATGATAACATTTCCGGCAATATTAATGTCACGAGCAATAACGGAAAAAACTTGAAAATGCAATTCCTTACAGCACATCGGTCAAAAGGGCTGCAGGCGGACTATGTATTTATTCTTAATAACAGGGATGGAAAGACCGGATTTCCAAGTAAGATACAGGGTTCACCGCTTTTATCACTTTTATTAGATAGTTCGGATAATTATCCAGATTCGGAAGAACGGCGTCTTTTCTATGTAGCCCTAACGCGAGCAAAAGTCAAGGCATTTTTGGTTACGATAAAAGGGAAGGAGTCGGACTTTGTAAAAGAGATACGAGAAAAGTATGCAGAAGAAATCAAAAAAGAAAGGTTCACATGTCCATTATGTGGAGGGAACCTAATAAAACGAAATGGGAAATTCGGTGAGTTCTGGGGATGCAGCAATTACAAGGAAAAGGGCTGTAGGTATAGTAGAAATATTAAATGGTCAGGGAAAACCAATACACATTGAGTTAAATGAACAGCACACTGAAATACTATAATGAGAATGCCTCGACTTTTGTTTCCAACACCCAGGCGGTCGATTTCCATGATGCGGAAGATCTGTTTCTTTCTTTTCTGAAACCGGGCAGCAGTGTACTGGATTTTGGCTGCGGTTCCGGCCGGGATACGAGGTATTTTCTGGAAAATGGATATCAGGTCACCGCAACCGACGGCTCGGAGAGGCTGTGCGCACTGGCGTCTGATTTCTGCGGCATTCCGGTGAGGAAGCTTCTGTTTCAGGAACTGGAGGACAGGGACGCGTATGACGGGATCTGGGCCTGCGCTTCGATTCTTCATGCCGGGCGGGCGGAACAGCCGGATATTTACCGCAGGATGATCCGGGCTTTGAAAACGAACGGGATTCTTTATACATCCTATAAATACGGCAGGTTTGAGGGCGCCCGCGGAGAGCGGTATTTTACAGATTTTGATGAGGAAAGCTTTATGGAGTTTATCCGGAATTTTCCGGAACTATCCATTGAAAAAATGTGGGTTTCTGCGGATGTCAGACCGGAACGGAGCAGTGAAAAATGGCTGAATATTATCCTTCGCAAATCGATTATCGGCTGACAATTAACGGAGAGTATACGAACACTCTGGATATAGAGAGTTTTTCTCTGATGATGAAGGATCCGTCTTATTGTTATAAGTTCTATTGGTTGGAGGCCCTGGTCCTTTTGATTTCACAGGGCCGTCTGGAGACGACTTTTGACGAAGTGATCGACGAGATGATCACGAATGCCTGGTATTCGGTTCGGGAGTTTCATATCCATCTCAGCGGTACCCAGGGCGGAGCAGTGAGGGATGGCCTGGAGCGGGCGATTCTCCTTCTTTCGGAACTGAGCCAATTGCCCTCCAATGCTTCCAAGGTAGAGATTAAGAATGCGATACATCAGTTTAATAAGGAACTGAAAAGTGCGAAGGAGCAGCTTACCCATATGGTTCCGTACAGGGCGCTGGCGGGCTTCTTTCAGCGGAGTGATGAGGCGGTAAACTGGGGAAGCATCGCACGGATGGTGGAATATATCCGCCGCATCAATGATACGGTGATTGTACTTCCTTATACGCTCGGGGAGAGCCGGAAACTCAAGAGGGAAATCCATATTCACCCGGTCTGGGCGGAGATGATTCAGAAGAACACGGTTTCCATTTTAGGCTGGATCCAGTATGAGAAGATGAAATGGCTGCAGATGAATAATCCGGAAGTGCCCGGTCTTGTTTACAAGCTGGCGCCGCTGGACGAGAAAATGCGTAAGCTTCAACATGTGCATAATCTGTGGGACGCTGTGATGGAGATCTGCCCGGTCACGGATGTGTTTACAGATCGCCGGATCGAAAAGAAGTCCTATGATGTGGATCATTTCATTCCCTTCAGTTTTGTCATGAATGATGAGCTCTGGAATCTGATGCCGATGGATCCGTCCCTCAATTCCTCGAAGAGCAACCGTCTTCCGCAGTGGGATCCCTTTTTCCCGCGTTTTGCAGAGAATCAGTACCTGCTGTACGGTCTGGTACAGGAGAAGCCGGCACTGAGGCATTTATACGAGAACTGTTTCCGGGACAATCTGCATTCCATCTGGGCGGACAGAGAACTGTACCGGCCGGGGAATTCCAGAGAGGAATTCTTATCCATCCTGGAGAAAAACATGCAGCCGGTTTATGATTCTGCCAGACGGCAGGGATATGAGTTGTGGAAGTATAAGCAGGCGGATCGGCCGGATTCCTGATGAGTATGAATCAAAGAGTGCGAAAGTGATAGAAGTCAGGTGATGAAAAAGATCAACTGCATGGTTTTTTGAGGGTAACGCAATGATCACGAATCAGAATATCTGGGAAGATAAGTTATCTTTCCTGCTGAAGGAAAAGAAGATCGCCGGAATGGCGGTTGCTGTTACGAACAGAGAAAATGTCCTTTGGGAGCAGGGTTTCGGCGTAACGAGCGTGGAAAGACCGTGGGACAAAGTCACAGGAAACACGCTGTTCCGGATCGCCTCCAATACGAAGTTTACCGTGGGGCTTTGCGCCATGATCCTGCGCGAGAGAGGACTTCTCTCCCTGGACACACCGGTCCGGGAATACCTTCCGTGGTTCACCCTTTCAGAGCAGATCACTGTCCGGAAGCTCTTAAGTCATACGGCCGGTCTTCCCAAAGAATATACCCCGGACGGTCCCCGGGAGGAAGAAAGGCTTGAGGAGGTTTTACGGGACACGGTTCCCGCCCTTTCTCTGGTTTCGGATCCGCTGGAGAATCATTATCTGTATTCCAATTACGGAGTAAGGATCACAGCCCTCATCATGGAGAAGATCACCGGGAAACGGTTTTCCGCTCTCTGCCGGGAGCTGGTGCTTCGGCCTCTTTCCATGGAAAAGACCACCTTTGATCTTTATGAGGCGGCAACATATGATCTGGCGCTTCCTCATCAGAGAGATGCGGAAGGAAATCCGGTGGTGGAACACCGGTTCCACGAAAATGCCACAAGATATGCCGCCGGCGGCCTCTTTTCCAATGTGCATGAGATGACGGCACTGGCCCGGGTTAAGCTGAATGAAGGCGCACCGCTGATCTCGAAGGAATCCTGGAAGCAGATGAGTACCCCGTATGTGAAGATGAATGATATCCCTCAGGAAGGGTATTACGGGCTGACGCTGATGAAGCGGGAGTTTCACGGAACGATCCTTTACGGGCATACGGGTTCCCATCCGCCGTTTTACAGCTGCATCTTTGCGGAACCCGAGAAAGGCCTCGGGATTGCATTTACCATCAACACCGCCGGCGGGACGGAGTTCACCAACCGCCTGATCCCGGAACTGTTTTGTGCTTCGGGAACATGAGTACGATCGCATCCACTCCATTTCACCACAAAAGCCGTTTTTGGCGCCTTTGTGGTGAAAGGTTTTTTACGGGAAAGCTGCCCAGGGGGTGTTTTTCCATCCTGTCTCGGCAGATTTTAGAGAAACAGAGGCTCACTGCTATTATGAAGTCACTTTACCGGGAGTGCGCTTCCGATCAGCTATTCCGGGTCGTCCTCCCTCTGCAGGGTGACGGACTGGGTCTGTTCTTTAAACTCAAGGAGGATCTTATCCCCTTCCTTCCAGCTTTGCTTGCTGCCGGAATCGTCCTGAATGGCAGCGCCGCCGGTTACCAGCGCAAGATCATCATCCGCCAGTTCACACAGGTTATTCTTTGCAACTTTCCATTCTTTTCCGGATTCCATGGGGTTTTCCTTTCAGGTTGATTTCGTTATAATATAATATACGCCCTTCCCCGGGAAAAGGATAGGACTTTTTACATGGTCAGTTCGGCGCCTCCGTGGCGCATCGTAAGGCATAAAACTATGAAAGAAAACGAAAACCTTGATCTTAGTATTTTTGACATTGTGGGGCCCGTCATGATCGGACCCTCCAGTTCGGGAACCGCCGGCATGATGCGGATCGGCTCCGCCGCGAGACTTTTTCTGGAAGAAGAGCCTTCTTTCGTGGAGATTGTTTTTCACGAGAGGAATCTGTCCCATTACGAAGGCCGCTGCTGCCGCTCTCTCCGCCGCCGACATGGCCATTGCCGGGATCGAAAGTTATCTCTCTCCGGATGAAGCCAGTCTCGCCTTAAAAGATGTGCAGGATCATCTGCCCGAGTATCTCCGGGGCGGCGGAGGCGGGTGCGTCCATGTCTGCGCCGCAAGATAGGCGTACAGGGACGCATAGAGACGGTTCCTTTGTTCGGTGTTCAGTACAGAGGGATGGTTCTGCTGTCTCCATCGGCAAGGGAAAAAGCTTCGGGCAACAGATTTCAATCAGGCGTTCGTCATCCGGCTGTCATGCCGGATGCAAGGGAATGAAACTCACTAAGCCGCTCCGCGGCTTGGCGGCCGGTCATTTTACTTTTTCCGCGATCCGGCAGCGACTGTGGTGAAATCCACCCCTCCCGCAGATCAATTGATTTTTTGAAAAACTTGTCATTCAACTGACAGTTAAATGACAAGTGCCTGGCATTGTGGTAAAACAGGTTACGGTGTCAAGGTTGACATTCCATAACGTTTGCAATATCATAATCGATGTACTATACATCTAAAAGGAGGAGCGCCGTGAGTATTCATTTCGGGTCAGCACATCTTGAAATCATGTCAAAAGATGTTGTTGTCGGCACCTATCATGACGGTATTTATACGACAGTCGATCCGCAGCGCGAACCTCTGTGGCTTAAGCGAACAAAGGACGTTGAGCAGTGGCTGCGTGAACGTGCAATTGACACAACGCGGTCAAATTCACGGCTGCTTCTGAGGATTCTCCGGTTCTCAGAACGTGAAAAGCTTGAGATTGCATTGAAAATGAATGCTGCAAAGGTGACGGATTCTTATTGGGTTCGGGAAGAGGGCGATATCATTGGATATCGCGACATTATTTTTCACGATAATAAGTTTGACCGGGTGGCGCTTTTAGGAGATCTTGACGGGTTTGAACTGAAAAAAGAACGAACCCCGGAACTGACAAACACGGGAAGTTTTGAAAAATGCTGGCAGAACAGAAACGGAAGCTGGTACCTCGTCAAGAATGGAACCGTCAGGAATTATTTCAGTGAAATTTTTACGGATGAATTTGCCAGGGAGCTTGGGTTTCCGACGGCAGGATACCGCTATAACGGGGAGTTAAATGCGGTTGAGACAAAAGACTTTACCGATTCCGGAAGGCTGTGCCTTGAGGAGGCAGATTCACTGATCGGCGATAATTATACGGATTTTGAGTTAAATTATCAGACATTCCTGCGGTTTTCACCGGCGGTGGCGGAAGAATACAAACGTCTTCTGCTGGTAGATGCGCTCTGTATGAACTTTGACAGACACGAGCATAATTACGGCCTGCTTCGGGATGCGGATACCGGATCGGTAATCGGAATGGCCCCGAATTATGATAATAATCACGCCATTTTCTCTACATCCGGCGAATTTTCCCCGAATCCGAGCAGAAACTTTCTTTGTGATTATCAGGAGTTCTTTTCTGATCATCCTTTGGAAACGAAAGTTATGCAAGAGGAAGTGGTACAGGCGATAGATAAGGCGTATGATCTTGCATCCGGACAGCTTCCGGTTGCCGTCATTGATAAGGATGCGCTGGCGAGGAAAATAATGGCATCGGCAGAAATTCTTGATATCTGAGAACTTACGAGTGGCAGCAGGTTATCTGCTGCTGTTTTCTTCTTCTGTGATTTTTTCTTTGTTTTTCCTATCCTTCGGCCCGAGCCGTTCACCAGAAGGGCCTGAAATCAGTGGCTGCGTATAGAAAATGCTTCGGATTTCCTGTGACCGCCGCGGACTCCCTCTTTGTAATGAGGCAGATCTGTCGGAATCCGCAGGAATCCATCTTATCGGGGGCCTGCTTACCTTAACAGTATTGGGACGCTTATTACATGTGATATTTTAGATTTCATCTTGCGCATTATTGGGAAAATCAATACAATGAAAACTGCATATGATCGACGGGAAACTGCCGGAAACGGAAAACGGGTATGAATGAAAAAGAAGCGTTAAAAAAATATTTCGGATATGATTCTTTTAAGCTCGGCCAGGAGGAGATTATCCGGGCAATTCTCGACGGAAGAGATGTACTTGCCGTGATGCCGACGGGATCGGGGAAGTCCGTCTGTTATCAGGTGCCGGCACTCCTCCTCCCCGGGATCACGGTCGTCATTTCTCCGCTGATCTCCCTGATGCAGGATCAGGTCAAGGCCTTAAACGAGGCGGGGATCCATGCCGGCTATATCAATTCCTCTTTAACGGAAGCGCAGATCGCAAAGGTGTACGCGAAAGCGCTGGAGGGAGCCTTTAAGATCCTTTATGTGGCGCCGGAGCGTCTGGAAAGTTTCGGGTTTATGGATTTTACAGGCCGGGCTGACATTTCCATGGTGACCGTGGATGAGGCGCACTGTATTTCTCAGTGGGGGCAGGATTTCCGGCCGAGCTATCTGAAAATCGTGGATTTCATTCAGAGTCTCCGGAAAAGGCCAATCGTCAGCGCGTTTACGGCCACTGCAACCGGGGAGGTCAGGACCGATATTGCCTGCGTCCTCGGGCTTCGGGATCCGAAAACCGTCGTGACCGGATTTGACCGGGAGAATCTGTACTTTGTCGTGGAAACGATCCGGCAGAAAAACGACTATGTGCGGGAGTACCTCCGGAAGCATCCGAACGACAGCGGGATCATTTACTGCGCGACGAGAAAGAATGTGGATTCTCTGTTTGAGCTTTTGTCGGAGGCCGGCATTCCGGTGGCACGCTATCATGCCGGGATGGGAAATGAAGACAGAAAAATCAGTCAGAATGATTTTATTTTTGACCGGATCCCGGTTATGATTGCGACCAATGCGTTCGGGATGGGAATCGATAAATCCAATGTACGGTTTGTGATCCATTACAATATGCCGCAAAGCATGGAGAATTATTACCAGGAGGCCGGACGTGCCGGACGGGACGGAGAGCCTTCCGAATGTATCCTGCTGTTTTCTCCGCAGGACATCATGATCAACAAATTCCTTCTCGAGCATAAGGACTTTTCCGCCGTGCAGGAGGAGGATGCGGAACTGATCCGGCAGCGCGATGCAAAAAGGCTGCAGGTGATGGAAGGCTACTGCAGGACGACGGGATGTCTCCGGAACTATATCCTCACATATTTCGGCGAGAAACGGGAGGAACCGTGTCAGAGCTGCGGAAACTGCCACCGGGAGTTTACCGAAACTGACAGAACCGAGGAGGCCAGGACGGTTATCAACTGTGTGTGGGAGACAAAGGGGCGGTATGGCCTGAATATCGTGCTCGGCACGCTTCTCGGCGCCAACCGGGCCCGGCTCCGGGAACTGGGAGCCGACCGGTACAGGACATACGGGGCGCTTAAGGATTATTCGGAAGCCGATCTGAGACTTCTCCTGGGCGAGCTGATTTCCGAGGGGTATCTGATTCAGACAGAGGATCGGTACAGTGTGATCCGTCTCGGGAATATCGAACCGCTACGGAATCCGGAAACCAGGGTCCTTGTCCGAACCTTTCAGAGCATCGAACCGGAGCCCGGGAAAAAGAGCCGGACAAAAAAGAGCACGGATGCTCTTACCAGGGCAGGATACGGGTTATTCGAGACGCTGCGGGCACTCCGGCTTGAAATTGCCAGAGAGGAAAGCATCCCGCCCTATATCATTTTCAGCGATAAAACACTGATCGAACTGAGTGTCCGGGTTCCTTCCGACAGGGATTCCATGCTCCGGGTGTCCGGAGTGGGCGAAGTGAAATATGAGAGATACGGGGAGCGGTTCCTCGAGACAATCGATGCCTTTCTCAAGGCGCATCCCGGATCGGTGACCGGGATCGTCGATGAGGAGAATCCGGAGGACGCGAAAATCGTGCCGAACGGAAAAGCACCGAAGGTTCCAAAGGAAAAGAAGCCGAAACATAAGGCGCCGTTTTCCCTCCGCCCGGAAGATGCGGAGAAGTATGTGACCCGGGAGCATGCTCTTCTGTCTGAAATCAAGGAGGAACTGAACCGGATCACAACGGCGGAAAACGTAAAGGTGATCTTCGGAACCGATATTTTCCGGCTGCTGACGGAGATGGGGTATGTGAAAGAATACGAGGAGGAAGGCCGGACTCTTCAGATGCCGACGGAAGAAGGAACAGCGAAGGGAATTACCACCACGGAAAAAATCAGCGAAAAAGGAAATCCCTACACGGTCCTCCTTTATCCGCCGGAGATACAGAAGGAGATCGCGGCGTATTATGCCGCAAGAGAATACTGAGGAAAGGATAATCATGGAAATCATAAAAGACATTATCTATAACGAAGAAGCACCGCGAATGTGCAGGCTTGACGTCTATCAGCCGGACAGGGTGAAAAATGCCTATCTGTACATTCACGGCGGCGGCAATACCCACGGGGATAAATGCACGGAAAGGACAACGGCTCTTTTTACGGAACTCTGTGAAAAGGGCACCATGGTCATCTCTGTCAACTACCGGTTCATGAAGGTGACGGATCATGACATTGCCCCGCGGAGAAGTGAGGATCCTGCCCCGGGCGAAAATGACATCGATTATCCGGTATTTATCGATGACTGTGCCAGGGCGGCTCATTGGGCTTTCACGGAAGGAAAGAAATACGGGGAATTTGGGAAGCTTTTTATCGGCGGCTCCTCGGCGGGCGGTTATATCACCATGATGCTGCATCTGAATCCTTCCCATCTGGCAGCTTACGGAATTGATTCCCGGAAAGATATTGCGGGATATATCTATGACGCGGGACAGCCCACCACGCATTTCCATATGCTGGAACTGTGCGGGGAGTATCCCCACAGGGTTCTGATCGATGAAAGGGCGCCAATGTGGTATCTGAAAAAGCCGTTTGAGGCTTCGGACGTTTTCCCGAAGGTCATGTTCTTTGTGGCGGAAAACGATATGCCAAACCGTGCAAAGCAGAATGAACTGATGAAGGAGATCATGCTCAATTTCGGATACCCGAAGGAAAAGATCAGTTTCCATCAGATGATGGGATACGGGCATTGCAAGTATCTGGATGACAGAGAATATATCCGGCTGACCGAAGAATTCGTCGGCGAGTCGGACTCCCCGGAAGGCCAGGGAATCTTATGAAGCTCTTTTCTCAAAGCAGCAGCCTTTAGCGATTCTCCTGAGATTCCATAAACTGCACGGCGCGTTCCAGCCAGCCTTTGACGGCAGTATTCCTTCCCAGGCCGTAGCCGTGGCCGCCGGTCTTTCCCACTTCCAGAATGGCGGGTACGCCTGCTTTGTCCAGCGCTTCCTTAAGGCAGGGCCAGTGAGCGGGATTCACCAGGGGATCGTCCGCGCAGCCTCCGATGAAGGAAGGCGGATAATCGCCGTCCAGGACCTCGTCCGCATAAACAGGTTCTTTGGTGATGCCGGGAAGCTCTGTCCCGTCCGGGAGGATGCCGAAGCACACCCGGTTGATGTCTTCGTAGGATCTGCCGGGAAGGGGCGGATTTTTCCGCCGG
>JAZUHZ010000020.1:0-27107 GCA_045642005.1 Candidatus Avilachnospira sp.
CATACGTTTTGTGAAACATCGAAGATGTTTCACAAAACGTATGTTTCACCCAGCGCATGCCGTTAGTCTGTGTATCGGTGGTCCCCGATCTTCGCGATAAAAAGGGCATCCTTGGCCTGCGGATTCTTGTCCAGATGCAGGCTTCCGTCGCTAAAAATCACATAGATCTCCCCGTTATAATCCACCATATCATAGTAAACGATTCCCCGGGGGTCGCTGATGAAAAAGATTTCCTCATACGTGGAAAGATCCGGTCCCTCTCCGCAGAGAAGCTTCATGTTGTTGCGGCCGTCCCGGACAAGATTCGGCTCCACGCCGCAGACGGAAACCGCCACCAGCACCTTTCCGAAATATGAAAGGCACTGCGGCCTTGTGGTATTGAACTCGATCCGGCTTCCGGGCTTCCATGTCTTTCCCATGTCCTCTGACGTCCAGAAGTTTTCCTCTTCCCGGACGCCGCGGACAATCGCATAATATATCCCGTCCAAAAGGGCTGACTGCGTCTCATATTCGCCTTCTACAGGAATATACCCGAGAAACTCCACCACATCCGATCCGTCTTTGATCCGGGTGAAAACAGGCTGCGTGCCTGCTGCCGTCAGAAAACTGTAGCGGTACCCGTCAGGCGCCAGACGGAATTTATCGGTCAGGATCAGATTCTCTCCGGCATCTTTGGAATTATTGAAACCGGAAAGCCCGCGGCTTCCGAGAAAACCGTTATAGACGCTTCCCGTAAGCGGCCGTATCTCTCCGTCACAGAGCGCTTTCAGCCGCCGGAACTCCGAAAAAGTTCCGTTTTTGATGTCATAATCCGTATAGAAATAATCTTCCGGAACGCAGAGGAAAAGCACCCTGACAAATCCGCGGTAAATGGGACCCGTCTCGCCGAAATGGGTCTTTACCGTTTCATATTCCTCTGTCTGATAGAAATAGGCGTTGCAGTCAAGGAATTCGTTATAGGATACGCCGTCGATCACGGCACCTTTTTCAATGACCGGGATCGTCTCCGTCTTTTCCGGCTGTTCTACCGGGATCTTCGCCAAGATCACTGAATCCCTGGTCTCTCCGTAGTTTTTCCGGGAGGCCAGATAGGTGCAGTAGATCGTTCCGTGATCCGTGTCAACACAGCTTACAGAAGCAGCCGAGGACGTAAACTGTGAGATATCACTCACTGCCCTTTTATGGTCTATGATCAGATGCTTCCACTCTCTGTCTGTCATTTATCTCTCCTTACTGAAACATTGCCGTGATTTTTTCCTTCGCGCGGTATCCGATGGAGGAATCCACCTGTTTTCCGTCCTTAAAGTAAAGGAGCGTGGGGATCGAAAGAATGCCGAACATTTCGGCAAGCTCAGGCTCCTCGTCCACATTGACTTTCCCGACTTTTACCCTGCCGGCGTACTCTTCGGCAATTTCCGCAACGACCGGAGCCAGCATGCGGCAGGGGCCGCACCAGGTTGCCCAGAAGTCCACAAGGACCGGCAGCTCTGATTTCAGTACTTCGTTTTCAAAATTCTCTTTCGTGATCACAATCTCAGCCATGATAGTAACCTGACTCCTTTCCATGGTCAGTCCGCAAGGGACTTATAGTATAACATGCAGTGACAGAACCCCTCAAACGACGGATCCGCGATCTGATCCCGGAATTCTCTGCACATGCATCTGGTATCTTCTGTCATCTCCCGCCGGCAGGGGCAGTATCCCCCGCGCTCTTGAAGGCCTTCTTTTACAACTTTTACGATTTCCTCATCGGGATTCAGTGTGATTTTCATATAAAAACCGTCCCTTCTGTGGTATACTGCAGATTGTACCACAGGGAACGGTCCCGGTAAACAGGAGGTTTTGAATGGATACGGAATTACTGGAAAAAGTAACAGATGAATACCGGGAGCTCACGGAGCTTCTCCTTGCCGCCGGGGTCTCGATCAGCATCATGGAAAGCTGTACCGGAGGACTCATCTCGAGTCTCATCACCGACACGGAAGGCGCCTCGGAGATCATGAAAGGCTCCTTTGTCACCTACTCGAATGAGGCCAAGATCCGCATGGGCGTGCCGGCATCCGTGATTGAAACGTACGGTGTTTATTCCGAAGAAACCGCCCGGGAGATGGCGAAGGCCTGCTCTCTGGCTTACGGTTCCTTCGTCGGGATCGGCGTGACAGGAAGCCTCGGCCGGAAAGACCCCGAAAATCCGGACAGCGTGCCGGGAGAGGTCTTTCTCGCGATCAAAGCCGGCGATGAGATCCGTTCTTATGCCATTACCATCGAAACGGCTTCTTCCCGTCTTTCGGCAAAACTTCAGATCGCCCATGTCCTCTGTCTGATGCTCCGGCGCGTGCTCCTCTCCGCTCCGCTCTCATAATCGCAGGCGAAAGCGGAAAGAGCATGCTCGCAGCCATTTCCATCAGCAGAGAACGGCAGCCGCCTCCTTAAGGAGTTCCCGGATCTTAAGATGCTGCGGGCAGACCGCTTCACAGGCGCCGCAGGAAAGACAGGCATCGGGCATTTCCACATGGTGGGCTTTGATCACCCAGCCGATCCTTGATTTCGCATTCTCCAGGCCGAACATGCTGTTCACGTTCATGATACTGAAGGTTCCGGAGATCCCGACATTGGCCGGGCAGACCTTCGCGCAGTAATTGCACGCCGTGCAGGGGATCAGATCCGCTTTGGCAAACTCGTTCTGAGCCTTCTGAATGGTTTCCTTCTCTTCCGGGGAAAGTCCCGTAAAGCTGCGGAAGGTGCGGATATTGTCGGTCATCTGCTCCATTGAGTTCATCCCCGAGAGTACAGTCACCACGCCGGGAAGGGATGCGGCAAATCTCATGCCCCAGGAGGAGCAGGACGCCTCCGGATCGGCAGCCTGAAAGATTTCTCTGACTGCCGCAGGCGGGTTGGCAAGCATGCCGCCCCGTACGGGTTCCATCACGATTACCGGAATCCCCTCTCTCACACAGATTTCATAGCATTCGCGGGACCGTATATCGGGATTGTTCCAGTCGGCGTAGTTGATCTGCAGCTGGATAAACTCCGGCTTCGGATGATTCTTTAAGATCTCTTCCAGCACTTCCGGCTTATCATGGAAGGAAAAACCCCAGTGCCCGATCACGCCTTCTTTTTTCTTCTCCTGAACAAAGTTCCACATATCGAATCTGTCAAAATAAGCTGTCCGGTGCTCTCCCAGATTGTGAAGAAGATAATTATCCAGATAGTCCGTGCCCAGCCGTTTGAGGGAGGTGGCCAGCTGCGCTTCCGCATCCGCCTTCGTTTCGCACTCGAGCCAGCAGGGATTCTTTGAGGCGAGAAGATAGGAGTCCCTCGGATACCGATCCACAAGGACCTTCCTTGTCACCTCTTCGCTTCCCGGATATCCCCAGGCAGTATCAAAGTAATTGAAACCGGCTTCGAGGAAAGTATCCACCAGTTTCTCAATCAGTTCCGTATCAAAACTTTCATCCGGGCGTTTCGGCAGCCGCATCAGTCCGAAACCGAGTTTCCCCGCATCCTTAAAAAAGTCCATACTTTTCTCCTTATTATTTCTTCTATAAAACAATATATTTTGTAATTTATATTATATTTCTGTTATAATCGAAATATATATATATTTTCCGGTCGTTCGGATAGACGACTCCCATCTCCCGGCGCATGGCATCCATGATCTCCATGATCCTTACCGTCTCCCGGTGCGGCATCTCCGGGCACTCCAGGGCGCCCTCCGTAAGCGCTTTCCGGCAGGCTTCAAACTGGTACTCATAACCGGTTCCCGGCTGTGAGGGCGCCTCGATGCGCTCCGTAAGGCGGTGTGCGCTGTCGTAGATCTCCAGGAATTCAAAGTTATTCACATTGCCCACAACGATGTAGCCGTCTGTTCCGTAGATCACACCGTTTCTGTCTGTCGGGCAGTCGATTGAGGAATAGAACGAACAGAGAACAGGCGTCCCTTCATGGCGGACCGTCATGGTGACATGATTATCCAGATCTGTTCCCTTGTCAGAAAGAACCGCTGAAGCCTTGAGTTCGCTGAATTCGTCACCAAGGATCATGGAGATGAAGGTCAGCGCGTAGATACCGACATCGAGAAGCGCTCCTCCGCAGAGCGAAGGCTCGATCACACGCTCTCTCTGGCTCACGGCATACCCGAGATTGGCCGTGACGGAACAGATCCTCCCGATTTTTTCGGAAAAAGCGGCCTCCCGGATCATCTGTACCATGGGCATATATCTTGTCCAGATGGCTTCCGTAATAAAAACTCCGGCATTTTCCGCTTTCCGGATCAGCTCTTCTGCCTCCCGGGCATTGGCGGTAAAACTCTTTTCCACGATGCAGGGTTTCCCGTGTTCAATACACTCCCCGGCATACCTGGCATGATGCGAATGCGGAGTAACGACATATATTATGTCAACCGCATCATCTTCATACAGTTCCTCATAGCTGCCGTAGGCCGCCGGGATCCCGTATTCTTTTGCAAAGGATTCCGCCTTTTCCAAAGATCTTGACCCGACTGCCACGGCTTCCGTATTTTTCATTTTTGCAATTGCCCGGGCCATAACGCCGGCCATGCTGCCGGTCCCGAGAATTCCGACTCTCAAGCTTTCCATCCGCTGTCTCCTCCCCTTCTTTTCCGGAACAGATCCGCTGTGTTCTCTTTTTCCTATCATACCACATTTTTCACGGACTAAGTCTTTTCTTTCGTCATTTCTTTGAAAAACAGTTTCTGTTGTGCTATAGTAGGGAAAAGTTTTTATTCTGAAGGGAGAGCCCATGAAAGTCTGTGTCATCCAGCCGGAATATTCCATGGATTATAATGATCAGGAGAAATGTTTTGAAGCGATGCTTTCACTGATGGATAAGTGCGATGAATCCTTAGACATCATCGTTCTGCCGGAATACTGCGACATCCCGGTAAATACGCCGGATGCTGCGGCATTTACCGATTCCATCCGCGCACTCAATGCCCGGATCCGGGAAGCGGCACGGAATCTTTCCGTTCGCACGCATGCCATCGTCTTTGCCAATTTTGCCGAGGAAACAAGTGCCGGATTCCGGAATACGACATTTGCTTTTGACCGGGAAGGTCAAATCGTCGGGAAATATTACAAAGCGCATCCTGCGCCCTCCGAGGTAAAACGTCCCGAAGAAGGCGGGAACGGTATGGACTGCTCCTACAGCTATACGTATGATCCGCCGTATATCCTCGAACTGGAGGGACTCCGTTTCGCGTTCATGACCTGCTATGATTTCTATATGTATGAGAATTTCCCGCAGATCGCGCGGGAAAAGATCGATTTCATCATCGGCTGCTCCCACCAGCGGACCGATCCGCACGAGATGCTTTCGGTCATCGGACGTTTCCTTTCCCTGAATACGAATGCGTATCTCCTCCGAAGCTCCGTTTCCATGGGAGCGGATTCCACAGTCTGCGGTTGCAGCATGATCGTATCCCCCGCCGGGGAAATGCTTCTCGATATGAAAAACGATGTGGGACTCGGGATCTGCGAGATCGACCCCGGAAAGAAGTTTTATAAAGCAGCCGGTTTTAAGGGGAAAGAAAAAGCCCATTGGGAATACATGGAAGAAGGACGCCGTCCCTGGCTCTACCGCCCGGCCGGCAGCATGATGCTCCCTGACGAGAAAACCCTTCCCTACCCGAGGATCTGCGCCCATCGCGGCTTCTCCACCATCGCCCCGGAAAACAGCCTTCCGGCCTACGGTGCCGCAGTGGCTCTCGGTGCCCAGGAGATCGAATTCGATCTCTGGGATACCAAAGACGGCGAACTGGTTTCCATTCATGATCCGGTCCTGGACCGCGTATCGGACGGCAGCGGATTTGTCTATGACTATACCTACGAGGAGCTTTTACAGTTCGATTTCGGCAGTAAGAAGAGCGAACATTACCGCGGGCTTAAGATTATTAAGTTTGAGGAGATCCTCCGAAAATTCGCCTGCACCACGATCATGAACATCCATGTAAAGATCTGGGATAACAACCGTCCCGATCCCATGTACGAAAAGATCGCAGGACTTCTCAGGCAGTATAACTGTGAAAAGCACTGCTATATGATGACTACGAGCGACAAAGCCCTCCGGGAATTCCATGAAGTGGCGCCGGAGATTGCCCGCTGTGTGGGATTTGACGGCGTAAAGGACGATATGCTCCGCATGCCAAACCGCGCAATAGCGCTCGGCTGCGAAAAGGTGCAGCTTTTTAAGCCCTATTTTGACCAGTCCTCCGTCGATTATGCCCACGCACACGGCATCCTCTGCAATGTCTTCTGGGCGGATGACCCGGATGAAGCGAAAAAGTACATCGGCATGGGAATCGACTGCATCCTAACAAACGATTACCTGCAGGTAAAAAACGCGCTGGGAATCTGACAGCAAAAGGGCAAGGGGACAGCTTCAGCTGTCCCCTTTCTCAACCCGTATTATTCAAAACCTCCGATCCGAAGGCTGAGGGAGGCCGGTGCCTCTCCCTGTACGATCCGCACGGTTCCGGACTCGAGAATATCGATCTCTCCGATATTTTCTTCCGTGACCCAGAGAACCACCCGGCCTGCACACATCTGCATCTCCATGCCGGAAGCCTTCGGAAGCACGGTCTTCATCAGTTCCTGCATCTGTTCTCCGGTCAGCGTGATCTCATACTTCCCGTCCTCTTTTTTCCTCATTCTTCCGTCCTGACAGATCTCGTAGACCCGGATCAGGATGTCTTCCGACAGAGCTGCGAGAGAACCTGCCGGTTTTCCGTCCGCATTCTCCCCGTACAGTACGATCTTTTCGTCTCTTGACAGAGAAAGCGGTCCGCAGGCTGCCGAAAGGTTCACGTCCGCGCAGAGGGACTCCGCATGGAGAAGCTTTACCATGGCACGGACAAGGTGCAGGGCGTCCTCCGGGGAAATCTCCATTTCCTTCCACTGCCCGGTACGAAGAGCTTCGCTTACAGCACCCGGAAGAATTACTTTATCTTTTGCAGTTTCCCGGACATCTGCGTCCACATCGGCAATGACGGGAATCCCGGTCCCTTCTTCTTTTCCGCGGCAGGAGATCCCGACATTCACCAGTTTTTTCCCGGAAACCGAGAGCCGGATCGAAAGTTCCTCCGTATCCGAACGGATCCCGAGCAGCTCGGAGAGAATCATATCGGCAAGCATATTCTGGCGGTTTGTCTGGATACTGTAGACCGTGTACCCGTCATTGGTTTCAACGCCGATCTCACCGGTCCGGTAGATCTCTCTGATCTGTTCAATGATTCCCCATCCGCTTTCGTCCAGATTCCACGCCCGGAAACCGTTCCCGCCGGGAAGGTACAGGACTCCCTCCGAAACATAGAACGTAACGCCCTTCAGGGTAATGCAGTAAACATCCTTTCCTTCCGTCCTCATTTCCGTCGCGTTGAGGTCAAACGAATACTTTTCCTCTCCGACCGAAACGGAGGCCCGGATATCGGTATCAAACGCTTCGTTTCTTTCATATTCCATGATGACGGAGAGCGCATCCACACCGGCCCGGAGAACCGGACGGTGAAACGCATACAGGAAGGCAAACAAAATACCCGCCGCCGCTAATCCGATCAGGAATATCCAGTGAAAAATCATAAAGATCTTTCTCTTTTTTCCCACCTTCTTTTCCTTCGCAGCGGCTCCTCGCTTTTTCTTCCTGACAGAACGGACCACAAAGAATACGAGGACCAGGAACAGCAGAGCGCCGGTGATCAGAAATGCCGTAATGGAGATGGCTCTCTCCCGTTCCTTCTGATGACTTCTGACACGGATGACTGCTTCATCTCCTTCCACCGGGAAACGGAGATAACTCCCCATCCGTTCCGGCGTCAGTTCTTTTTCCGTGCCGTCTGCGACCAGATACAGGGTACACACATCCTCCCCGGAGGCTGGAAGATACCGAAGGTAATGCACGCTGCTGCCGTCATGGGGAACCGTCACATTCCAGAGTTCCTCTTCCTCGGAAACCATCGCAGCCTCAGCGGAAAGGACCTCAGAACCGGTAAAGGAACCTTCGGCATAAAGCACTCTCCTGCCGTCATTCCGGCGCGCTTCACTGCCGATCGTCTGTGTGTATGTTTCATAAACCGCATGGACCTCCGTATCAAACCGGAGATCCCTGAGATCGGTCTTGTCCCAGAAACCGTTCATCCCCTCCTTCGGGGGAATCGCCGGCCGTACCTCTTCCCCAAAGGACTGGCCAAACGTGAATTCCCGTTCCCGGAGAAGCTTCCCGTCCGCATAAAAACGGAGAAAGAACGTACGGAATTCCCCGGGAAGGTTTTCTGAACCAAGAAGCTCCCCGTAGGATACCGGCTCGGCTTTCCCGGAAAGAGAAATTCGTCCGAGACCGGAAAGGATGTCGGATACAAAAATATTCCCGATAAAGATTCCGTCTTCCGTGCCGGAAACGGCGCCCCGGTAAGAACTTTCTTCTCCAATCTCCACAAGTGAGCGGCAGTACTCCACGGTACTTCCGGCCGGTCCCTCTTCTTTCCGTTTTCCGGAACCGATGATCCCGCCGATATACTGATTGCCGTCCAGACGGCACCGGGCATCCGAGCGGCGGACCGTGCCAAAGCAGAGCCCGGCGATTCCTCCCACATAGGAGCCGTCCGTACTCTCCGCCGACCCTAAGGCCAGGGAATCCGTAATGAGGCCCATGTTCTGACGGCCGCAGATGGAACCAATGCAGTCCTTTTTTCCTGTGACTGCGCCATAGTTTTTACTGTCGGAGATCACGACCTTCATCTGATAACGGATGCGCAGGTCCTCCGCCGAAAATCCGAAATCCGCCTCCGGATCCAGCTCATTCTCCAGGTCCATAAGTCCGCTGATCCCGCCGATATTAAGGTCTCCGCTGACCGGGCCGTCATTGATGCATCCCTGTATTGTCCCCTTTTCCGTCTCTTCGGACCACGCTTCCGAGGTATCCTCAAACAGCGGTTTTTCCATTCGGGCAACTGCCTCTTCTGCCGATTCATTGAGCGAATCCGCGACTTTTTCCGACTGTCCTGTGATCCGGCGGGCGCTCCCGGTTACAGAAGCCTCCGATGTATGAAGTTCCCGGTTCAGCTCCTCCGACAGGGAAAAAAGTTCTTGCAGCGACGCTGAGAGAGACGCTGACGCTTCCTCTGCTTCCGGAGAATCATCCGCAAAGTGAACAGCGCCCTTTCTGTCCATGTATTCCGACATCCCGGAAAAGGTCTCGATCAGACTCCCGAGATCCAGAAAAGCGCTTTCCAGGAAAGTCAGCCCGTTTTCCAGTTCCTCTGCGGCAAGCTTTAAGCGCACGAGCGCCTCTTCCGCCTCTTTGGAAAAGCTCTCATAATCGCTTCCGGGCCGGACCTCTGCCATTTTCATCGCTTCCGCTCCCTTTTTCCAGCAGGAAACACAGGAATTCAGATTCCGGGAAAGACTCTCAAAATCCCTCTGCGCCTCATGGAGCCGATGCGTGAGATACTCGACGTCATCACTGATTTCATTTGCCTCCCCGATTTTTCCCGATACGCCCGCAAGCGTGATATCTTCAAGTTCCCGAAGAAGGCTCTCCGTTTCCGAGAGCCTTTCATTCATTTTCGATAAAAGGGCGTTCAGGTTTCCGGAGATCGCATCAATCTCATCATACAGTCCGTAAACATCGGACTGAAGCTTTTGGTATTCCTCCTTCGGTTTCTCGGTAAGGTCCGAGTTTTCCAGCTCCGATATCTCCGGCTCCGCCTGTCCGACGATCCCGCCGATGTCCTTTCTGCCGTAAACCGAACCGCTGTTCTGACAGCCGGACAAAAATCCCCGGTTTCTGCCGCAGATCCCGCCCGCATTATAACCGATATGCTGATAGCCGACAGTTGCCGTATTCATGCAAGACACAATGCTGCCGTCGGAGTATCCGCAGATCCCGCCCGTATCCTGAGCCACATTGACCGT
This sequence comes from Candidatus Avilachnospira sp., assembly GCA_045642005.1. GTDB lineage: Bacteria > Bacillota > Clostridia > Lachnospirales > Lachnospiraceae > Avilachnospira. Next base: position 9,927 of record JAZUHZ010000020.1, read on the forward strand.
ATCAAATGACGACAGGGAAAGGAGATCCTCCCATGTATTCACAGAAAGATCCTCCAGCTTAAGCGTCGGATCCGTCTTTTCGATGTTCACATAGACGAGGTTGGTACAGTCTGTGATCCGTCCGCTGTTTTGGCCGCAGATTCCGCCGGTCCGCAAAAGCCCGCTGACGCTCCCGTCCGCGCGGCACCCGGTGACGATCCCCGTTTCCTCATTCCGTCCGACGATCCCCCCCGTATTCTCATGACCGGAAACGCTCCCAAGGAAAGAGCATCCGGAAATCGTGCCCCGGTTTACCCCGGCAATCCCTCCGGTGTTTCGTGTCTTTCCCGATACCGTGAGATTTCCTTCCACCGTAAGATCCCGTACCTCACTGCCTTCCCGGAGGATCCCGAAAAATCCCTGGCCGGAAGCGTCATCCTCGACCGTAAATCCGGTAATCCGGTACCCGTTTCCGAGGAAAATGCCGCCAAAGGAAGGAATCCCTGAAAAAGACACCCCTTCCAGAGAAATATCGTGATCGAGGCATACCGTCAGACCTTCTGTGAAAGAGTCAAGGCTCGCATCTTTGGAAAACGCGAGGAGATCCTCCGCGGTTCCTACATGGATCGTACGCTCCGGGAAAGCCTCCGGTTCCGGTACCGCTTCCACGGCAGTTTCCTCCGCATAGCACACTTTCCCGGAGACAGGAGCCACTGCCAGAAGACCGAGGCAGAAAAGAAGCGCTGCCGACAGTTTCAGTTTTTTCATATCAAAAGAGGAGCGGTCAATGAGCCCTGAGGAGACCGCAAGGATTGCCGGCAGAACCAGTAAAACGAGAAGAATGGAGATCAGCGTACCGCGGAAGATACACTGCCCGATTCCTGCAATGGTGGCTTCCGAGGTCATGCTCCCTATAAAATAGCCGGAAAGAGCCAGAATGGTTCCGGAGGTAATGACGGTGGGAAAAGCAAAATTCACCGTATCAATAAGCGCTTCCCGGATCGGCATTTCCTGCCGGGTCTCCTGGAAACGGCTGGCGATCACGATGGCATAGTCAATGTTGGCACCCATCTGGATCGCACTGACGATCAGGTAGCACATGAAAAAGATCGGCGTATCACAGAGGAAGGGCACGGCAAAATTGATCCAGATACTTCCCTGGATAATGCTGATCAGAAGGATCGGCATTCCTACAGACTTAAACGTAAAGAGAAGCACGAAAAGCACCGTCATGATGGAGATCACGCTGACGGTGATGTTATCCACCGCAAAGGATTTCTTAAAGTCATACTCGGTCGTCAGATTGCCCACCCGGAAGATCCCGTTTCTGTCATAATACTTCCCGCCGATTTCCCGGATGGTATCAAGGAATTCGTACGTACTGTCGTAGCCGGATTTCAGGTTGAGATAAACTAAAACACGGGAACAGTTTTCTCCCTCGAGCTGTTTTCTGCCGTTCCGGATCCCCTCCGCCGCATCCTGCAGTGTTTCCAGAAGATCCTCTTCCAGCTCCACAACGCCGGTATCCGCCAGGTCCGAAAGGAACTCTATGAGATCCATGAGCGGGATGCCGCCGATCATATACGAAGCCGAAAGATTGCCGTTTTCCGCCTCCTCTGCCGTATAAAGTCCGAAGACCAGGCGGGAAAGCTCGTAATCGATATCCATAAGCTCCGCAAACTGCCGCGGCGTGATCCGGTCGGTCAGCATATAGCCGCCCATGGCTTCCGTATTGGCCAGGCCCTGGGTATGATGTACTTCCGGATACGTCTCCAGTTCCCGGAGAAAACTCTTTTCCTTTTCATGGTCCACTTCGGGTAGCACTACCGCGACCAGCTGACTGGAGGTAAAGTTTTCTGCGATTTTTCTCTCCGACTCCTGCTGGATATTAGTTTTCGGTGTCACGATCGAGCCGTAACCGTATGCATACGGGCACTTCCGGGAAAAAAGAAACCCCACGGCGCCAACCGCAAGAAAAACGACCGGAACCACATGGCGGGTGCGGTAGCCAAGCTTTCCGAGGAAAGAAACCTTCGGCAGGAAACTTTTATGCGCCGTACGGTCGATCCAGTCCCCGAACAGTACCAGAAGTCCCGGCATAAAAAGAAAAACCGAAAAAAGCGCAAAGAAAATAGACTTAATGAGACAGATTCCCATATCGACGCCGATCCTGAATTTCATGAAAAGCATGGCGATCAGTCCGCCGATCGTGGTCAGACAGCTGGCACCGATCTCCGGAATCGCTTTCGAAAGGGCGCAGACCGCGGCCTCTTCCACAGGCAGCGTCCGGTGTTCTTCCTTAAACCGGTTGCAGAGGATCACGGCATAGTCCAGAGAAAGCGCCAGCTGCAGGATACTGGTCACCGAATTGGAAACAAACGAAATCTTACCGAGGAAAAAATCCGTTCCGCGGTTCAGGATCATGGCCGTCACAAAGGTCAGCGCGAGCACTAAAACTTCGGCATACGTTTGAGAAGTCAGGACAAGCACGATACCGACGATCACCGCGACCAGAAGGATAATAACGCTGACCTCCTGTTCGATGATCTCTTTCTCCTGATTTCCCATGGTGGTGGAAACATAGATATCATAAGGCTCCAGAATGCGCTTTGTATCCTCCAGCGCAGAAAGCGCAGCCGGGTCATCCGCCTCGGCGGAAAAAGTAACAGAAAAAAGCGCGGAAGCGTTATGATAGTGATCCGAGGTGTCGTCAAAGGCCACGGAATAAACGCCGTTGACGCCGGACACTTTTTCCTCCAGTTCCTCAGCCTCCTCATAAGTCACATTTTCCACCATGACCTCGGCAGTTCCAAAGGTCACAAATTCCCTTTCCATCAGGTCAAGACCCATCCGGGTCTCGGAATCCGGCGGCAGATAGGCCTCCAGTACGCTTTCCACTTCCACCCAGTTCTGGGAAAACAGTGAAAAAACAAACGCGATAACAATAAACAGGAAGACCAGTTTTCGTTTTCCTACAATAAACCCTGCGACTTTTTTCATGAAACCCTCTTTGAAACGTTTGAAAGCTGTCCGTACCCGGACAGGCACGAACAGCTGTTAGGAGAATTGTATCGAACGAATGGGAAGAAGTTTTGACAGAATTCTAAAAAAACGATGAAAAAAGAGATGCCCGCCAAAGCATCTCTTCTATGTCAGAGAAAGATAAGTTCCGGATGGAGATTCGTCACGGCCATTTCTTTCATGATGTTATAGATCTTCGAAAACGGCTCGTCCGGCGCGGTGTTTCGGATCGCATCAATGAACCGTTCGATCAGTTCCCGGTCATTATAGATCCCGTCGATCTTCCGGATCTTGTCATAGATATCCCCGATGGACACGTCCCGGTTGCAGTCTCCCTGCGGCTCGGTGCCCTCCGAGGAGAAACGCCGCCCGTCTGTGGTCGTGATCTCTGCCCGGGAAAGCCTCTTTCCGGGGAAGACCCTGTCATACTCCGGTTCGTGATGAAACTCGATCTTTTCGATCATCGGAGCGATGCGGGGGTCAAGCATCCGGTCGGTACTGGACTCTAAGGGGCTGCAGTCGCCGAATACCACCTGCGCGGCAATGGGATAGATAATGTTATACTGCGCCTCGTTCTCATTATGCGGAGCCAGGCGGTACAGTGTGCCGGCATTGCCGAAGGAGTAAATGTCGATCTTTGCGATTTCTTCCGCGCTTAGACTGTTTTCTTTCATGACGGAAGCCACGGCACGGATGGGGCTGTGTGCCCAGCGGCAGCAGGAAACGAACTTGACATACAGATCAAACATATAGAATTTCTCGCCGAGGGTTTCTATATACGGAATGTATTTTTCGTCAAGGATGACGGGATTGTCTCCCGTGATCCCGGCCCTGGCCATCAGGATGGCCTGCATACCCGCATGCTGTCCCCAGTAGATGCCGTCCTTATTCGCCGACGGGTACCAGGTGGACCGTTTCGCCGGTACCACCGGCAGGATAAAGTCAGCAATACAGAGGGCGTTTTCCAGTTCCTCTTTGGTAAGCCCGAGAAGCTTCCCGCAGGCAGCCGCCACGGCAAAGGTGGCATAGCTTCCGGAACTGTGATCCCAGCCATAATAGTCACGGATCGTGTACCCTTCGCGGATGGATACCTCAAATGCCACGACGAGGGCAGCCAGAAATTCGCCGTAGGTGCAGTCCGCTTTTTCCGCCGCGCAGAGCAGAGCGCCGAAAAAACCCGCGCCGGGATGCCCCCGGAGGAGGCTGTATCCGTCGTCCAGATCGAGGGCATTGGCAGCCATGCCGTTCGCAAGGGCAGCGCCGATCAGATTGCTCTTTTCTCCGGTGGAAAGGACCGTGATGTCTCCCTTCGGATAGTTTTCCGCCACATAAGCGGCAGCCTTTTTCGACGTATTATTCTTTGCTCCCGCCAGGATTACGCCGGCAAGGTCCGCAAAGCATTTCCGTGCCTGTTCCCGGACTTCCGGAGTCATTGATTCCCAGGAATACTCCCGGATAAATCCGGTCAGTTTTTCAAAGGCTTTTCTGTCGTTCATTTTTACTGTGCCTGATACGGACTGTCCCAGAGACGAAGGCTCTGTCCGAGGCCCATCTTCTTTGCATTCTGATAGATCTCGTATCCCCAGCCGATATCCCATACGGGCATTCCGCTTGTCACAAAGAGGATCCGCTCGTCGTCGTTCTCACGGCCTTTGTTCTTGCCGACGATCACATCGCCCAGGCTGACGGCCTCTGAAAGAGGAGCCATCTTTCCTTCGTACATCATGCGGTAGATCTGCACGCCGATACCGTTTATGAATCGCTCGTTTTCGGGAAGAAGCATGTGCTCGTCATAGTAAACCTCATGCATTCTTGCGTTATCCCAGTAGATCTTTGAGGAAAGATAATACGGCTCATCAATGTTGCAGCGGCCGGTGAAGATGATGGTGGATCCCTTCTTGAGCCAGTCGTTCTGGATGTTCACGGGCTTTACGGAAGAAGCGGCCACACTGATGATGTCACCTTTCTTCACGGCTTCTTCCAGGTCGTCGGTACCGTAGGCTTTAAGACCGTACTTCTCTTCGATCTCCTTTGCCCAGGCCTCTGCCTTTTCCTTCACGATATCGACAACGATAACCTCTTTTAAGTTCTTTGCCTCGCACTGGATGGCATCAAAGCAGGCTTTGGAAACAGGGCCGGCACCGATATTCACGCAGACCTCGGAATCTTTTCTGGCCAGATACCGCACGCCGACTCCGGGAACGCAGCCGGTACGGACAGAGCTTAAGAGGTTTGCGCTCATCATGGCGATGGGCTCTGCGGTGTCGGGATCATTGAGGATCATCATGAGGATGGAACGGGGAAGCCCTCTGGTGGGGTTAATGATGTTGGAACCGTACCACTTCATGCCGGCGCAGTTGAAACGTCCGCCCACATAACCGGGCATGGCGAGGAACCGGCGGTCCGGTCCGTCTAACGGCATGTTCGGGAAGGGGCTTTCCTTCGGGAACCGTACCATGATTCCATGCGCATTGGCCTTGTCGCCGCCCATCCGGTAGTCGCCCACGCTTAAGAGCTTAAAAATCTCTTCCTCCACATCAATGCATTTGGCGCTGTCGAGAACGCCGGCTTTGATCATATCCTCTTCACAGAGATACAGAAAATCTGTTGTTTTACCCATATTGATTCCTCCGAATGTATTATTTACATTTTATATGTATGGTAAGTATGCGCTGACCGAAAAGAAAAGTCAAGGTTTTATTTGATTTTTCTATGTATTTACGACATACAGAAATGTACTGTTTGCTACATTTTTGTTGACTTCCCGGAGAGAGCAGCGTAAAATACAGACAAAAGGAGGAAAATCCGTATGAACACGATTGACAAGATCCGGGGGCGCCTTGACGGCATGACGAAAACAGAACGGAAGGTGGCCTCCTGGTTTTTAGGGCACCATCATGACTTTGCCTTTTTCCCGCTGGAAAAAGTGGCGCAGTCCGCCAGTGTCAGCACCACTTCCGTCATCCGGTTCTGCCGTTCTCTCGGTTTTTCCGGTTTCCGGGATTACCAGAATACTCTCCGGGAGGAGATCCGACGGCAGAAAGACCTTCCCATCAAATACCGGGAAACCATGGAACACTCTTCGGAAGACGAACTCTTGTCCCTTACCGTACGGCGGAGCCTCGAATGTATCAGTGAAACCATGAAGGCTCTGTCGCCTGGGCTTCTCCGGGAAAGCGTCCGTATGATTTCCGGCGCAGGGCGTGTCTATACCTTCGGCATGAAAGAATCCTTTTCCCTGGCTCACTATGCCTACACAAGGCTTCTTACCGTACGGGACGGCGTCTTTCTTCTCGATGCCCCGCACGGCGGCGTGATTGAGCCCCTTCTCGGCCTCACAGAAGAGGATGCCGTGATCGTCTTCCTTTTTCACCGGTATACCAAAGCCACGCTCGATATTCTGCCCGTACTCCGGGAACAGAAAGCGAAGGTGATCATGATCACGGACGAGCCCTCGGATGAGGTCGCTTCCTTTGCCGACCTTCTCCTTCCCTGCACCGTGAATGCAGGCGGGATCAAAAACACCCAGACGGCACCGGTCTGTCTGATGGATTATTTCTGCAATGCCGTGGCGGTGGAAAACGGGGAAAAGACGCTCGCCTACATGAAAAAAACCGAAGAGCTCTTTACACGCTTCAGTGCCATCGAAACCTGAAGCTTTCTTTTTCTGAGATTCTGTGATATGCTTTTAATATCAGAAATATACGATGGGGAGCAGCAATATGGGGATCAATTATCTTTTAATTCTTCAGAATCTCCGGGAGAATGTACTCGGCGGACAGTGGAACGACATAGCAGTCTGGATCAGTGATTTTATTGTCGGTTTCTGGCCGTGGGCTTTTATGGCCGTTGTGTACTGGTCTCTCGATAAAAAATGGGGCAGACTTTTTCTTCTGAACGTTGCTCTCGGAAGTCTTCTGAACGGGTTTCTGAAAATGACAGCCTGTGTGTACCGCCCCTGGATCAAGGACGCCCGGGTGATCCCGGCCGGCGATGCCATGACTCTTGCCACCGGCTATTCTTTCCCCAGCGGCCATTCCACGGCCTCTGTCGAGTTTTACGGAACCACCGCCCTCTGGCAGCGGAAAAAGCGTCCATGGATATCCTGTCTCATGCTCTTTCTGATTGCCCTGACGCTTTTTTCCCGGAACTTCCTCGGGGTGCATACGCCGCAGGACGTGGTGGTCGGTTTCTTTGCCACTACAGCGGTTTTATTTATCAATCTCAGGTTTCTGTCCTGGATGGAAGCCGATCTCAAAAAGCGGGAGTGGATTGCCATTGCCATCATTGCAGGCCTTGCCATCTTTGATTTTCTTTATCTCAACCTGAAATCCTATCCGCTGGATTATGTCAATGGGGCACTGGTTGTAGACCCGCAGAAAATGAAACCGGATTCCTACGAAGGCATCGGCGCCTGTATCGGGTTCTGTATCGGGTGGTACGCAGACAACCATTTTATTCATTTTGAAAAAGTGAAAAACAAAGTGCTTGCGGTCTGCCTCGATGCCGTTTGCCTGGTTCCGCTCTATTTTATCAGCACCTCCCTTCTCGGCGCGGTTCAGGGAACCATCGGACGCGCAGCGGGCAAGTTCCTGCTGTGGTTTACTCAGTTCATTTATATCATGGTCATCGCGCCGCTTCTCATGAAAGCGGTCAGTAAAAAGAAAGGCTGATCCTATGGTGTCAAAAAGAGCCGATCTGCTCCGGGAGCTTCTGGAAGACCCCGACGAGATCGAGATCCACGGAAAATATGCAGATACTTTTCTGAAAAAATACTGCACCGCCCTTGTGGCAGATCCTATCCCCGAGGACGTCCAGATGGCGCCGCTTCCGCGGCTCGGGATCGGAACCGTCCTTCAGAACTACGGTCTCTGGGAATACCATAAAGGAAAATCCGCAATCATCCGGAAAAAAGCTGAGAAGACCTGAAACCCGAAAGGAGCATCCCATGTTTCTCATCATCTTTACAAAACCGCGGATCCGCGAGCTGGGGGAAGTCGACGGGTACCGGATTTTTATGACTGCCGAAACCCTTTACCTCTTCTTTATCCCCACCCTGAGCTGGAGCCGTCAGTACTTTGCCGAATATCCTTCCGGAAAAATTTTTCAGTTGACAGAGGATGCCGGGAAAATGATCCGGCGCGGAGAGAAAGACAGAATTGATGCGGGAGATATTCTCGGGGAAGCCGGGAATTCCGGATTCTATGGGGAACAGGGGGCTTCCGGCCGGGAATGGGGCAGTGCTTCACATGTAAGAAAATGTCCCTACTGCGGATTTACAACCACGGAAAACTACAACTACTGCCCGAAATGTGCGGAAAAACTTGAAGTAATTGACTGATTACCACTTTATTTCTCTGCCGGAGTGTGGTATAACTACCCTTGTCACAAAAAGGGGGCGTAGCTCAGCTGGGAGAGCGATGCGTTCGCAACGCATAGGTCAAGGGTTCGAGTCCCTCCGTCTCCATAACAAAACAGGATGCCGGTTTCGGCATCCTGTTTTGTTATGTTTCTCATTTTTTGCGTTCTTCTTTTTACTGATCTTACGCTTCCGGGATGACTTCGTACCCCGCATCGATGACGGCTTTTACGAGGTTCTCTTCCTTTACTTCTCCGGAAAGCGTAAGAACCGCTTCTCCTTTGTGAAAGTCAGGAACGGCATTTTCCACTCCCGGGACCTCTTCCAGCGCCTTTTTCACCCGGGCCTCACAATGCGGACACATCATTCCATCGATCTTCAGCACTTTCGTCGCTTTTCTTTTTTCCGATTCCCGGCGGATTGCTTCAATCACTTCGGAAAGCTTTGCCTCCGGCACTTCCCGGGACAGTTTCCTGTCTTTCTTTCCCGACATCATGTCAAACAGATTGAGCCGCAGGGCATTGGATACCACAAAGAAACTGGAGAGGCTCATGGCCGCTGCGCCGATCATCGGGTTTAAGGTCCATCCGAAGATCCCCGTATAGCAGCCTGCTGCCAGCGGTATGCACAGGATGTTATAGAAAAATGCCCAGAAAAGATTTTCCTTGATATTGCGGAACGTCTGCCGGGAAAGCCGCATCGCCGCCGGTACATCGGTGAGCCGGCTCTTCATGAGGACCACGGAAGCAGCGTCTACTGCCACATCCGCGCCTCTACCGATGGCGATTCCTGTATCCGCTGCGGTAAGAGCCGGCGCATCATTGATCCCGTCGCCGACCATGGCTACTTTTCCGAGTTCCTTAAGTTTCCGAATCACCGCTTCTTTTCCCTGAGGAAGTACGCCCGCGATCACATAGCGGATCCCGGCTTTTTCGGCAGCGGCTCTGGCGGTCCGTTCATTGTCTCCGGTTAACATAACCACGCGGATGCCCATGTTCTCAAGTTCCGCTACGGCAACCGGGGCCTCTTCTTTGATCTGATCGGAAACCGCGATGATTCCCTGCACACGGTCTCCTTTTGCAAAGAGAAGCGGCGTCAGACCCCTTTCCGAGAATTCCACAGCCTTCTTTTTCCATTTTCCCCCGGCAGCTTCCTCTCCGATGTAAGAAAGGGAACCTCCCCGAAGGGTTTCCCCCTCCAGCTTTCCGGTAAGGCCGTTCCCTGGCAGTGCCCGGAAATCCGTTACCTCCTTCGGCAGGATTTCTCTCTTTTCGGCCTCCCGCACAATCGCCTCAGAAAGCGGATGCTCACTTTTACTCTCCAGCGAAACTGCAAGGCGGAGAAGCTCTTCTTCGGAACTTTCCTCATCCGGAAGGATCTCCGTGACCACCGGCATTCCTTCGGTCACCGTTCCTGTTTTATCAAGCACCACAATCTGCGCCTTTCCGGTCTCTTCCAGCGCGCTTCCTGTCTTAAAAAGCACACCGTTTTTCGCACCGACACCGCTTCCGACCATGATGGCCACCGGCGTCGCAAGCCCGAGAGCGCAGGGACAGCTGATCACAAGTACTGAGATTGCTCTTGCGAGGGCAAAGTCAAAAGGCTTTCCGAGAAGGATCCAACTGGTAAGCGTCAGAAGTGCGATCAGAAGCACCGCCGGAACAAATACCGCCGATACGCTGTCCGCGATACGCTGCGCCGGCGCCTTCGTGGCGGCAGCGTCACTCACCATTTGGATGATCTGTGACAGGGTGGTATCTTCCCCCACACGGGTGGCCTCGCAGCGGATAAAACCGGAGCGGTTGATGGTGGCCTGAGAAACCCGGTCTCCCGGTTTCCTGTCCACGGGGATGCTCTCTCCTGTCAGTGCCGACTCGTCAATCGCTGTATCCCCTTCGAGCACGATGCCATCTACCGGGATGCTCTCCCCGGGCCGGACAACAAAAATATCCCCCTTCTGTACTTCCGAAACCGGGACACTGACCGCTTTTTCCTCCCGGATCACCGTTGCTCTCTCGGGTGCGAGCTTCATGAGAGACCGGAGCGCATCGGTTGTTTTCCCCTTGCTCCTTGCTTCGAGCATCTTTCCGACCGTAATGAGCACGAGAATCATGGCAGCGGATTCAAAGTAGAATTCATCCATCCACGCCATGGCCGCCTGACTTCCCGACCGCACCTGGGCATCGGTCATCATAAAAAGGGCATAGACGCTCCAAAGAAACGACGCAGAGGATCCCATTGCCACCAGTGTATCCATGTTGGGGGAGCGGTGCACAGCGCTCTTAAATCCCGAGACAAAGAACTTTTTATTGATGAGCATCACAATCGCGGAAAGGATCATCTGCAGAAGCCCGAGGGCCACCGGGTTTCCCTGAAACCATCCGGGCACAGGCCAGCCCCACATATGGTGACCCATGGAAAAATACATGAGCACCAGAAGAAAACCGAGGCTCGCCAGGAGCCTCCGGAGAAGGACCGGCGTCTCGTGATCAGAAAGTTGCTCATCTGCGCAGCCCGAAGATTTCACTCCGGATGCACCGGGCACCGGGGCGCTGCCATTTTTCCCATCATAAACTGTGGCACCATATCCGGCTCCTGTGACTGCCCGTATGATATCCTCATCGGATGCGTTTCCTTCCACACCCATACTGTTTGTGAGAAGGCTCACCGCCACGGACTCCACACCGGGCACCTTCGACACCGCTTTTTCCACCGCTGCCTGACAGGCCGCGCAGGACATTCCTGTTACAGAAAACTTCCTCATTCATTCACTCCGAAAAACTGATTGAGCTGTCCCCGTTCACCGAAAAATATAGCGTTACAGAACCCCGAAAAGCCCTGTAAGATCGGAGCTTCCGGAAAGGATCCGTGAGGACGTGGTTTCCGCCAGCAGCGCATTTTCGAGCATCGTATCCACTTTGCTTGCCAGCGTGACATCAATAAAACGGTTGATGTCGATACCGCGCAGTTCAAAAAACAGAAGCGGATCGTCATCCAGCCGGACGCCGACACCGTAAAGGGCTGCGGCAACATGTTTACACATCAGCGCCCAGTCCGGGCAGGAACAGATAAAACCGATCTCCTTCGGTTCCGGAAAAAGTCCGTCTCTGCTTTCAAACAGTTCTTTCATCTCGTCAGGAAAACTTCCGTTGACAAACTGCTCGATGTTTGCAATTTTCTGTGTACAGCGATCAATAATCCGCTGGCATTTTTCTTCAGAAAGCGGGCTGATCCGAACTTCCACTTTATAGGGAAGCCTCCTGCTGCCCTGTACCCGGGCGGTGACACGTCCTTTTTCAATCTGGAGATCCACAACGGTGCCGGAGCGGACATAACGTCTCCCCCGATCGATACGGCTTTCAAAATCCGCATAACGCTCAAGATTATTACACCAGGCATTTCCCCACCAGCTCTTTGTTATCGCACGCCCGGTGACAATGATCGGATGAAGTTCCTTTCCTTTTTTTACCGCCTTTTTCTGCGTATTCTGAACGTTCTTTTTCAGTTCCGTCTCAGTTGGCTGGGAAAAATATTCCGTAGTCCAGTAATTTCTGCTCATAAATCACCTCACGCAAGACGTAAAAGATTCAACAGCTGCTCATTGGAAAGTTCCGTGATCCAGTTTTCTCCGCCGGATCCGATCACATTTTCCGCCAGCGCTTTCTTTGAATTGATGATATCATCGATCCGTTCCTCAATTGTATTTCTGCAGACGATTTTATGAACCAGTACGTTGTTTTTCTGCCCGATCCGGAAGGCCCGGTCAGTTGCCTGATTTTCCACTGCAGGATTCCACCACCGGTCAAAATGTATCACATGACTTGCTCTGGTAAGATTCAGGCCTGTTCCGCCCGCCTTCACTGACAGAATCAGATACGGAACATAGGCATCGCCCTGGAATTTCTCCACGATTTCTCCTCGTTCCTTCACCGGAGTCCCGCCGTGAAGCACATATCCTTTCTTTCCGAAAATTTCTGTAAGATATTCCTGCAGATAAGGGATAATTTCCTTAAACTGCGTAAAGACAAGTACCCTCTCTCTTTTGTCACGGATCACCTCACAGATTTCGCGAAGCAGTTCGAATTTTCCACTGTCAGCCTCCTCATAGGAAATCTGCCCCAGATACTGGGAAGGATGATTACAGATCTGCTTCAGTTTCATAATGCTCGAAAGCACAATTCCCCGGCGCTTCATGCCGTCTGCAAATTCCAGACTTTCCGCGAGATCTGCCACTACTTTCCGATAAAGGACCGTCTGCTTCCGGGAAAGAGGTGCATAATCCACCATTTCTACCTTTTCCGGGAGATCTTTAATCACACTCTTATCCGTTTTCAGCCGCCGGAGCATGAACGGAGTCACCATCATCCGCAGTTTCTCATAGTTTTCCGGTTCGGCCTCGAGCCGTCCGCAGAAATCATGGAACTCGGTTGCGGTCCCCATCAGGCCGGTGTTGAGAAAATCAAACAGCGACCACAGATTTGTCAGGTCGTTTTCAATCGGCGTTCCGGTCATGGCGATTCGCATGGAAGACCGGATCTTTTTGATGGTTCGTGTCTGCTTGGTTCCCGGATTTTTAATTGCCTGCGCCTCATCCAGAATCAGGCAGCGAAAATTCCTTTTCTGAAACTCTTCAATTCTGGAAGCCATTCCATAGGTCGTAACCGCAAGGAACGGAAGGTCTTTTTCTTTCCTTTTCGCAAGGTCTGCGGAAATCTCTTTGGCCGTACGATCATGGAAAATCTCGACAGGCATTTCCGGCGCAAATTTTCCGGCTTCTTTATACCAGTTGCCGAGGAGGGAAGCCGGCACGATCAGAAGACAGTGCGCATCCGGCTCCCGGCTTCTGAGAAGATCCAGATAGGCAAGCACCTGAATCGTTTTTCCAAGTCCCATATCATCTGCAAGACAGGCTCCCAGGCCCAGGTCATCCATATAGGAAAGCCAGGTAAACCCGTTTTTCTGATACGGCCGCAGCGAACCGAGAAAATCAGCCGGCAGCTTCTCGCTTTTCACGGTCTTCGGATTCCTCAGTTTATAAAGCAGCTCTCCAAGCCATTCCCCGTTGGTCACTCCCAGAGGAGAGTCGGTTTCACTGATCCCTGCCTGCATACGAAGGGCATCCAGAAGAGTCACCGTGCCGCAGTTCTCCATCTGCTTCAGAAGTTCTCCGAGTTTTTCGTGATTCACTTCCACCCAGCGGCCCTTCAGCATGGCAAGACCGTCGGTCTTCTTCAGAAGTTCCTCGATATCCTCACGGGTGAGGGCCTCACCATCCACGGAAAGTTCCGGCACTACGGAAAGCAGGGCATCCGCGCCTACTTTTCCCGGCTTATCAGCACCGATCTTCATCGAAATGACAGGAGATGCCGTATTTTTTCTCCACCAGTTCGGAATCCGGCATAAGATTCCCGTCTCTTCTATTGCTTTCGCATCCTTCAGGAAAGAAAATGCCTCTTCCACCGTCAGACGGAGCGGATGAAACAGTTCCCCTTTCACCATGAAATCGGAGATTAGTTCCGACACTTCGGCCGCCCGGTTCAGGCAGGAAAGAAGTTCCAGAAGCTTTTTCCGATCCTTCTCATATTCCGTCAAGGCGTACCGGAGCGGATAATGCTCCACTTTTCTTCCATTTCCGTAACTGGCATAGGTGGCAAGAAATGCAAACGGAAACTGTTCATCCCCCCGGTTTTCCACGAGATGGAAGAAAATTCTTTCCGGTACATGCAGGTTCTGATTTTTTTCTTCCAGATATAGCGCAACACTTCCCGGATAGTCACGGATTTCCGCTGCAAATGCTGTCGTAAACCCCTTAAAGACTTTTGACAGCCAGTTTTTTTCTACATATTCTGCTCCCAGGACAAACGGAACCGCCTGCAGAAGCTTTTCAGTATCCTCTCTGGTAAGGGAGATTCTGATACGGTCTCTGAGCAGCTCAAGTTCCGGCAGATCCGTCAGTTTCCGCAAAAAGGTATCCGTCAGTTTCCGGATATACCTTCCGGCTGCCGTAGCATCTTTGACAGCAGAAAGTCCATAGGAATACATCGTACCGTACATGTCCCGGTCCCATGCTGATTTCCACTGAAGATCTTCCTCCGTCGCGCCGGAATCCGCAATCTCACAGTGCATTCCTTCCGGAGCAAAATAGAATCGTATCGTATTTTCCATGATCGTCCTCTTTCGGTTTCTGTGATTCCTGCCTCCCACGGATATATTGCAGGAGGATGACCGTACTATTCGTTATAGTGTTATCGTACTTGTTTCATTTTGTCAAGTAACCGCAAGGCGGAATTATGTTTTCCTGCATGCAAAATCCTCCAGATTTATTCAGTTCTTGTCAGGTTCATCCTGAATAGTTCGTCTTTTCCGGCATATAGTGGTCAACTGCGGATTTTCGGAGCTTTGTCCACTCTTCGGCCAAAAAACGTACCATTCAGGAAGGAACAATAATACTGAAAATCCTTCAAGTGATGCAGGTGTAACGTGTAACGATCCGGGTTACCTGTCACACCATAACCAGCCTGAATGAGGGAAGGATGTGAACCTGCCCAATTTTCCTGTTTTCACATCCCTCCTGAAAATCCGAGGGATGTGAAAGTATCTGAAAAACGGGATTTCACATCCTTTTCCGGGAAAAAAGCAAAAAAAAGGATGTGAAATGGCCTCGTTTGACCAATCTCACATCCCCGCCTAAAATGTGAAGGATGTGAAAGCGTCGGATTTCCCTGTTTTCACATCCCTCTTGAAAATTTTCCGGTCAATGCCCCGGCCGCCGGTCTGTTTCTGATTTGCAAGCGTCAACGGGGAGGGTTCTCACTGACATGTTCTTACGATACTTTCGTTCCACTTGTTTCATGGCATGAACAACTCGTCCAGGGTGATTGTATTCATAAAATCGCCAAAATACTCTGCCCGTCTCAGTCCAAAGGTTGTGATCAGCGTGTTGTGAATCGAAACCTTCTTCGGAAGAATTTCCCGCAGAAGGCGTTCCCTGCGGGCAAGGGCAAGGTGGCACTCCTTATCGGCCGTAAACTCATCGCTATAAAACTTCATCTCACACATATTGACCACATTATCCTTTCTTGAAATAATGAGGTCGATCTGTGCGCCTTCCGTATCATCCGTTCCTTTTTTTGACCACAAAGACTCATCTGTGCTGACTCCACTGATGCCCAGGGCCGCTTTTATCTGCTGAATATGATTGAAACAGAGGTTTTCAAATGCCAGGCCGTTCCAGGAAACAATTTCCTGCGTATCTGAAATACTGATCCACTCTCTCTTTTTTCTGGTGGAAGCGTCATTGACAAACCGCAAATAAAAAATACAAAACGGATCCGACAGTTTGTAAAAACTGTCCTTCTTTCCATTGCCAAAGGAATCGTATTTGATAATGAACGCTCCGGATTCCAAAGCCTTAAGCTGTCTGCTGAACAGGCCGCCGTCAGTAATCCCTGTTCTGGCCAGCAATTCCGTTCTTGTGAGTCCTCTGTTTTTTGAGGCCAGGGCAGTCACAAGTGACTTCATTACCTCGGGATTTGTGAACAGCGAGAAAAACAGCCGGTCAAATTCGTCCCGTAAAGGAGCCGTCCTGTCAAAAAATATCGCCTGGATATTCTGCGAAACACTTTGGTCTTTCTCAAAATAATTCAGATAATAAGGGATGCCCCCTACCGTCATATATGCCTGCACGATATCATAGCGTGAAAGTGAAAAACCCTTTGACAGGAAATACTGCTCACATTCATAAAGGCTGAATGGTTGAAGGTCAATCTGGTAAGTGAGCCTGCCGTACAGACCTCCGTGATTATTAACCAGCTTGTCAAGGATCCATGAAGTGGAGCTGCCGCAGACAACAAGCATAATGTTATGCCGGCAGCAGGCAAAATTGTTCCAGAAAGCCTCAAGCCCGGTCATAAATCCTGCTTTTGGCGTATCCATCCACTGGATCTCATCAAGGAATATCAGGAGTCTTCCTTCCCGGTCATCTTTTTCCACAAGAAACTGTTCCAGCATATAAAAAGCTTCCAACCAAGATGTCGGCGGTTTCCTCTCTGCCATGCCAGCCATCAGAAGTGACTGATAAAAATGGTTCAGCTGCTCTTTCATATGACGATTTCCAGCTGCATCATCTGCGTCCGTGCTGACCGGAGAAAGGCCTGCGTGTCTGAAAGTGATCTGGCCGCGAAAAGTTTCATCGATCAGATAAGTCTTTCCGACTCTCCTTCTTCCATATACCGCAACAAACTCAGATTCTCTGCTTTCATAAAGATCCCGCAGCTTTTTTTGTTCCTTTTCTCTTCCGATCATGCCTTGTCTCCTGTTATAAGTTTCGGTAAAGCAGATTTTTTATACGTTCACCGAAGATTATAGTTCAATATTTGGACACCGTCAATGCAAAAAGAATTATATTTTTCGGTGAAGCACATATTTCCCCTGTTCACCGAAAAATATAGTTCTTTTCCATGTTCAAACAATTGCAGACGGGGAAGTAGTATTAAAAATGGCAGCTACCTTTTTTATGTAACTGCCATATCCTATATCTATTGCAGGCTACTCTTCTGTTTCGTTATAGTGAAGATGTCAGCGAATCCTGATTCGCTTGTATCCGACGGTTGGAAATCTCATTGTCAGGTCCCGCCGGCTGTGTTAAAATAAGGAGGAAATAATTTTGGAAGATATCTGAAAACCGCGGAACCTAAAGGTCAGCTCGCCCGGGACATAGAAAAAGAAATCAAACATGTATCGGAAAGTCCTGAATGGAGGAAAACGTATATGACATTTGAAATGAAACTGAAAGATATCCGGGAAGAAGGTCGGGAAGAAGG
>JAZUHZ010000021.1:0-1558 GCA_045642005.1 Candidatus Avilachnospira sp.
TGATGCCGACGGACTCCTTAAGCTCGAGAAGACGTCCCTTGGAGGGGCAGTGGTGCATGACGTTCATGAACCATCCGGCCTTCTCGTTTAAGTACATGGTAAAATCGGCAGCCTCTTCGTTTAAGGTGCCTTTCCAGTAGGTGAAGCATCCTTTGATTCCCTCGTTCTTGACAAATTTCACAAGGGGGCATGCCTCCACCTTCGGATCAAACAGATACTCCCAGAAACGGTCCACTTCATCACGGCCGTATTTTTCTTCCAGATAGGTGAAAAGTTCGCTGTAAGACGGGATAAATTCAGTGCAGGAAATCATTTGTTCTCTCTCCTTTTTATAATTACCACACGGTCCATCCGCCGTCCATGACGAGGGTGGCACCTGTTACATAATTGGCCGCTTCCGAAGCCAGGAAGCAGACCGGTCCTTTAATATCATCTTCATTGGCCCAGCAGTGAAGCGGTGTGTTGTCAATGTAGGTCTGCACAAAGCTGTTGGTCTCGGGATCCAGATTCGGATTGAATCCGCCCGGCGCAACGGCGTTGACACGGATATGATACTGGCCGTACCGTCCGGCCATATATTTGGTCATGCCGATCATGGCCCATTTCTCTGTTGTGTAGTTGACCGGCTGGTCTCCCATCACGTCAGGATAGAACGGAAAATGCGGGCTGTCAAGTCCTCTCATGGAACTGATATTGATAATACTGCCTGACTCGGCCGGGATCATGGCCCGAAGAAGCACCTCTTTGGAAAGCATCAGCTGTCCCTGCAGGTTCGTATTGCAGGAATCCTGCAGTTTCTGCCGGGTGGCTTCATTGAGGGATGTCATGTTCCGACGGTCCACGGCGTTATTCACAAGAACATCGATTTTTCCGTACTCGGAAAGAACGCCGTCCACCAGTTCTTTAATGGACATGTCATCTGCAAGGTCAAGTTTTGCGCCCACGGCATCCAGGCCTTTCTCCCGAAGTTCTGCTGCCAGTTCCTCACAGCGCGCTTTGTTTCGCGATGCGATCACAACGCTGGCTCCCATTTCACAGAGTCCTTCGGTGATGGATTTCCCGTAAAGACCTCTTCCGCCGGTCACAATGGCAACCTTTCCGCTTAAGTCAAACAGTTCTTTTGCGCTCTTCATGATTTCTCCATTTCTGTCATCAGGCTGTCTAGAAGGATGAGACATCTCGGCACATGGAACGGTCCCTTAAAGGTGCTTCCCTTGCACGGAGGCTCCGTGGGAAGACCGTCACGGCGGAGGTATCCGTACCACTCTCCGTATTCCGGATCGGCAAAGTGTTCCTTTACGTATTCGAGGGTCTGATAGAACCGGTCAAGATAATACGGATCACCGGTTTCCTTATAGAACATCAGGGAAGCATTCAGGATCTCGTTATGCGGCCACCAGAGCCTCATATCATGCTCATAGGCTTCCGGCGGAAAACATCTTCCGTTACGCGTTTGAGGCCGGCTGGGACGAAAAATACGGCGGACTTCTTTACTTTATCGATGCCCTCGGATTTCCGCCGGAAGCCTATGAGCATGATATGAAGCTCTGGTGGCCGC
>JAZUHZ010000022.1:0-2939 GCA_045642005.1 Candidatus Avilachnospira sp.
GACCGATTTCCGGATCAACTGACTGTAAGTACTCGATTGACTGCATGAATGTTCACCTCCGGGCTCTGAAAATTGTAAGTTTAGTATAACAAAACGACCGGTCTTTGTTAAGCATCAAAGTAAACAAAAAAATGGCAGATCATCTTTTTCATTGCATGATTCTCTCCAGTTTTTTTGACAGTGATCTGACAAAAGGTGCCATGAAAAGCTCTACGGGGATCATCACCGCATACTGAGTCAGCCGGTAGATCATCCACCCTGCATACGTCTTGGACCCATACAGCCGGGAAATCCAGAATGTGTTGATCAGTAAACCCACGATGAGACAGTCGATCAGCACGGCAGCCACCGCCCTGATCCAGAAACGCTTTTTATCCGGTTCATCTTTCCGAAGGAAAACACCGAATACCGCACCGGATACGAAGGCCATCACTGTAAATCCCGGATGGTACGGACCGAACGGAAACAGAAGAGCCCCCAGGAGATCAGACACCGCCCCCACAAGTCCGGCACTGAAAGGACCGAAAAGATACGCCGCTGCCATGACCGGAACAAAACTGAATCCCACCTTGGCTCCCATGGTATTGATGGAAATAAAGCGGGCAAGTACCACGTCCAGTGCTGTGAGCACAGCAAGGAAACAGAGCTTTTTTCCTGTAAATTTTTCCCTGAACATGCAAAATCCTCCCTTACGGAGCCTGTATCATAACGATTCTTCCACTCTCTGATAGATTCGTTCGCACCGGTCAGAGATTTCCTGTTTCATTTTTTTGTATTCATTCCGGACAGGTTCCGTAAAATCCTCGTCCCTGATCATATTGAGGTTGACAAGAGCGTTCAGCCAGGCTGCGTCTGACGCGGCGCGGATCTCCGCGACACCGCATCCCACATCGGAAAGCGCCAGCCTGGATCCTTTCTCGAGCAGTTCCTCAAACATCGAAAGGCAGTCACGGCAGGTCGTCATCATTTCCAGAGGGGCTTTGGCTGCCAGTCTGAGGCAGCGCCCGAGTTCCTCCTCCCGCGCCCTTTTCTCCTCTTCGGTTCCCTTCGGAAGACCGTAAGCCTGTGACAGCGGAAGAAAGTTTTCCATGTCTTCCTCCATCAGCTGAAAAAATCTTTGCCGAAAGGTTTCCGCTTCGGAAAGGATCCGTTCTATATCCTGCTGATAGGCTGCGTATTTCTTCTTTCCGTCCGTGAGCGAAGCGACCATCCCCCCAAGGGACACTCCGAGAGCACCCGTGAGGGCCGCAACTGACCCGCCGCCGGGCACCGGATCCTTTGAAATCGTCAGTTTCGTAAAATCCTCACAGCTCTTATTTTCGTATTTCTCCATCCTCTGAAGCCTTTCTCTGCTACCTGATCAGCGCACATCCCGTATACGCGATTTTTTCTTTGCCGTAATAATACTCCATGCCGTTTTTCTGACAGACCTCCAGCACCAGCATCCCGTTGGCCTCCATCGATTCGATGCGGCTTTTGGGGAAACGGCAGGGGCTTTCCGGGTAGGTGCATTCCTTACAGATGCGGCAGGACCCTGCGCCGAGCACCAGAGCGCCCGGAACCTCCCGAAGAAGGAGCTCCCGGAAACGGAGCATGTTTTCCGCGTGCCTTTCCGAAGCTTCCATCATACCCTCTCCGTCAAACTCATCCTCGAGGTCTCCGACCGTCTGCAGAAGGATCCCCTCCTGATATTTCCGGATCTTTTCCTCACATTCCGGAAGGGTCCCGCACCCCGGCGGGCAGGACCAGCTTTTTCCGTACCGTCCGCAGGTATTCTGCTCGCACATCCCGCGCACATCTTCTTTCAGTTCTATGGTGGAGACGGAAAGTCTCCCGACATTTGTAAATCCCGCCTCAAGGGCCAGGTTTCTTAGTCTTTCAAAGTCCATTTCCGGTCCTCCTCAGGAAGGAAACTCCAAAGCATCAATAAACACGTCCTGAAAATCAGGCAGAGAGGCAAGCTCCAGAAACTCTGTTTCTCTTGCAGCCCGTTGACTCTCCAGAAAGGCAGCTTCCGAAAGGGCGCACATCTTCGCCCCTTCTCCGGCGGCATTTCCCACCGCTTCGATCTTTCCCCGGAGTTCCTTTGGCAGAAGCCCGATCGCGCATACGGAATCGGGATCCAGGAATGTACCGAACGCGCCGGCAAGCACTACTTTTCCGATTTCATCATAACCGACACCGTACTTCCGAAGGAGGAGCTCCACGCCGGCTGCGATCGCCGCTTTGGCCACCTGGATCTCCCGGATGTCCCGCTGCGTAAGCGACACTTTGGTCCCCGGGATCCGGTATTCTTTTTCCTCAAGGTATCCGTTTTCATCCATCACCCCGAGAGAAAGAAGGCAGGCGGTCAGATCAATAAGCCCCGAGCCGCAGATCCCTTCGGCCTCGCCGTCCCCGATGACCTCGACCGTAATCTGCCCGTCCGTGATCCGGGCTTTCCGGATCGCTCCGGCAGCGCCCCGCATGCCACAGGAGATTTTCGCGCCTTCAAACGCGGGACCTGCTGCCGTGGAGCAGGCGATGCGCCGGGTTTTATTGCCGAGGACCATCTCCCCGTTGGTTCCGATATCAATGAGAAGGCAGAGTGTCTCCTCCCGGTCCATGCCGGAGGAAAGAATGCAGGATACCGTATCGGCCCCCACAAATCCCGCGATGTTCGGAAGCACCCGGACCTTTGCGCCCGCCGCGATCGGAAGGATCCCCTGGGCGGGAATCTCCATGGCCTCAAAAACCTCGGGCATGTAGGGAGGAACGGTCATCGAACGGGGATTGATCCCGAGAAGAAGATGATGCATACAGGTATTGCCGACAATAGCGGCCAGGGTCACCTCATCTGTACGGATCCCGGCTTCCCGGCAAAGATCCTCCGTGAGAGAAAAGAGCGCCTTTTTTATCACAAGGCTCAGTTCATCGTTTTCGTGTTCCAGCACGTACTG
>JAZUHZ010000023.1:0-4660 GCA_045642005.1 Candidatus Avilachnospira sp.
TTGAAGTTATGCTGAACCGCCGTATGCCGAACGGCACGTACGGTGGTGTGAGAGGGGGAAGAAAATTCCCCCTACTCGATTTCACACAGCTCATGCGCGCCCTCATGCACATAAACTCTTCACAATTGTGTCCGGATGTTCACACATTCCGGGCACTTTTTTCACAATTGGGACACAAAAAAATTTATAATGAAACTAGTCACAAAAAAGAACCCTTTCCAAAAAGGAGGAGAATAAATGAACTGGAAAAAGTTTTTAACAATTGCACTATGTGTCGTTTTATTCGGCGCCCTCGCCTGCGGTACCGTGTTCGGGGTGCAGTACCTCGGCGGCAAGGCCATGACGGCGCTTCAGAGCCAGATGGACAAGAAGGAAGAGACCCGGATGGCAGAGACGCCGGCTGCGGAAACCGGAACGGCGAAAGAAGAGACGGCAGCCGAGCCGGAAACCCAGGCCATGAAGACCGTGTCTTCCGAGTCCTCCGGCACAACGATCAAAAAGGCGGAACCGCTTCCCGCAACGGCCTACATCGCCGTGGATGTTTCGGGAATCGTCGAAGAAAGCATGCCGGAAGTCGTGGCCATCACCAATACTTCTGTCATTCAGCAGCAGGGCTACTCCAGCATCTATGATTATTTCTACGGCCGCGGCACCGTGACCGAGAGAACGCAGACGGCTTCCGGCAGCGGCGTGATCATTAAAGAGACCGCGGACGAGCTTCTGATCGTCACCAACAATCATGTGATCGAAAACGCGCAGGAACTGGCCGTGACGTTCATCGACGGGGAGACGGTGGACGCGAAGATCAAAGGCTATGACGGGGACATCGACCTGGCCGTGATCGCCATTCCGCTTTCCGACATCAAGGAATCCACCAAAGAGGAGATCAAGGTTGCCGTTCTGCATGACAACGAGGACCTCAGGTGCGGCCAGGGCGTTATCGCCATCGGCAACGCGCTTGGCTACGGACAGTCCGTGACCGTCGGCGTGATCTCGGCGCTTGGCAGAAAGATCGAGGACGGTTATTCTACCTATGAGGACCTGATCCAGACCGATGCCGCCATCAACCCCGGCAACTCCGGAGGAGCGCTCTTAAATAACGCCGGCGAACTGATCGGCATCAATGTGGCAAAATTCTCCGAGACCTCCGTGGAGGGTGTCGGATTCTCCATTCCGGTCTATAAGGCCATGGAGATCATCGAAAACCTTTCCAATGCCAAAACCAAAGAGGACATTCCGGAAGAGAATCAGGGACGCCTCGGCATCTACATGAATACCATTGATTCCATGTCGGCAACGGCTCTCAATATTCCGGCAGGCGTGATCGTGGTCGGCTTCTCGGACGAAAAGATGGAGGGAAATGAAGATCAGCCGATTGAGGAATCTCCGGCCCGGGAGGCAGGAATCCTGAAAAACGATATCATCACGAAGTTTGACGGACAGGGTGTCACCGATGCTCAGGCGCTCGCAAATCTCTGCAAGTATTATGAGGCGGGAACCCAGGTGGACATCACCGTACAGCGTCTCAATAACGGTGAGTACGAGGAGAAAGTCATCACCGTAACGCTCGGCAAAAAGACCGTCACGAAATCCGACGAAGATGACGGGGACAAGAAAGAATCCGGCAAAAAGCCTTCCAAAGAAGAGGAAGAAGAGAAATCCTCCGGCAAGGAAGACGAAAAGAAGAAGGATGACGATAAGAAAAAAGACGACCGTGAAGACGACGGCTTTGGTGACGAGGACGATATGTACGATCTCTTCCGCAAATTCCTTGAGCAGTACCAGTAAACAGTCTGTGAAGCTGTGATATAAGAATACAAAAAAGAAGAACCTGTGGGTGGCCACGGGTTCTTCTTTTTGGATATTTATGCCTTCGGCATTTCCAACCCTAAATAATCAATAAGGGCAGCTTCCAGAATTTTGGAATAATTGACTTTTCGGTCTTCAGCAATAGATTTGAGCCAGAAGGGAAGAGAGGTATTTGTCTTTACCTTACGGTTATCCATCTCGGCTTTTACCAGGTCAGGATAAATAGTAATTGCGACAGGAATAGAACCTTCAAACGTACTTTGATCAAATCCTGAACTTTCCGGAATCGCATCACCATCTTTCTCCATGCCGTATACATGGAGTTCCAGGGCTTCTTTTGCCATGTGCATGGCATCATCAAAACTATCTCCGCAGGAGAAACATCCGGGAAGATCGGGAAAAGATATGCCGTATCCGCCATCCTCGGACGGTTCAAATTTTGCTAAAAAAGTATATGATCTCATAATTAAACTCCTTATAAAATGCCGGCCTGCTTTAATATCTGCTTTGCAGTACCTATCGGGATATCTTTTGATCCGTGATTCGGTACGGTTACTTTTCCTTCCTTTTCAGGGTGCTTTAACTGAACATGGGAACCACGCTGATCTACGATAAACCAGCCATCATCTTTTAGCTTCTTAAGAATCTCACGAGCTGTCATGTTTATGCCTCCCTGACAGATATTATACGCATATTTTGTGCGCATGTCAACTGCAATGATGTCAATGAAAGAAGGAATATATAATGTTATATGACGTTATGTTGACATAACCGTGAAAGCGGGTATAATGTTGCCAGAATGTTCAGAAAGAAAGTAATCGAAAGGACAGCAGTATGGGAAAATATTTCGGAACAGACGGATTCCGGGGAGAGGCCGGCGTGGTGCTCCGCGCAGAACATGCCTTTAAGACCGGACGGTTCCTCGGATGGTATTACAGAAATAAGAACAACGGAAAGCCCGCCCGCATCGTTATCGGAAAAGATACGCGACGGTCCTCGTATATGTATGAGAATGCGCTGGCAGCCGGCATCACCTCCACCGGATCGGATGCCTACCTGCTTCATGTAACCACCACTCCCTGCGTGAGCTACATCACCAGGACAGAGGATTTTGACTGCGGCGTGATGATCTCCGCATCTCACAATCCGTATTATGATAACGGCATCAAGCTCATGAACTACGAGGGCGAGAAGATGGACGACGAGATGCAGTCCGAACTGGAACGGTATCTCGACGGGGAGATCCCGGAGCTTCCGGATGCCGCAAGGGACGAGATCGGAAAGACCGTGGATTTTTATTCCGGCAGAAACCGCTACATCGGATACCTTACAGGAATCCCGACAAGGTCTTTCGAAAAGCATAAAGTGGCTCTGGACTGTGCAAACGGTGCCTCCTGGATGATCGCGAGGGCAGTGTTTGATGCGCTGGGCGCCAAGACCTGCGTGATTAACGCGGATCCCGACGGCTCCAACATCAACGCGCACTGCGGCTCCACGCATCTCGAATCCCTGAAGGCCTTTGTGAAAGAAAACAACTGCGACATCGGATTTGCTTTTGACGGTGATGCGGACCGGTGCCTTGCCGTCGATGAGAACGGTGAGGAACTGAACGGCGACAAGATCATGTACATCTGCGCCCGGTGGATGAAGAAAAAGGGAATGCTTCCCTCCAACACCGTGGTCACGACCATCATGTCCAACTTCGGCCTGTATAAGGCCCTCGACGATCTCGGGATCGGATATGAGAAGACGGCAGTGGGCGACCGGTTCGTGTATGAGAACATGAAAGAGTTCGATCACATGATCGGTGGAGAGCAGTCCGGGCATATCATTTTCCGTAAATATGCCCACACCGGAGACGGCATGATCACGGCGCTGATGCTTATGTCCGTCATGATCGACACGAGCCTGCCCGCATCGGCTCTGGCAGCCGGATGCCGGATGTATCCCCAGGTATTAAAGAACGTGGAAGTCGACGACAAGGACGACACCTTAAACGACGAGGCAGTACGGAAAGCCGTGGAGAAAGCCGGAGCAGAGCTTTCGGAAAACGGCCGGGTGCTTCTCCGGAAATCCGGGACCGAGCCGGTACTCCGCGTGATGGCCGAAGCCGGGACGAAAGAGGAATGCGAGAAATGGGTTGACTTCATTATCGCATCCATGAAGGAGTCCGGGCATCTCCTGAAAGTCAGATGACCGGAGGGCTCAGGCCGGATGACGCTTCGCCTCTCTATGAGCAGGTGATGCAGCGGATCCTGTCGGATATTGATGAAGGCGTTTACAGCGCCGGCGACCGGATCCCGAAGGAGGCGGAACTCTGCGGGAAATACGGCGTGAGCCGGATCACGGTCCGCCGCGCCGTGGAGGAGCTTTCGAAAAAGGGCGTCCTCGAAAAGCATCAGGGAAAGGGAACGTTCGTCTCGGTGCTTCGGGAAAATGTCCGCCTGCGGGAGATCCAGAGCTTCCATGAAACGCAGCGGCGGCAGGGCAAACGGACCACGACCAGGGTGATCCATGTGAAGACCGTGGAGGCCCCGGAGAAAGATGCCGCAGAGCTCGGGCTCCTGCCGGGACAGATGATCATCGAGACCCTGCGGGTGAGATATGTAAACAATATTCCGGTTGTACTCGAAAAAAATCATTTTTCAATGGCATATTCGTATCTGACCGAATATAATCTTACAGAATCGCTTTACAATATCCTTCGCGGCTTCGGTGTGGAACCCACGAAGGCCGGCCATGAAGTATCCCTCCGGCGGGCGGACAGCCAGGAGGCAAAATACCTTGGGGTATTGAGAGATACGCCCCTGGTCCTCTTAAACGAGGTGGTCTACGACCAGAAAGGACGTCC
>JAZUHZ010000024.1:0-12365 GCA_045642005.1 Candidatus Avilachnospira sp.
GCGGAAAGGAAAAGACGGGTGTCCTTGACGGAAAGGGTACAGGTTCCGCAGACGATGAAATGCAGCTCATATTCCGCATTGCAGTGACGGTTGGTTCCCCATTTCCGAAAATCCTGCCGGGTATTGAAGCCGGCACAGATGGATTTTTCATAAACATCGGTCCGGATGGTGCCGGGTTTTACGCTCATACGCTTCCTCCGGGGCTCACGGTTTCATAGCTTCCGTCGTTTCGGAGGCGGAGCTCAAAATCGGCATTTTTGGTTTTGGAAAGACACAGACGGACATTCGCCATATCACTGTATTCGACAAAGGCCACAGTCTCCTCCATAGAGGCTCCGGTGGCGTGTTTCCGACGGATCAGGCGCTCCCGGAGAAAGTCGGGATCCGCGGTGATCTTTATGGTATAGTCGGCATAAGAGGAAAGCGCATCCCAGCCCGGCTCCTCCAAAAGAAGGTAGTTTCCCTCGAGGAGAATGATGTCCCCGTCCATGCGGATCGCATCTTCGACGGGATCTTTTTTCATCCGGTCAAAATCCGGCCAGAGAACCCGGCCGCCGGTGGCTGTTTCTCTGATGTACTGTGTCAGACGGGGAAGATCAAATGAAACCGGAGAACCTTTGATCTGTACCATCATGATCTCTTCGCCGTCACGGACGGTTTTGTGGGTCGTCAGATAACTCATGTAGCGGTGGAAACCGTCCATGCCGATCGCACTGATTCTGGAGAGGCCGGGGGTGGTTTCCGAAAGCCGGGAAAGAAACCGGCAGAGCGTTGACTTTCCTGCAGCCGGCGGGGCGGCGAGCATGACAAAGAGACGGGAGCCTTTTTCTTTCTGCATCTCCGTAAGCTTCTTAACAAGCGGAAGAAAAATAGTCTGGACATCCTCCTCCCGGTATTCTGCCGTGACCGGCATATTGTTGATCATAAAATCAAGTTTCATATCAGTCTCCTCATGGAGGGCTTTTGTCCCCCGACATCTCATTATAAATCCAAAACCTGTAAAATCAAGACACAGTTTCCTGAAATTATGTCATTTCGGGACATTGTCAAAGCGGCTCCGGATGAGTATGATGGAGTAGGCCGGACGGGAGGAATCCCCGCCGGCTGTGAAAAAAAGCGGTCGAGGAGATATTTTATGTCAAAATCACGAGATTTATATACGTATGCAAAAACAAGGATTCCGGGGGGTGTACAGCTTCTTTCCAAACGCCCTGAACAGTTTTCGAGTACATGGCCGTCCTATTTTACGAAGGCAAAGGGATGTGAGGTATGGGATCTTGACGGAAATCATTATTACGATATGACTTCAAACGGCATTGGTTCCTGTCTTTTGGGATATGCGGATCCGGATGTGGTCAGGGCGGTTGTGGAACGGGTGGAAAACGGTTCCATGAGCACCTTAAATCCGCCGGAGGAAGTGTGGCTTGCGGACCGTCTCTGCGAGATCCATCCCTGGGCGGAAAACGTACGGTTTGCCCGTACCGGCGGCGAGACCTGCGCGATTGCCGTCCGTACCGCAAGAGCCACGACGGGACGGGATCTTGTGGCCATCTGCGGCTATCACGGATGGACTGACTGGTATATCGCCGTGAACCTTGCCGATGAACACGGTCTGGACGGACAGCTTCTTCCGGGTCTGAAACCCGCCGGGGTGCCCCGCGTGCTCGCCGGATCCACGCTGGCCTTCAACTATGACAATTATGAGGAATTCGATGCCATGATGGCAGAGTACGGAGACCGTCTTGCCTGCGTCATCATGGAGCCTTTCCGCCATGAGATCACGGACGGCAGCTTCCTCCGTCATGTGAAGGAATCCGTTCACCGACACGGAGCTCTTCTGATCTTTGATGAGATCACGATCGGCTGGCGCTATGCCTTCGGCGGAAGCCATATGGCTGTCGGGATCACACCGGATATGGCAACCTTTGCCAAGGCCATGGGCAACGGACACCCGATCGGTGCCGTGATCGGAACGAAGGAAGCCATGGACGGCGCTCAGGACTCGTTCATTTCCAGTACCTATTGGACGGAAAGTGTCGGCCCGACCGCGGCTCTTGCCACGATTGATAAGATCGAAAAGACCAGAGCCTGGGAAGTGGCCTGCCGGGTAGGAACCACGGTGCAGAAAGACTGGACGGAAGCGGCCAGGAGGCATGACCTTACAATCACCTGCTCCGGTGTTCCGTGCCTCGCGCATTTTGATTTCAAAGAGGATGCATTGGAACAGAAGACACTCTATACCATGCTCATGCAGGAAGAGGGATTCCTCGGAACCACCTATATTTATCCCACCCTGGCCCATACGGACGAAGTTCTTTCACTCCACCGTGAAGCCGTTGACCGTGTCTTCGAAAAGATGTCGGCCATTGCAAAGAAAGGCGGAAAAGAGGCAATCCTTGAGGCTATCGGCGGCGAGGTATGTCAGACCGGTTTCAAGAGACTCCTGAAATGAATCGGGAATCAACTGAAAATAAACTGTAAAAAAACTGTCCTGTGGGGTATAATGCTCCACAGGGCGTTTTTAGATTCAGATTCAAGAACTTCAGTAAAGGAGAGTAGTATGGCAATTGATTTATTATTCTTAAACGATAAGGAAATGAATGAGGCCGGTGCCGGCGATATGAGTTCCGTGATCCATGATGTGGAAAGGGCCTATACCCTTTATGCGGAAGGCGATGCCTGCATGCCGGGCAAGATCGTTCTGCCCTTTGGACCGAGACCGGAAGACGAGTATACACTGGGCCGGATCAACTGCATGCCCGGACGTGTCGGCGGCGAATATAATATCGCAGGTGTCAAATGGGTGGGAAGCGCCCCGGACAACGCCACACGCGGCCTTCCAAGGGCAACGGCCACCATCATCCTGAATGATACGGTGACAAAACTTCCGGTATGTGTGTGCGACGGGACCGAGGTCAGTGCCATGAGAACCGGTGCATCGGGCGGCGTTGCCATGAAATATCTGGCAAGGGAGAACGCCCGCGTGATCACCATCTGCGGAGCCGGTGTCCAGGGCCGTACGCAGCTTCGGGCAGCCGTGTGTGTCCGGCCGTCCATCGAGAAAGTCTATGTTTACGATCTCCGGTACGAGGCATCCCTTCAGTTCATTGAGGAGATGCGCCTTCTCTTCCCCGCCCTGGAGTTTGTTCCGGTGACAAAAGAAACGCTTCCGGATGCCTGCAGGGAATCCGATATTGTGGATACGGCAACTCTTGCACAGGAGCCTTTTGTCATGGGAGAATGGCTGAAACCCGGTTCTCTGACTGTCAACATGTCCGGCTACGAAATGGACCAGACTTGCGTGGAGCGGGCCTCCAAAGTGGTGGTTGATTTCTGGGAGACCGTAAAACACCGTCTGCATGCAACCGTAGCGCACATGGCCGAGGAGGGAAAGTTTGCGGACGCCGATCTTTATGCGGAGATCAATGAACTGTGCAGCGGCAGAAAGCCCGGGCGGACGTCAGAGGAGGAAATCATTTACTTCAACGCGGTCGGCGCAGGAATCCTTGATCTGGCTGTGGCCGCAAGATGCTATCACAACGCCGCAAGAGAAGGAAAAGGAACCAGGGTCAGCTACTGGGCCTGAAAACAGATACCCCGTACATCTGCGGACTGTGTACGAAACTGATACGAAATATATTTAAAAACGCGAAATTATGCGATGCATAATTTCGCGTTTTGCGTTATAATGGAACCGTAACAGGAAGGGAGGCATGCCGGATGGACGGATATAAACCAAGTGAGGCAGCGGTAAAACTCGGGTTAAGCATACGAAGGGTTCAGCAGATGTGCAAAGAGGGCGTCCTCAGGGATGCCGTCACGGAAAACGGCAGATGGAGCATTCCCAGAGAATCCGTTGACAGCTTTGGCAGGGTCTGTGATCTTCCGCTTCCCATCGGAGTGTCCGATTATAAAAAAGCTGTTGCAGAATACTACTATGTCGATAAAACGCTTCTGATCCGGGATATTATTGACAGAAAGCCGCAGGTGGCCCTTTTTACCAGGCCCAGAAGATTTGGAAAATCACTGAACATGGATATGCTCAAGGTGTTCTTTGAACAGTCAGAGACAGATAATTCCGTTTATTTCCGGGGGAAGAAAATCTGGAACTGCGGGAAAAAGTACCGGTCTTATCAGGGAAAGTACCCGGTGATTTATCTGACATTCAAGGATGTAAAATACGATTCCTGGGATAAGGCCTATACCAGCATAAAAACGCTGATCATCCGGGAGTTTACCCGCCACGATTATCTGCTTCAGGAAAAAGGATTGTCTGAAACGGATGAAACATGGTTTCGGAAAGTGCTCGCCGGCAGTGCGGATGAAACCGATTATGCCGCCTCTATTGAACAGCTCTCAAGGCTTTTAAGCATTTATCATGAAATCCCCGCAGTTATCATAATCGACGAATACGATACTCCCATACAGTCAGGGTATCAGAACGGATATTATAAAGAGGTTACGAACTTCGTCAGAAACCTGTTTTCGGGAGCTTTTAAGGACAACAGATACCTTCAGTTTGGCTTTCTTTCCGGCATACAGAGAGTCGCTAAAGAAAGTATCTTCAGCGGCATGAATAATCTGCGGGTATTTTCCATCACCGATAACCGTTTCAGTGAATACTTCGGTTTCACAAGAGAAGAAGTGGAAGAAATGCTCAAAGCATACGGCAGGGAAGAGAAACTCGGGGAAGTCTGCAGATGGTATGACGGATACCGTTTCGGCGAGACGGAGATTTTCAATCCGTGGTCTGTCATCAATTACATCGATAACGACTGCAATCCCGGAATTTTTTGGCTTTCAACTTCAGGAAATGACATTATCGGGGACCTGATCAGTAACTCGGATCCTGAAACGCTGGAAAACATGAGGAAGCTTCTTTCCGGTGATAAGGTAACCGTGTTTGTTGATACCAGCATCATATACCCTGAGATCCGGTCGAATCCGCATTCCATCTACAGCTTTCTTCTGATGACAGGATATCTGAGGATTGCCGGGACATATCCGGGACAGACGGGAAGGATGATTATGGATGTTTCCATTCCCAATACAGAGATTTTCTGCGTTTATGAAAAAGAAGTGATTGAAAGAAACCGCCTGGGCATTACAGAATCGACGGCAACCATGATAAGAACTGCGATTGGCCGAAAGGATTTTGCTGCCCTTCGGGAACTTTTGCAGAAGTTTCTGCTGACCACGGTCAGCTATATGGACATCGGGAACGAAGCATTCTATCAGGGGCTTCTAACCGGGTTGTGTGCAGTGATGAATAATACCTATTATGTCCGTTCCAACCGTGAGTCAGGACTCGGAAGATTTGACATTGCACTGGAACCGAAAGAAAAGGACCTTCCCGGCTTCATTTTTGAGCTGAAATTTACAGACAATAAGAAGGTCAGCCTCAAAAAGGAATCGGAAGCGGCGCTTTGTCAGATTGACCGTATGGCCTACGAAACAGAAATGAGAGACCGCGGGATCAGCGAAATAGAAAAAGCAGGCTTTGCCTTCCGCGGGAAAGAGGTTGAGATATCGGTCTGTGACAGGTAATGCCTTCTGCTGTTACAGCGAATAATAATTTTGGGGAAGCCATTTTTGATGAAAGGTGAGGTTTCACATTATGGGATCCGAAGCTTTCGGAGGAAAAGATCCGGGAGCATATCACAGAGTTCGACTGGAGGTAACGGAGAAATATGGGCTATTTACTGATCTGTATTGCCATTGGCGTTTTTTCTGCCTGCGTGCAGAACTACTATTGCAAAAATCTTTTTCAGGTGATTAGTGACAACATGGTGTACCAGATCATCTGCTATCTGGTGGCGCTCATCGGAACGCTCCTGATTGTGAAGGTGGAGAGACCAGCCGGGTTTGTAGTCTTTCTTGCCGTGTGTGCGGGTGTTCTGATCACGGTCGAGTGCTACAGTCTCCTGGAAGCCATGCGCTGTGGATCCATGTCCCTGACAACGCTCTTTTCCATGGCGGCTCTTCTGATTCCGGCAGTGGCTTCACCGCTTTTTTTCGGGGAGGAAATGAGTGTTTTTCAGATTTCCGGCACAGTCTTAGTGCTTTTGAGCATGTTTCTGACACTGGATGTCCCGGGTGAGCTCCGGGCCCGGAAAGAGAAAAAGGAAGCCGGTTTCAGTCTTCGGTGGCTTTTCTTTGCCGTTACGGCATTTTTTACCGGAGGTTTCTGTGCCATTGTAGAGAAATGTCTGGTCCGCTCTCCTTATGCAGAACAGTCCAATACCTATGCCGTTATGAGTTTCGGCGTGCTGATCCTCTTAACGGCCGGCATTCTCTGGTTCAGAAGGCAGAAAATGGGGGAACGGGTCACGATGAAGCTCGGACCGAAGCTTCTGCTTCCGCTTATTATCATCGGAATCGGCCAGGCCGGCAGTTTTCTTCTGATCATTGAGTCCTTAAAACGGCTTCCTTCCAGCATGGTTTACGGGATCAATAACGGCGCCCGTCTGATCCTGATCACTGTCCTTGATGTTCTTCTTTTCCGGCAGCAGCTGAAAAAGATTCAGATCGCCGGGATGGCCGTGGGGACCGCTTCCCTTGTGCTTCTATGCATTTAGTGCGCCTGTGAGCTGCGGTCAGTTGTCAGGCCTGAAAACACGAACGGTTTGCAAAACCTGAGCGTGGAGATTAAGCGAATTATAATACTTTTGGAAAACAAAGAAATTAGAGGTTATTATGGGAAATGAGAGCGGCACCTGGATCATGCACGGAATTCCGGCATCTGATTCCGGGTGCATTAAAACCTTCGGTCAGCTGGAAGAGTATATCGACAAAGTCGGGTTTCTGCCGCTGTTTCAGAATGAGATTCCGGGTTTTTCCGTGGAGGAGCATACGGAATCTCTGTACTGGTGGAGCGGGAATGCGGAAAAAGACCCCTGGGAGTGGCGGGAGATCCTTGCCCGGCGCGGACATGTGGCATACGGAAAGTTCTTTGATAAAAAAGCCGGTTTTATTTCCCGGGAATGGCTTCCCGTATTCGCCAATGCCCGCCGTGACGGGTATGACTTTGATGCCCTTTGGGACGACGGAAAGGCCCGGCGGCAGCAGAAGATGATCATGGACTGCTTTACCGGGGAAACCGTTCTTTTTTCCAATGAACTCAAGGAACGGGCCGGGTTTGGAAAAGGCGGGGAAAAGAACTTCGACGGAAACCTGACCGCGCTGCAGATGGAAACCTACCTCTGTGTCTGTGATTTTCGGCAGCGGATCAATAAAAAAGGGGAAGGGTACGGATGGCCTGTGGCTCTCTACTGCATGCCGGAACATCTTTTCGGATATGACCATGTACGAAGCGCCTACCGGGAGGATCCGAAGCTTTCGGAGGAAAAAATCCGGGAGCATATCACAGAGTTCGACTGGAGGTAACGGAGAACTATTGGTGCCTTTTGTGCATTTAGGAATTGGAGGATAAGGATGGATATTGCGCAGAAGATCATAAACCTTCGTGTCCCGGAAGGCATTCCTCAATATTCAGGCCGGTACCCAACTTCCGATTTTATTCCTTTTCATGTGAAATAACGCTCCGATTTTATTCCTTTTTTAATAAAATAAACCTCCGAATTTATTCCTTTTTGTTGACAATGGTTCTCGGGAAGAATAAAATACCGGTAGGAGGAATCGAATTATGCTGAAGAGAAAAGCTTACGATTATCTGCTGAACTGGAAAAGTAATCATAAAAACAAATGTTTGATGATCAAGGGGGCAAGACAGGTGGGAAAAACCTATCTGGTCCGTGCTTTTGGAAAAGCGGAATATAAGTCGTTTATTGAAATAAATTTTATCAAACAAAGAGAATTGAAGGCGATTTTTTCCGGAGATCTGTCGGCAGATGTAATTTACAAAAAAATGTCTGCACAGCTTCAGAATATTTCTTTCATTCCGGGAAACACACTGATCTTCCTTGATGAAATTCAGAATTGCGGGAATGCGAGAACAGCCATTAAGTTTCTGGCTGAAGACGGTCGTTTTGATGTAATTACCTCAGGAAGTCTTCTTGGTCTGACATATGCGGAGAACGGAGATACGGATGCGGAGGTGCCAGAGTCCGTTCCTACAGGCTATGAGGATTTTATTACAATGTATTCTCTTGATTTTGAGGAATTTCTGTGGGCAGAAGGGTATGGAGAAGCTGCTGTCAGCGTACTGAAAGAGTACTGGGATAAAACAGAAAAAGTACCTGATTCCATAAATGAAAAATACGAAGAATTGTTCCGTGAATACATGGTGGTTGGCGGAATGCCGGAAGTAGTCGAAAACTATGTGACGTATCATGATTTTAACAGAGTTGCGGAACTGCAGAACAGAATCATTGAAAACTACAGGTTTGACATAGCAAAGCATGCAAAAGGGGCAGAAAAGATAAAAGTACAGAAGTGCTATGAGGCAGTTCCAAAACAGTTGGCAAAAGAACTGAAGAAATTCCAGTATTCGACCGTAGAAAAAGGAAAAACCAGCAAGAAATACGGGGGCAGTGTCCAATGGCTCTGTGATTCGGCCCTTGTACATGTTTGTAATAATGTACATGAAGCATATATTCCGTTGATGGCCAATGCAATTGATGAGCAGTTCAAACTTTATATTAATGATACGGGACTTTTATGTGCCATGTACGGACATGAAACAAAGAAGGCGCTACTGAATAATACACTGAAAGGCAATGCAAAAGGTGCTGTCTATGAAAATGTGATAGCTGAATCCCTGGTGAAAGCCGGAAATAAGCTTTTCTACTATAAGCCTGATGATGATCACGAAATAGAATTTTTGCTGGAAATAAACGGGGAAGTTATTCCGCTGGAGGTGAAGGCAGGAAATACGGCTACGGTATCGTTGAATAATTTTATCCGTGATTATAAAACATCAAAAGCGTATAAGCTGATCTCCGGAAATGTCGGGACGACCGGAAGCAAAATATCACTTCCGCATTACATGATCATGTTCTTTGGAACGTGAAGGGTTCATGCGGTATGTATACAGCATCAATCGTGATACGCAGACGAAAGACCTGATCAGGAAGATTTCCGGAAACACGATTTGTGCGAGTCTACGTAATTGATTGAGCGGGTCAGCACCGTTTTTTTGCTTAAAGGGGAACTTTTGAATGGAAATCATACGATACGAATCACCGATGGAATGCGATAAGATCGTCAATATCTGGGCTGAAATCTTTGGGATGGAGGAGGCTCTTCTGGAGAAACCGCAGATTGACGGCCGAGAGACTTCGTATAACCGGGATATCATGTTTGTTGCCTATGAGGGAGAGAAGGTGGTCGGAACCATCCATGCGACATTCCCAAAAGAGCATATGTCAATCTGCGGACTTTCCGGGATGTGTACGCATCCGGATGTACGTGGAACCGGACTCGGAAGAATACTATTTCAGAAAATCGTCGAGGAGACGGAAGCACTCGGAGCAGAATACACATTTCTGGGAACCAGCAATCCCCTGGCGGCAAAGCTCTATCATTCCTGCGGCTTTTCTTTCCTTCCAGGATCCAATGTCATGGCTCGTTTCAGAAGCGGTGACCGGTTTGATATGGACCGGAGATTTTTCGTGAATAAGCCGGAAAGGGTGCGAATCTCAGAGGGAACACCTTCTATGAGAATCCCGATGATCCCGTTTGTGCTCTACCGGGGACCGCACTTCCTGATGGATCGGAACACCGGAATCTTAAGTTCCGATGTTGTCACGCAGGTTTCCTGCATGGGGCTTTATCCAAGGTATATGGATCTTTCGGAAAATGGAGGCAGCTGGTACACAGCCTCTGATGCCGATTCCGGTATTCCAGGAGCGCTTCTTTCAAAAGTTCCGACAGAGGATGGAATCCGTGCCGACTTTTTCTATACGGAAGGATTCCGGGAAGCGGCGGCAACGCTCCTGGATACCTTTGCTTCAGAAGACGAGATATATTTTATTGTTTCGGAAAGAGACACGGAAAAGCAGGAGCTTCTCAGGAGAAAAGGGTATCAGCCAGCCGGAAAAACAATTGAAAGTGTCAGAGAATTCCTGATTCCCTGTATACGCTATATTCGGAACCTTTCCTGATTATGGGTGAAAAGCGAACAATGCGCGAAGAAAAAGGCTTTCCACTGCATATAGGAAAGAACGGCGGGCAAAAAAAGAACAGTAAGCCGGGCAGATGCAGGTCCCGGCTTTTTTGATTTGGAGCAGAAGGTTGTCAAATTGTCGGGAATATTAACAAGTTCATTCCGGATTATTGCATACGGGTATGAATTCTCGTACACTTGAGAAAATGAGGAGGAAGGAAAACAGGATGGAGTATTTTGATATAAAAGGAAAACAGCTTTCAAAGTTCCAGCTGGGAACCGTTCAGCTGGGAATGAAGTACGGGCTTGGAAAAGATTCTGATAAACCCAGCGAGGAAACGGCCTTTGCCATGCTGGATGAGGCAATGAAGCTGGGAGTCAACAATATTGATACCGCAAATAACTACGGAGATTCCCAGAAAGTGATCGGGCACTGGTTAAAAAAACGGAAGCAGGAAGGCGAGGCTGTCCCCTATGTAATTACGAAGATCGGCCCCCTGAAACACGGGTCCTATGAGATTCTTTATGATGACGTGATGGCTCAGGTGGAAGGATGTAAAAAAGAACTTGGAATGGACACCCTTGACATGCTCATGCTTCATGATTTTGAGGATTATGAGCAGGACAGGGATCCCCTCAGAAAGATTTTCGAAATACTAAAGGAGAACGGAGAGATTTCTGAAAGTGCTATTTCCGCCTATTCAAGACATGATTATGCGGTGATTGCCGAATCCGGGTTCGATGCCACACAGATCCCGCTCAACGTATTTGACTGGACGAGAATTGATGACGGAGGGATACAGAAAACCGCAGAAGCCGGCATGAAGATTTTTGCGAGAAGTACTTTCCTTCAGGGCCTTGTGTTCCATACACCGGACGATCTTGACCCGAGGATGTCATTCTGTATTCCGACAGTGGAGAAATGGAACAGGTTATGTGAAGAGTTCCGAATGGAGCCCTCTGTTCTTGCCATGTCATTTATTCTGTCAGTACCGGGGATCACCTGCGCCGTACTTGGCTGTGATACGGTACACCACGTGGAAGCCAACTGTGAAATGATGAACAAAACCGTAAGGCTGGAAGACGGACAGATGGAAATCCTGCATAATGCTTTCCGGGATACGCCGGCGGATGTATTAAACCCCGGGGTATGGTTTAATCATACTTGATACATGAAAAACGTTAGTTAAATGGAGGAAGAAATGGCTGATTATTATGATGTGGAAAGAGTAAGAGAAGCCCTTTCCGGACCGGTGCCGTCGGTAAATCCCGTATTTGAAAAGGATGGAACGATTAACTGGAAAAAAACAGATGATCTGATGGATTTCATGGTAGAGAGCGGAGCGAAAACACTGCTTCTTACTTTCGGAGACAGCAATCTTCACCTCCTTTCCGAGGCGGAGACACTGGAGTTTAACCAGCATATGATTTCTGTTGCAGGAGGCCGTGCGATGACGATTGCCTGCAGCAAGAGATGGACACAGCCGCTGCAGCTTGAGTTTGCTCAAAAGATAAAAGAAGCCG
The DNA here is from genome assembly GCA_045642005.1 of Candidatus Avilachnospira sp. GTDB lineage: Bacteria > Bacillota > Clostridia > Lachnospirales > Lachnospiraceae > Avilachnospira. The sequence goes on from JAZUHZ010000024.1 coordinate 11,591, forward strand.
GAGCGGATGTGGTGATTCCGTTTTATCCGGACTGGGCGGGTTCTGCATCGGCTGATCGTCTGGCGGAATGCTTCAAAGAAATCGGCGCGATCCTTCCTGTCATGATTCTTTCCGCACTGGAAGGACGCGGAACGCCTCTGTCCGTATATGAGAAGCTGACCCCGGAGGACGGAATCGTGGCAGTAAAGGACGATTCGCCCATGCCCTACGGAATGGAACTCGGGCACCGGATCCGGGAAAAATTTGCCTATCTTTCGGGTGGAACGGCTTCGATGTTCCTGGAAGAAGTTCCCTACGGGGCAGACGGATATCTTTCTGTTTATGCAAGATGTTTTCCGGAGTTTGCAAAAGAGTTCTGGAAAACGTATCAGAGCGGTACGATCCGTGAAGCTGCTGCAGTGGTGGAAAAGTATGAATTTCCTCTGATGAGGATATGGGATGAGATGCACTTTGATGCGGTTCATCACGGACTCCAGGAAATTGCGGGCGTCGGTACCCGATACAGAAGGGCGCCCTACGTGGAACTGACGGACGAACAGATGGAAAAACTCAGAGCAATGATTGATACCTTTAGAAAATAACGAAGAGGAGAGAGGAAATGATTTTTGATACATTAGGGAATGCCCATAAATACAGGGGGCTGAATCCGGATATCGATGCCGCGCTGCAGGCTGCCGCGGCCTACACAGCGGGAGAAGCAATGTCAATCAAAAAATTCATCGGGAAAATCAGAATCTGTGAATAAAGAAAAGAGGTTTATTGGGATGAAATCTGC
>JAZUHZ010000025.1:0-10226 GCA_045642005.1 Candidatus Avilachnospira sp.
CCAGCAGATCCGCCATCAGTTTTTTTGCCATTGTGTTCCTCCTGATCTTAGTGTTTTTATGGGCCGAATCTGCCGGTTCTCTCCCCAATAAGCGCCTGAAGAACGGCGCTTATTATGGGGCATACCCTCAGAACCGGCAGTCCGGTTTGGAAGTTTATTCACTATTTCCCCGGATCCTGGCTGTCGGTTCTCTCCCCAATAAGCGCCTAAAGGACAGCGCTTATTATGGGGCACACCCTCAGAACCGGCAGATCCGGCTTCGATGTTCATTTTCTTCCATCTTTTTCGGAATCCTGGCTGTCGGTTCTCTCCCCAATAAGCGCTAAAGGACAGCGCTTATTATGGGGGCATACCCTCAGAACCGACAGCCAGGATTCGCGTTATTCAGTTTTTTTCTGCAAAATGAAAGTTCAGACCCTGCAGCCTGCCCCTCCGGAAATATTATAACAGAACTCTTCTTCCTTCTTCGGCGCTGACGTAGGCTGCGTACATGATCCTGACCGTGTCGCAGGACAGCTTGAGGCCGGATTCGGGTTCCTGATCAAAGGCCGCGCTTTCTGCGAAGGCGCTCAGTTCCGCCGTATAGCCGCGCAGGGTTTCTTCGGCAACGAGTACTTTGTTCCAGCCGTCTTTTTTATGAAGATTTTCGGAGATGTAGACGTCTTCGAGGCCGCTCTGGTCTGCGAAGTAGGTGGACATGTTGTCGGCCGGGGTCATGTTGCACTCGATGACCGCGTCGTTTCCGTAGAGCTTGATCACGTTGTGGATGCCGCCCATGGTATTGTCGTTGCAGAGGATCACGCTGCGGCTTCCATCAGAGAATTCCAGGGTGAGGGTTGCAAAGTCTTCTACATCAATGGGCTGAGCCATGAGGTGTTTCCGCTCCTCTTCCGTGAGATTCGTGCAGATCTTCGCGGTGGAGGCGGTCACGGCAACGGGACGGATCTCCTCTCCGTGGGCTTCGGCTTCTACCTGCTTTAAGTAGAGGACACCGGCGATGGGATGCGAACCGAGACGCATGAGCGTTCCGCCGCCCACGTTTTTCCATTCTCCGGAAAGAACCGAGGTCGATCCGTGGATGGAGCAGTCGCCCACCGAGTACAGGACGCGGGTCTTTTTGGCCCGGAGGATCTCGGCGGCTTTCACGATGGCCGGGGAGTACACATAGTTTTCCGCGTACATGAAATGTCCTTTGCCTTCGGCTGCCGCTTCGGTGAGCTTTTCGATCTCGCCGAGCATTTTTTCAAACATCTTTGATTTTTTTACCTTGAGGCCGATGGGTGTTTCATCGCCCTCCTCGCCGAAGTATCCGGTGAGGGGTTTTTCGCAGATGACGTGCTTGCCGGCTTTCATGGCTTTGACCGCAAAGTCCACATGAAGGACAGGCGGCAGGGTGATGTCGATGAGGTCGACTTCGGGATCCCGGAGGACGGCTTCATAGTCGGAAAGGGCCTCTTCGAATCCCCATTTTTCTTTTAGTTTTTCCGCCCGTTCCAGGTTGGTATCGACGACGGCGCGGAAGCGGATATTGACGGTGTTAACTTTTTTATAGGCGTTGCAGTGAAAGTTGCCGGCAAATCCGGCGCCGATCACGGCGATAGAGATTGTTTTCATAAATTATACCTCGTTGGGGCATGAGCTGTGTGAAACATCGCTTTCCGTGAAACATCTCCGATGTTTCACGGAAAGTGACGTTTCACGCAGCTCATGTATGTAATATCCGGTCAGCCCGGCCGGCGCGGAGCATGTAGCTTTCGGTGTCGTGGCCGAGGAGTTCCCGGAGGCGTTTCGCGGTTTCGATCGTCTGGTCGAGGTCGATGCCGCACTCGATTCCGGAGCCGCCGCACATATGGACGACGTCCTCCGAAGCCACATTTCCGGTCGCGCCCGGCACAAACGGGCAGCCTCCCACGCCGGCAAAGGCGGTATCAAACCGGGTGAATCCCGCCTCGATCCCGGCGGCGATGTTGGCGATGGCCATGCCTCTTGTGTTATGGAAATGGAGCCAGAAGCGGACATCCGGGTAGCGCTTTTTCATTTCCGTGCCCATCTCATAAACCTGGGCCGGGAAGGCCTGGCCGGAGGCATCCGAGAGGGAGATCTCCGTTACGCCGGCCGCAAGATACGCATCCACGATCCCGCACACGGTTTCCAGACGGATCTCCTGATCCCAAGGGGAACCGAAGGCCATGGAGATCGATCCGGAGGTTTCCATGCCCCGATCTTTACTGGCCGCTACGCAGTCCGCAAACCTCGCCACGGATTCCGACGGCGTGCAGTTTAAGTTTTTCAGGTTATGCGTCACAGAGGCCGAGACGTTGAGTTTCACCTTTTTGCATCCGCAGGCGGCCGCCCGTTCCACGCCTTTTAAGTTGGCGATCAGTGCCCGGAACTCCACACCTTTGATGTCGGAAATGGCCCGGAACACTTCGTCCGTATCCGCCATCTGGGGAACCGCCTTCGGGCTCACGAAGGAGCCTGCCTCGATCACCCGGAAGCCGGACGCGGCCGCTCTCCGGATCAGTTCCACTTTCTCTTCGGTCGGGAGAATCGTCTTCTCGTTCTGCAGGCCGTCCCGGGGCCCCACTTCACAGAGGGTGATCTGTTTTCCTTTTAAATATGACATCGTTCTTTTCCTTATTCCGTATCCATTCCCTCATGATAGAACTCGCCGAAGAGCTCCGGAAGAGCCGGCATGTCTTCGGGGATCGGGCGGGCCACCCAGGTGGTGTTCATGTAGTGCTTTAAGGTAATATTTTCGGAGACGATGTTTCCTCCCCAGGTGCCGCATCCCATGGAGGATGTGGGCGGCATGCCGTTGGTGGCCGATCCGGCATTGCCCTTATTGTTGGGCTGACGGACCATGATCCGGGATACCGGCGCCGCAAGACCGAGACGGTGGATATGCTCATCATCGAAGGAGTAAATGCCGCAGGAGTGGCCCTTGCCGCCGACGTCGAAGATCTTCCGCATCATGTCGAGAGCGTTCTCGAACTCGCCTTCATATTTAAATAAGGTAAGAAGCGTGGTGAGTTTTTCGGAGGAGAAAAGGAATTCTTTTCCGATGTGCTCGATCCCGCCGCCGGTGACGGCGATGAATTTCCGGTCTTCCGGAATCGTAAATCCTGCTGCCTCCGCGAGTTTTACGGCGGAGATCGCCACGGTACCGGGGAGACGGTGTCCTTCCGCATCCCACATCACGGCTTTTAATTTTTCGGCTTCTTCCTCATTTGCAAGATAAGCGCCCTCTTCCTGAAGGGCTGCCACAAATTCGTCATAGATCTGATCGCTGATCACGAGGTTTCCGTCGCAGGAGCAGCCGGAACCGAAGTCTGAGGTCTTGGAGATTCTGGAATTTCTTGCCGCCTCCCGGATCTTCTCCGGCGTATCGGCGGTCTCATCGATGATCACGGTCGCATTGCCGGCGCCGGAACCGTAGGCCGGAGTGCCGGAGGAGTAGGCGGATTTCACCATCGGACGTCCGCCGGTGGCGATCACGAGATTGCAGCGCTGCATGAGTACCTGGGTGAGCGCGATTGACGGCTCTTCGATCCCCTGAATGATATCGGCGGGGGCACCCTCTCTCTCCAGTACGTCACGGACGATGTTGATGCATTTCATGGTGACTTTTTTGGCTCTCGGATGGGGGGAGCAGATCATGACGTCGCGCGCCTTGATCGCATAGATGATCTGGCCGGCCGGCGTCAGGCAGGGATTCGTGGTGGGCACGAGGCTGGCGATCACCCCGACGGGCTTCGCGTATTTGACAAGTCCTTTTTCGGGGATCTCCTCGATCACACCGACACTCTTCTGCCGGAGGCAGTCGCGGAGAATGAGTTTTAATTTGTTTCTCTTGTTCCTCTTGGTCACCTTGTCGCCGAGCCCGGTCTCATCCACGGCCTCGTCGCAGAGCGGCGCCCAGGTCCCGAGATCGTAAAGGGCTGCGGCCACGGCCTGGCAGAGCCGGTCGACCCGTTCCTGATCGTAGGTTTCAATCACGGCCGCGGCTTTTTTGGCCCTGGCGACCATCCCGTCGATCATGATAATATCCTGTTCTGTTACTTCTCTTGCCATACTGTCCTCCAAAAAACTTACTTTTCAGAACCCCATTCCGAACTCCGCGCATGCCATCAGGCACCCACCGCCTGCGGCGGTTCCCCCCCTCATGGCCTATCTTCGCCCGGAATGACATATTTAATTCATTTGTCCTCATTATAATCCAGAGAATTCCGGGCGTCTAATACGCAGTTTGAATGTTTTTTATAAGGATTCCCTTATGAACTCTTGACTTTTCTGAAGGACCGGGGTATGTTGATCAGAGACCCGTATGTCCGGAAAAGGAGACTTTTATGACGATCCTGCAGCTTGAATATTTTATCGCGCTTTCGGAAACTCTTCATTATACAAAAACCGCGGAGCTTCTCCATATTTCGCAGCCTTCTTTAAGCTACGAGATCCGGGAGCTGGAAAAGGAGCTCGGTGCTCCGCTTTTTCTGGTAGAAAAAAAGAAGGTCTCCCTCAGTGACTGCGGGCAGACCTTCCTCCCTTATGCCAAAAAAGCGCTGGACACCCTGGAACGCGGGAAAAAGGCGACGGAGGACCGGCACGAGAGTTCCCGCTACCAGGTACGGCTCGGGTATTTTCACAGCATCGGCGCCACGTTCATCCCGTCGGTGGTCAACGCGTTTCGCCTCTCGCACCCGGAAAGCCGGGTAAATTTCCTGTTTTCGGAGCTTCCCGCGCGGGAGATCCCGGGAAAGGTTCTGCGCGGAGAGATCGATCTCGGTTTTGCGCTGGAGCCGGGCGGCGTCGCAAATCCCGTACAGATCACCCGCCAGCCGCTGTATCTCTATGTTCAGAGTGATCATCCTCTGGTGAAGAAAGGCTATGCCGAGATCCCCGACCTCGAGGACGAGAAGATGATCATGCTGGAACGGGGAAGCAACCTCCGTTCGCTTATTGAGCGGCATTTTTCTGATGAGGGGATCGTTCCGGTCACGGTTTTTGAAGTGCCGGAGTGCAATACCGCCATCCAGTATGTGGCGCTCGGCTACGGCATTTCCATCCTGCCGCCCATGCTGAATACGGATGCCGGCCGGGTGGTCATGCTCCCGATCCGGGAATACGAAAAAGAACTGTCCCGGGAGATCTGCCTGCTTTCCGGAAAAGCCGGCGGCACTGCGCCGGACCCCGTCGCCGAGGTGCGGGATTTTATTGTCGCACAGTATACAAGGTAGGACGGCGGCATCGGACGCTGCCGGATTTCCCGTACAGGGCTTGCTTTTTTCCGGAAATTGCGAGAAAATACGCGGTAGGATGTCCGTGCGGCTTAAGATCCCCGCAGACGGAATTTCAGGTAATACAGGAGGTTTTTCATGAAAGCGATCATTAACGGAAAACTGGTTTTTCCAGACGAAATAAAAGAGGGCGTTCTTCTCATGGACGGCGACCGGATCATTGCTTCCGGGGACTGCCTTGTGCCGGAAGGTGCCGAGATCATTGACGCGGGAGGGCTTTATGTGGGCCCGGGCCTTTTTGACCAGCATGTGCACGGCTATAAGCAGCACGGCGAGATGATCGAGGTCCAGAACGATGCGAAGGGGATGTGCTACGGGCATCTGTGCCACGGCACCACTTCGATCACACCGTCCGTGGCCTATTCGATGAGTCTCGAGGATTTCATCAAAGCCATCGGAGACTGCCGGGAGGAGATCAAAAGCGGCAAATCCAATGCTGTCGGCATTCATTTTGAAGGACCGTACACGAATCCGCTGCACGGCGCCAATTCCGAGCTGACCTGGGAATTTTCCGAGGACGTGTGCGCGCAGATCTTTGAGGCCGCCGGCAAGGATGTGCTTCACTGCACCTATGCGCCGGAGATGCCCTGCGGCGAGCGGATGGAAGAAGTGCTTCAGAAATACAATGTGATCCCGGACATCGGTCACACGAGAGCCGATCCGGAAAGCATTTACCGTGCCGTACGAAACGGCGCCAGGATCGTAACGCATCTTTTTGATGCCATGGGCAATTTCCGGGGTGCGGACCACGAGGCCTTCCATCTGACCGGCGATCCGCAGGAAAGTGTTTCCGATATCGTTTTAAGCATCCCGGGGCTTTATTATGAACTGATCTGCGACTCGAAGTGTGCCCACGTTGCCGCTGTCAGCATGCGGCAGACACTCCGCTGCGCCGGGGAGGACTATGTGATCTGCATTTCCGACTGCACCGGCAGAAAAGGGCAGCTCAATCCGGCGGATTATCCGGACGATGACCCGAAGAGCGCCCGCGACTTAAACTTCAACCAGCGCGGTCAGCTTTCCGGAAGCCGCCTCACCACGTCGTTAAGTGTCGCCAACTTTAAGAGAGTGACCGGCGCCGACATCCGCGTGTGCTTTAAGGCCGGTTCCACCAACTCCGCCAAAGCCCTTGGCCTCTACGGGAACTACGGCTCGATCCACGCCGGAAAATATGCGAACCTCATCTTTGTGGATGAGGATTTTGTGGTAAAGAATGTCATCTTTAAGGGCGAAGTGTGGCCGGAAGTCCGGGTGGCGGATAAGTAAAGAAAAGCCGGATTTCCTGTTGAAAACTGCGGAGCGGCACGTTATAATGAACATAGAATACAGTGGGAGGGTCTGATGTCTCAGATCAAGATGGTTGCCGAAAACCTGACGCCTGCGGAGGTGAAGCTCCGGGACGGTTTCCGCATCATTGATTCTTCGTCAAAGCTCTTTACGAAAAGAGAGTTCGCCAAACAGTGGGCAGCAGCCTGTGAGCAGTTCGTCCGCGGCTATGACGAAAAGCTTTATGAATCGATGATGCTGTCTGACGAAAAAATCCCTGAGGACGGGATTCATTTCGTGATGGCTTCTTTCGGCAGACTGATCTCCACTGCCACGGTACAGATGACCGATGACCCCGAAGAAGCGTATCTTCATATGGTCGGTACCCGGCGGAACGCCCGGAACCTCGGGGCGGGTCATGCCGTCTGCGCGTCCTGTGTTAATTACGCCATCGCGCACGGGATCCGCAGGATGCGTCTTTTCACCGATGAATTCCGCCTCCCGGCCATCCGGATCTATTATGGTCTCGGCTTCCGTCCGGATTTTTATGAGCCGGACATGCGGGAACGCTGGAACGGCGTCATGAAGACTCTCGGTGTTTCCGAATATGAGGCCGTCAATGAAAACGGGAAAAAGGAAACCGTAAAACTGTAAGCGTTCCAAATGCGCCTATAGTAATAAATGCAGAAAAAGGGCATCGCTCCATAAAAGCGATGCCCGTTTTCTGTACGCTGCGAAATATCTGCTGCCTTACTCTTCTACTTTATCCAGTTCTTTCCATCCGAAACGGAGGATGGACACGATCATGGAAATTTCGCTGACCACTTCATCCAGGATTCCCGCCCAGGACCGGACAGAAATGTTGTAGATGATCCAGAGCGGGGAATTGATAAACATGCCGGCAATCCGTATCTTGCGCGGGTTATGCGTGTAGCTCCCGATGGTTGACGCGATATTGGCCGCCACCGGAAGGATCGAGATCCACCCGTTCCAGGAGACGAACAGCACACCAAGCTGCAGGACACAGAGGATCCCGCACATCGTCTTTCCCTTCAGGAAACGGTTGTCGCTCCCGAGGCAGTAGGACCGTACCATGTTCAGAATATAGCTGAGGCCGCCTGTCGCTGCGCCGAGGAGCAGAAGGTGAACGGTATAGCATATGTAAGACATCAGCTGGACGCGGAAAAGGTTTTTATTTTTTCTGCACTGGAATGACGCAAAAAAGAGAAGCGTCCCCAGAAAGCCGATGGCCTGGATCCAAATAGTATTCATACTCATGTTGTCCGGGTCAGTCCGGGCGGGAAAGCAAATGGTTGAAGGGGAATCCGGGAAGCTGCCCTAGACGATTACGATTCCTCCGCAGGCGGGAAGATCATCTTCCGTGCCCCAGCCGGTGATGGTGGCGGTGGATCCGCGGTAAAGGCTTTTCATGATCGTGTCGAGGTCAGTGAGCTGGACGCCAATGCCGCTATTGAGAACGACGACATTTCCTTTTTCGTCGTATCCTGCTGCCAGGACATAGTGCTCTCCTTTGGAGAAAATACTGGTGTCATCCGTCGGATGGGACCAGAAAATCACGGGATGGCCGGACGTGAGGGCGCATTCGATCAGGTACCTCGTCATGCCAAGTTCCTCTTCATCGTCCGGAACGCCGAAAGCGGAGGAGGAAATGCCATAGGCGCGGAGTATCTCCGTGATGCCGCGGGCGGTCTGGAACCAGTCGTGCGCTTCATCCGGCTCGTCCCAGAGCTCCACGCAGGTATCAAATTCCATAGCGGGATCGATTTCTACCCCGTAAAGCCTGGCCGCCATGGCCGCACAGCAGTGGCCGCAGCCGTTTTTCCGAACGTACTGTGCGTAGGGACCTTCGGTCCATTCGGACTGCTTCCAGATGGGAGTTTCGAATCCGTTTGCGGAGGCGATGGCGTAGATCAGGGAGGAGGTGGATTCCCGGAAAGTCACAACTTCGTTCATTGTATTTTCCTTTAATAAAGTTTTCCCGATTCAGGGAGGCATAGAGAGTGTGTAACAGCCAAACCGTGGGCATGAGCTGTGTGAAACATTTCCGTGCGTGAAACATGGCTGCAGTTGCGCCATGTTTCACGCACGGAAATGTTTCACGCAGCTCATGTTGGTTTGTGCCATATTTCACGCAGCTCATGTTGGTTTGCGCCATGTTTCACGCAGCTCATGGTGGGTTTTACGATACGAACTGTCCGCTTTTCATGACTTTTTTTACGGTGAAGTCGTCGGTCACGAAGACGAGGTCGGCTTTTTTGCCGGCTTCGACGGTGCCGTAGTCGGCATCGATGCCGATCACGCGGGCGGGGTTCCGGGAGGCCATGAGGAAGCACTCGGTGATTCCGCAGCGGGTGTGATGCATCACGTTGCGGCAGGCCGTGTTCAGGGTGATCTTTGATCCGCTTAAGGAGCCGTCCCGGTCAAAGTTGAGATCCGTCACATGGGCATACTCCGGCGGATTCGGGCCGTCGTTCGGGGTCGAATCGGTGATCAACACCACGCGGTCCACGCCCTTGATCTTGATGATCAGTTTCTGCATATCCGGATGGACATGAATGGCCAGGGAATCGCTGATCATTTCCGCGTACATGTCATCATCCAGCCAGTCGGCCTCGTTGGGGCCCACGCCTTTGATGCCTTCGCAGGCATTCTTATGGTGCTGCACGCCGGTGGCATTGGTACAGTGCGTCTGAATTCCCATGCCGAGGCGTTTTAAGCGCCGGACGGAAGCCGGCATAGCCTCGCAGTGACCGCAGGCGAACATGACGTCCGGGTTCACTTTCTTTGCATATTTCATGAACTCTTCGATGCCTTCCCGCTCCGGATCACAGGCCCAGACTTTGACCAGGTCTCCGGCCGCATCGACCACTGCCTGATACTCTTCCGGAATGCAGGTGGTGCCCCAGGCGTTAAAGCGTCTGTCGGCGCCGTAGTTCGGGTTCATGTAGGGGCCTTCCATATAGAACCCGCCGATGGACTGACTGACCAGGTCTCCTTTGGCCATGGCTTCTTTTACGAGCTCGATGGAGTGTAAAAAGCCTTCTCTGGGGAGGGTCATATAGAAGGTCGGAAGCACGGTGGTCTCGCCGTGCCGGAGAAAATATTCGGCGGCCTCATAGGGCTTTTCGTCAAAGGACCAGGTCTCTACGCCGTGGTTATGGATATCCACGAAGCCGGGGCCGAGGTACAGGTTTTCGCCGTCCACGGGAGTGGCGCCGGCGGCAAGATCGGCGGGGATTTCGGATTTTTCACCGGCGCAGAGGATGCGGTCGTCTTCGGTGAGGACGGCGCCGTCCCAGATGATGCCGGTTTCGGTGACGAGTTTGATGTTTGTGATGTAGTATTTCATAAGGGGCCCTTTTTGTAAACATTTCGCGCGCATGAGCTGTGTGAAACATCTCCGTGCGTGAAACACGACTTCGTCGCGTTTCACGTACTCGATGTTTCACGCAGCTCATGTTGATTTGTGCCATGTCTATTCATGATCTCCCGTGAAGCATCACCGTGCGTGAAACACGACTTCGTCGCGTTTCACGTACTCGACGTTTCACGGGAGATCATGTCACTCGATGTTTCACGCAGCTCATGTGGGTTAGCACATTTATTTCCCGACTACAACTTCGCCGGACATGATGACTTTTT
>JAZUHZ010000026.1:0-5532 GCA_045642005.1 Candidatus Avilachnospira sp.
CTTTCTATAGGTGATCTCAATGCATTCTTCTGCAGGGACACCCATGATCACCACGTCTCCACCCAGATCATCTGAAATATCCGTATCGGAAAGCGCCATGGCTACGGCTGCCGCAGCCGCCAGCTGACAGTTATGTCCGCAGGCATGAACTGCACCGGTAACCGGATCGGCATCCTTATGGCCCGCTACTAAAATTGCGTCAAGCTCGCCCATCACAGCAACCTTTGCATGATGTGCCGCTCCTTTTTTTTCTGCGATGACTCCCGTGACTGCGACACCGGTCCTCGGCTCATAATTCAGTTTTTTCAGAAGATCTGCAAATTTTGCGGCTGTTTTTTCTTCCTTGAATCCGAACTCCGGTTCTCCGGCCACAGAATCAGCAAAAGCAATAATATCGTCCCGCCTTCTGTCTATCGCCTCGCAGGCAAGCTTTTTCAGTTCTTCTTTTGACCTCATACATAACCTCCAAAATCAGAAAAGTCTTTCCGAGTTCTTCTCCGGACGCATGTTTTTCATGTGCATAACAAGGGTATTATAGCAGAATACCGGAGAAAATCAAGATTTATCATTTTTGAAATGACAGATTGTCATGTTTTCTCATAAAACGCCGGTAAAAAAACAGGCACCTGATCCCTCAGGTGCCTGTCTCCGTTTTTCACAATCAGATAAGATTGAGTTCTGTCTCGGGATCGAAGAGATGTACAAGAGCCGGATCGAAGGTGAAGTGTACTTCGGAACCGTTCTTAACAGTCTCAAGATCAAGGCCGGCGGTCGGGATGATACCGATGATATCCTGACCTTCGATGTTCATATGAAGGTGCATCTCGGAACCCATCATCTCGGATACATCGATGTGTGCCGGGAATCCCTCAGCTGCGATGTCAAGATGTACAGGTCTGATACCAACGATTACGTTCTTATCAGCTGCGCCTGCTGCTGCGAGCTTCTCGTTCTGAGCCGCGGAAAGAGCAACTTCCTTGCCCATGATCTCTACAGCGTATGCATCACCCTTCTTAACGAGCTTGCAGTTATTGAAGAAGTTCATCTGAGGTGTTCCGATGAAGCCTGCTACGAACAGGTTTGCGGGATGCTGGAATACTTCCTGAGGAGTGCCGATCTGCTGGATGTAACCGTCACGCATGATAACGATACGATCGCCAAGAGTCATAGCCTCGGTCTGGTCATGTGTTACATAGATGAAGGTTGTGGTAATTCTCTGACGAAGCTTGATCAGCTCAGCTCTCATCTGGTTACGGAGCTTGGCATCAAGGTTGGAAAGAGGCTCATCCATCAGAAGAACCTTAGGATCACGAACGATTGCACGGCCGATAGCTACACGCTGTCTCTGTCCACCGGAAAGAGCCTTCGGCTTACGATCCAGATACTCGGTGATGCCGAGGATCTCAGCTGCCTCATTAACCTTGGCCTCGATCTCATCCTTCGGGGTCTTTCTCAGCTTCAGTGAGAATGCCATGTTGTCACGTACGGACATGTGGGGATAAAGTGCATAGTTCTGGAATACCATCGCGATATCACGATCCTTGGGAGCTACGTCATTTACAAGGCGGTCGCCAATGTAAAGCTCACCGTCGGAGATCTCCTCAAGACCTGCGATCATACGAAGGGTAGTTGACTTACCGCATCCGGAAGGTCCTACAAGAACGATGAACTCACGGTCTGCGATATCGAGTGAGAACTGCTGAACAGCTACAACACCCTCATCGGTGATCTGAAGGTTAACTTTCTTCTCCTGCGGAGCGTCACCCTTCTTGGCTTTCTTCTTCTTGGTGCCTTCTGTGTTGGGGTAGATCTTCTTGATGTTGACTAATTTTACACTTGCCATTTGTACCATGCTCTGGTATCCGAGCCTCCGCTCAATGGATACCTCACCCTCTGCGTATACATCAGACGGGCCTTACGACAGGTCTCCACACTGCCGCACCGCGAGCCGCGGTTATATCCTCCTTCTTTTTGGACTGTCACAGGCTATAGAGTTGGAGTAGCACAGTGCGCCCATTGGTAGGTTTATTATACAAAAAAGCGCCTGCCTTGGCAAGCGCGATTTACACAAAAAAGAAATAAAAAATCTGTGGAAAATGCCGGCTCACCGGATCTTTACAGAAATCAGCCTGATCTTCCCGGTAAGCATCTCCCCGGAAAGCTCATAGCTTCCGCTTCCGAGGACGGACAGATACTTTTTGTTGTCGTCGGCAAACACCGTGGCCGGCACTGCTTTTCCGTCCTTTTCCTCATTTCGCAAAACACAGCCAAGGAAATTGGCGCCGGCGGAGATCCCGGCGGAAATTCCGAGCTCTCTTGAGATTCTCATGGACATGAGCACCGCATCGATGTCATTGATCAGATAAATCGCATCAATCGCGCTTCGGTCCACGATCGGCGGGACAAAGCCGTCTCCGATCCCTTCAATATGATGGATCCCGCCGTTTTTGATCTCCCCTCCTGAAAGATACGGGGCGCTTTGCGGTTCAATGGCCACGATGTCCGCCCCGTGATCTTTCCGAAGGCGTTTTCCGACACCCATGAGCGTGCCGCCGGTTCCGATGCCGGAGATAAAGTCGGTCACTTCGGGAAGTTCCGCGGACAGTTCCGCGCCGCTTCCTTCATAATGCGCCATGGTGTTGTCACCGTTTTCAAACTGGTGGGGCATGTAGGCATGAAGCTCCGCGGCCAGTGCGTCTGCTCTGGAAAAGCATCCCATGAAACCGCCTTCCGCTTCGCTCACGAGGTGAAGCTTCGCGCCATAGAGGTCCATGATCCGTCTTCTTTCCTCGCTGGCCCACTCGGGCATAAAGATGTGCACTTCGCTCCCGAGCCTTGCGCCGGCCGCCGCAAAGGCAATACCGGTGTTTCCGCTCGTAACTTCCACGATCGGCTGTCCCTTCCGGAATTCTCCGCGGGAAAGAGCTTTCTCCAATATATAGGAAGCGATCCTGTCTTTTATGCTGCCGGTGATGGCAAAATACTCCAGCTTCGCATAGACTTTTGACTCTCTTCCTTTATAACTATATGCGATCTCTGCTAACGGTGTGGACATAGCGAACTCCCCTGCCAATAAAAAATACCGCACGCTCTCCGGGCATGCGGTATTTATCAACTGCTGTCACCGGGAGCATACTCGAAATATTCTGCCCTGTGACGAGTCACGCGGTCAGAATCTAGCTACAACAGCAACAACAGCCTTCAGTTTTCACTGAAATTTTCTTCATGAATTCAATCACTTCTTGTTCGGATTGGTAGCACCCTCGCTTAAGTTGTGGGGATCTCTCTCAAGGTAAAGATCATAGTGCTTGTCATATTCCTTCTCTTCCGGATAGAACTTGTGAAGAGTGTTAATCACTTCGCCGTTATTCCACTTACGATCCTCAGCGAGCTCCTCTGTGGTTCCCATAACGGTAACGTTAAGCTGTCTGTGACGAGCTCTTACATGATCCCAGTCGATGAAGTAAACGTGTGCGAACTCACCACCGTCAAGAACGCCGTCCTTGATGGTCATGGTCTCGGAACGACCGAAGAATACAGAACGAAGATGTCCGTCTGTGTTCATGGATGTGAAGTCACCGGGCTCATCAACGTAACGGCCGAACTGTGCATGGATGGGGCCGGGATGACGATACTGATGCTCTACCTCGAAATCGGGAACGAGCTCACGCATGATGTCAAGAAGGTCGTGCTGTAAGAACTCAAGATCGAATGAATCGATATCGTGTGAGCACTCCTGAACCATTACAGAACAGGTGGTATGATGAGAAGCGATGCAAACAGTACCGTTCTTAACGCCTGAAGCTGCAACGATCTCTCTTACTTCCTTGGATACATCGTGGAATGTGGGGATCCAGCCGCGTGACTGGAGCTCAAGTTCCTTCTGATAAACTTTGAATTCCATAAAAACAATTCCTCCAGAAAAATTTAAAAGTGATTTTTTACACACTTTAGCTATTATAGTAACAAAATCACCGCGCGTCAATATTTAGCGTCTGAAAATACGAAGAAAGAACCGAAATGAACCGAAAGGTTTTTTGTAACATCCGTCATTGACGGAACGGCATTTCTTCTATTATAATGATGACTGTGGAAGCACGTAGTGCGGAACAATCCGTGTATCATTAAAGATGACAGAAATACGGGAAGAAGGAGGGCGGATCATCCGCTGAAGATTCCATGAATGTCCTTGTTTGCAATGCAGGAAGCACTTCCTTAAAATTCAGACTGTATGAGATGCCCGGCGAGAAAGAACTGTCCGTGCAGAAATACGAGCGGGTTACGGATTACGAAGAAGGAATCCGCGCGTTTTTAGCGACACTTCCCGAGGGTACCGTGATCGATACCGTCGGTTTCAAGACCGTTCTCTCAAAAGACCATTACGGCGTGCATGTGATCGATGACAGCGTCATCCGTGGCATGGAGGACTATATGGTTGTCGCTCCGGCCCATAATACCTTCTATCTGAAGGCCATCCGCACGTTTCAGAAGATCATGCCGGAGGTGCCGCTGGTCGGGGTATTTGAGACCGCGTTTCACCAGACGATCCCGGAGGAGAATTTCCTGTATCCGCTTCCTTATGAATGGTATGAGCAGTACGGCATCCGGAAATTCGGTTACCACGGGGCCTCCCACAGTTACGTGGCTTCTCAGCTTACGAAAGAGCTTGGGCCGCATTATAAGGCGGTCAGCTGTCATCTCGGAGGTTCCGGTTCTCTCTCCGCGATCGTTGACGGAAAATGTTTTGACACGTCTTTCGGCATGAGCCTGCAGTGCGGCATCCCACAGTCCAACCGCTGCGGCGATTTTGACCCGTATCTGATCTATTTCCTGCATGATTATGCCGGTCTTTCCTATGAAGAGATCGAAACAAAGCTCGAAAAAGGTTCCGGTCTTCTGGGGATTTCCGGGGTATCCAATGATGTGCGGGATATCCTCGCTGCCGCGGCGGAAGGGAACCGCCGGGCGAAGCTTTCCTTTGACATTTACGTAAAGGAAGTGACCGGATACATCGGCCGCTTTGCGGCGATGATGGGCGGCCTCGATGCCGTGGCCTTTACCGGCGGCATCGGCGAAAAGTGCCCGGAGTTAAGAGACCGTGTCATGGAGAAGCTTTCCTTCATCCCAGGTGTAAAGACCTTTGTCATCCCGGCCAATGAAGAGATCGTGGTCGCGCGGGAAACCTACCGGAAACTCTCCGGAGAAGGCGAAGAAATCAAGCGGATCATTGAGGAGGTGCTCCGGGAATATCTCAAAAACAGACAGTAAATGTTCGCAAAACGCAATTATGATAAAAAAACGGGAAACGTCTGATTGACGTTTCCCGTTTCGTTTTTTGATTCAGAATGGATTACTTCTCTCCGAGTTTCTTTCCGTTCAGTCTCTCACCTACGGCTCCGCCGGGATGGATCACGGCAAACTGCTCCGCCTGATAACCGGTCACTTCGATCACAGCCGCCTGCAGGGCATGGCAGATCATGCAGAGAGCAGTGGTGGATGTGGTGCCCTGGGCATTCCACTTGTCAGTCTCGC
>JAZUHZ010000027.1:0-20590 GCA_045642005.1 Candidatus Avilachnospira sp.
TTAACCTGGAATCCGTTCTCATTCACGTACTCCATGTCTTCTCTCTTAATGTTACGAACACGCTCCAGTTCCTCTAAGGGCATGTCACTGTTGGGCAGAAACTCTGCCGGTTTGAATCTGAACTCATCGTAAAGTCCCATGTGTTTTCTCCTTTCAAAAGATGCCTTCATGGCCTTTGTTATCTGTAGTTATACCTAAAACAGCGCCGTTTGTGAAGCGTTTTTTTTGTTGAAAAATTGTTTTTCTGTACTGTCTTCATGCGATATGGGAATCAGAAACTCTCCGGGGTAAACCCGTAGAAGGTTTCGTAGAATTCCTTCACGCTGGCCCTGTATTCTTCCTCTGTCACCCCGCCGGTCAGGGAGGACAGATACAGGGATCCAAGAACGGCACCCGGCACCGGGCTGTCCCAGGCTTCTATGTCCGAAGGCATCGCGTAAACTCTTTTGTTTTCAATGGCCTTTACCCCTTTGAGAGCCGGGTCATTGAGTACATCCTCCACGGTGTAGGCAGCATCGGCAGCCAGAAGGATCAGCTCCGGATTCCAGAAAAGGATCTGCTCATAGCCCGCATCTGCCCAGTAAGTTTCCTCTAATGCTTCGGCAGCATTTTCATTTCCCGATTCCCGGATCATCTCCGCCTGATACATTTTTGCTCCGGCGGTTTTGAGAAAGCCGCTGTTTCCGGACAGATATACCCGGACTTTTTCTCCGGGGCGGGCAGCAAGTTTTTCCTTGACCCCGTGGATATAGGAAATGAGTTCCTGCGCCTTCGGTTCTGCAGATACCGCTTTGCCGAGAAGCGTGATCATCTCTTCCGCCGCATCCCCGGTTTCCGGATCCACAAGGATCACAGGGATCCCGAGATCGGAAAGCGTTTCCGCGGCCTTTTGCACCTTGGCCGGCAGAATCACCAGATCCGGCTGCAATGAAACACATGCCTCAATATCCAGGTTTTTGGCACTTCCGACATTTTTCAGTTCCAATAGTTCCGGCGCCGAAAGACGGTAAATGTTCCGTTTCCCGGCTTTTTCTTCTATGCCGCAGATCCGGTCCTTCACGCCGAGCGCAATGAGAGTACTCGTCGTGATATAGTAACCGCTCACAATCCTCTCCGGCTTTTTCGGGATTGTGACGTTCCTTCCTGTCTGATCCGTAAGGGTAAGCGGATAGGACACATCCTCTCCGGAAGAGGAAGGTATGGCTTTTCCTTTTCCGCAGGCGGATAAAAGAAACAGCGAGAGCATCATAAGCCATGTGATCAACTTTTTTTTCATAAAACTCCTTTTTATTCTGACTTTCTACAAATGTATCTTTCTGTCAAGCAGGTTTACATAATTCTAAATGACAGCAGGTTGGTATAGCCGTCCTCATCGATCTCCGTGTGTCTCAGGCTCGCAGTACGCTTTCTGATGATCGGCCAGGAGATGAAGTATATGGGATTATCCTCGTCGAAGGGAGGCCCGGAGAAGCGGACCTCACCGTCGAGGGTTTTCTCGTCGCGGTTATACTCAAAAGACATCTTCATGATGTTTTTTTCTTTCGGACTGAGAATGATCATCTGCGTAAATTCCTCAGTCACGGAATTTAAGCCCCGGACGATATTCGCCGGGATGCCCGCCTTATAGGCAAACTCCGCCACTTCCGTCTGCATGCCGATAAAGTCAAAATCCGCGGAAGTGATCGTGAACTCCAGAAGACGGAGTGCCCTGACAAACCGCCTCGTCTCCGCCTTTCCGGCGTTTTCAAAGATCTGTGCGGGGCTGCCCTCTTCAAAGACCGTACCGTTATTTAAGAATACAATCCTGTCGCAGACATTCCGGATAAATCCCATCTCATGGCTGGAAATGATCATGGTGTGGCCCTTTTCCGCAAGCATCCGGATCACGGCCTCAACTTCTCCCTGCATGATCGGGTCGAGGGAACTCGTCGGTTCGTCAAAAAGGAGGATCTCGGGCCTGAGCGCCATGGTGCGCGCAATGGCAGCACGCTGGTTCTGCCCACCGGAAAGGGAATACGGATACCGGAATGCCATATCGTAAAGTCCCACTTCACGAAGGAGTTCCATAGCCATGTCAAATGCCTCCGTGGGGCGCCTGCGCTCCAGATGCACAAGTCCGGTCATTACATTTTCCACCACCGTAAGATGCGGGAAGAGGCTCGGGTTCTGAAAGACCATTCCGATCCTCTTTCTGGCAAACCTTATATCATAGGAGGGAGACGTGATCTCATCGTCACCGAGGAAAATTTTTCCTGATGACGGTTTCTCCAGCATCCCGAGGAGCCGGAGCAGAAGGGACTTTCCGGCTCCCGAAGGGCCGATCAGTCCGATAACCTCCCCGTCGTGGACGGTAAGATCGATTCCCTTAAGAATCTCCTCCCCATCATATTCTTTTCCGAGGCCGACTGTTCTTATCATCAGAACCTTTCCTTTCTGATCCCTGCCATGATCTCTTCCTCTGTTTTTTCTCTTCCCACCGAAATATCAAGATTCATGAGGATACTGCTGCCGATGACCCCGAGAAGAATATAGGTAACGGTGGTCAGGAGAATGGGGAAGACGGGTTCAAACGTCTCGGCGGCGATCAGGTCCGAAACTGCCTGGATATCCATGACCGAGATCATTTCCACCAGCGCGGTGTTCTGGATGTGCGTAATGACCGAAAACCGGAAAAGGTTGAGGAACTCAGGGAAAAGATGCGGGATATAGATCAGAAACAGCGCCTGATAATGCCCGTACCCCATGGAAACGGCAGCATCCTTTTCATCCTGTCCAAGCTTTGCGTAGGATTTTTCCGCACAGTCGAGAAAAAGATAGGCAAAACTAACGGTCAGCGCAAAGAGCGCCGCCCTGAAATTCGCGCTGCTCGATCCGTTGAAAAAAACATAATACACCGCGAGGAGCCAGGTCGAAATGGGCATAAAGGTCATGAAATCATAAAACCATCCTACGACAACCGAAGACGGTTTCCCGGAGTATTCCCACAAAAAAAGACTGCCACCGAGAATGCTTCCGAAAATGATCGTGAGGAGTGCAATCACTACCGTTGTCCCGACACCGGAGAGGATTTCCACCCAGCGTCCGTTGTCTACGACGGTCCTCCGGAAACTCTGACGGAAGGCATCCATCATGAACGGGATACTGTAACCATAGTCTTTTTCCTTTACCAGTAAGACCGCGTCATTATCGAAGTAGGGAACGGATAAATCCACTCTCTCCGCCCGCTCTTTGGTGGCGGAAATGCCGTTCACCGACAAATCGGCCTCACCTGCCTCCACGGACGGGATCAGATCAGCAAACACCGAAACGCGGTATTCCACCTGGTACCCGAGTTTCTCTGCGATCCGGTTGACAAGATCAATCTCAAATCCCTGAAGAGTGCCGTCTGTATCCATGTAATTGAGCGGTTCTGTTTCCCCGTTTACAATGCACAAAAGAGTGCCCTTCTCTCCTGCTGCCGCCGGGATCTCCTCCGGTACCCTGACAGACGGATCATCCCCCATCCATTTTTTCTCTAAAGCCTCCATCGTCCCGTCCTGAAGAAACGCCTCAATTACCGGGTTAAACTCCCCTGCAAGCGGGCTTCCCTTTGAAAATACGACGACAAATCCTTCCTCGGAAAGATGTTCCGGAAGCATTTTGAGCTCTTTGTGTTTTTCAAGGAGCCGCGCAGCCATAAAATAGTCGCAGGCCATGGCATCCACTTTTCCTCCGAGAAGCTGTCCGAGGGAAGCTGTGTTGGAAGCGGTATAAACAATCTCCGCATCATTAAGACGGTCATCTTCCTTGATCAGCGCGGGAAATACACTTCCCTCCACACAGACGATTTTCCGTCCGGAAAGGTCACTGACCGTCTGAATATCCGGAATGTCCTTTCGTTCCGAAAGAGACCTGAGGAAGGCGCCTGCAATGATAAAGAGAACCACAAAAAGGACTGCCAGGGCTTTTTTCTTCATAACAATCCTCCGAGTTTTCTCACAACATAAGACGAAAGCAGAAGTCCTGCCGCCGCAGGTACAAACGGGGAGGATCCCGGCGTCCTATGGTTTTCACCAGAATCCGCCACCGCCGGTTTTATGGGGTGTTCTTCCGAGAAGACCACATCCAGATGATAGATCCCGCGTTTCTTCAGTTCCCGGCGCATGACCGCCGCCAGCGGATCATCGCAGGTTTTCATGATATCCGTAATCATAAGTTTCGAAGGATCGAGCCGGTTTCCGGTTCCCATGGAACTGATAATGGGAACCCCTGCCCCGCACGCGTGTTCAATGAGGCAGAGCTTTGCGGTAACGGTATCGATCGCATCGATCACATAATCGTAGGCCGAAAGGTCAAACCCGTCCGCCATCCCGGGAAGATAGAACAGGTTATGGCAGGTGACAAAGCAGTCGGGAGTGATATCCAGGATGCGGTCACGCATGACCTCGGTCTTCATCCGGCCGAGGGTGGAGCGGGCCGCGACCGCCTGCCGGTTTATGTTCGTCTCCTCAACGCAGTCCATATCGATGAGATCAATCGCCCCCACGCCCGCGCGGGCTAACGACTCGGCAGCGTGTCCGCCGACACCGCCGATGCCGAATACCGCCACGCGGGAAGAAGCGAGACGCAAAAGCGCCTCGCTTCCCATAATCATCTCAGTTCTTCTTTTCCAGAGTTCCATAGCATTCATTAATTGCGGCGCCAGGAAACTGTCATGAAACACTGTTTCGAAACAGGTTTCTGCAAGGTGTTCCATGACAGTTTCCTGACGCCTGTGATTTCAGGCAACTTAGCCGAGCGCTGCAAGGCGTTCGGTCACCTTCGCCATCATCTCTTCATAGCCGGCAAGTTTCGCCTTTTCCTCTTCGATCTTCTGAGCCGGAGCCTTCGAGATGAATTTCTCATTGGAAAGCATGCCTCTGGAACGCTTGAGCTCACCTTCCAGACGTACCTTCTCCTTCGTAAGACGCTCGATTTCCTTGTCAATGTCGATCAGGTCACCGAGCGGCATATACATCTGCGCATCTTTCGTAACTGCGGAAACCGCACTCGGATCAATGCCTGACTTATCCGCCTGGACCGTCACCTCAGAAGCTCCGCAGAGACGGGCAAACACGTTCTTTGTATCCGTAAACGTGATACGGGTATTTTCATCTTCGGAAACCACAAATACGGCGGCCTTCTTTGACGGGGGAACATTCATCTCCGTCCGGACGTTCCGGATGGCACGTACTGCTTCCTTCACGTTCTCGATCTCGTTCATTTCCTTTGTGAAATTATAGGCTTCGCAGTACTCGGGATAGGACGCGATCATGATGGACTCCTCCCCGGTCACGTTGCAGTAGATTTCCTCTGTGACAAACGGCATGAAGGGATGAAGAAGCTTCAAGGATCCGCAGAGCACATATTTTAAGGTACGGAGCGCTGCTGCCTTGGTGGTATCCGCGTCGTCGTAGAGACGCTGCTTTACCATCTCGATATACCAGTCGCACAGCTCGTTCCAGACAAAGTCGGTGATATTGTCGAGGGCGATTCCAAGCTCGAAGGCGTCCATGTTGCGGTTGACATTGCCCGCAAGGTCATTGAACCGGGAAAGGATCCATTTGTCCTCCAGAGAAAGCTCCGCGGTGTCGATTCCCTCCTTAAGATCCCGTACTCTGTCGAGGTTCATCATATTAAACCGGCTGGCGTTCCAGATCTTATTGGCAAAGTTACGGCAGTTTTCCACCTTATCCTGTGTGAAGCGCATGTCGTTTCCGGGAGCGTTTCCGGTGAGAAGCGCTCCGCGAAGGGCATCGGCGCCGAACTGTTCGATGATCTCGATGGGATCGATGCCGTTTCCAAGCGATTTACTCATCTTGCGGCCCTGGGCATCCCGTACAAGGCCGTGGATCAGCACCTTGTCAAAGGGGCTCTTTCCCATATGCTCCACGCCGGAGAAGCACATCCGGATCACCCAGAAGAAGATAATGTCATATCCTGTCACCAGGACGGAAGCCGGGTAGAACTTCTTTAAGGCATCCGTCTCCTCGGGCCAGCCGAGAGTCGAGAACGGCCACAGGGCGCTCGAGAACCAGGTGTCCAGGGTATCTTCATCCTGCGTCATCGTCCCGCCGCAGTCGGGGCAGACGGTCACGGGATCTCCGGAAACGATCATCTTGCCGCACTTGTCGCAGTAATAAGCCGGGATCCGGTGTCCCCACCAGATCTGACGGGAGATGCACCAGTCCTTCAGATTCTCCACCCAGTGGAGATAGGTCTTGGAATAATTTTCCGGAACAAAACCGAGGGTTCCGTTTTCGAGAATGTCCTGGCAGTCCTTTGAGGCTTTCTGCATCTTCACGAACCACTGGGCCTTGATCATGGGCTCAACGGTCGTGCCGCAGCGGTCATGGGTGCCTACGGCATGTTCGTGCGGAACAACTTTGACTAAAAGGCCCTGTGCCTTAAGGTCCTCCACCATGGCGTCTCTGGCCGCATAGCGGTCCATGCCGTCATATTTGGAACCGGGGCAGTCAATCGTCGCATCATCATGCATGATGCAGATCTCGGGAAGGTTGTGCCGCTTTCCGACCTCGAAGTCGTTGGGGTCATGGGCCGGCGTGATCTTCACACAGCCGGTACCGAAATCAATGTCCACATATTCGTCCGCGATCACGGGGATCTCACGGTCTGTGAGCGGAAGCTTAAGCATCTTTCCGACGATATCCGTATACCGCTCATCCTTCGGGTTCACCGCCACGGCGGTATCACCGAGGAGGGTTTCCGGACGGGTGGTGGCAATCTCCACGTAGCGGCCGGGTTCCCCGACTACCGGATAATTGATGTGCCAGAAAGCACCCTGCTGGTCCTCGTGAAGAACCTCGGCATCGGAAAGGGAAGTCTGGCATTTCGGGCACCAGTTGATGATCCGGTTGCCTTTATAAATAAGCCCCCGGTTGTAAAGGTCGATGAACACCTTCTGTACCGCTTTGGAACATCCCTCGTCCATGGTAAAGCGGAGTCTTGACCAGTCGGCGGAAACGCCCATTTTGTGCATCTGATGGAGAATCCGTCCTTCGTACTCCTCTTTCCACTTCCAGGCCTCTTTGAGGAAGGCCTCCCGGCCGATCTCGTGCTTGTCAATTCCCTGTTCTTTCAGCTTGTTGGTTACCTTGACCTCGGTCGCAATCGCCGCGTGGTCGGTTCCGGGCTGCCATAAAACCTCAAATCCCTTCATCCTCTTATACCGGGAAAGGGTATCCTGCAGGGTATTATCGAGAGCATGGCCCATATGGAGCTGTCCCGTTACATTCGGCGGCGGCATGGGAATGCAGAAACCGGGTTTTACCGATTTCGGATCAGCCTTAAAATAGCCGTTATTGAGCCACTTCTCGTACGTTTTCTCTTCAATGGCCTGCGGATCATAAGTTTTTGCAAGTTCTTTCATAAATACTACCTTCTTAGCCTGATTTTCTGTATTCATTCTTCCACTGACTGATGATTGCTTCCGTCTTTTTCACAAAGTTTTCATCAGACGGGGATAATTCCCTGATTCTCCGGCACTCTTCACTTTCCGCCGCAGCTTTGGAGAGCTCCGACCGTTTCTTTTTCAGTGCCTCTTTTTCGCTGTCCGGAAGATCCGCCTCTCCCGTAATAAAGTAACGGTATTCTTCGGCCCTCTGAAAACGCCCCGCTTTCTCTGCCTCGGAAAGGTTCTGTAAAGCCCCTTCGGTGTCGAAGCGGAGCATGCGGACGGCAGCCAGATCACAAAGGGTGTCCTGCGACGCCTGGGTAAGCTTCTCCTTCTCCTCACTGTCCCTTGTGAAAAGGATCCGGGACCTAAGTCCCGAAAGGCAGTCCCGGAGCTTTTCCTCACAGAGACCGTATTTCCCGACCTGGTAATAGAGCATCGCGGTCTCCCGGTCAATCTCCGAAGCCGGCATCTTCCGGTAGGAAAGCAAGAGATCCCGGAAGGCCCGGATCTCTTCTCCGGAACAGTAATTACCGTTCTGCAGGATAAGAAGCAGCAGATTCTCCGTGCTTTCGCCGGCATGAAATTCCGCGGACAGCCGTTCCGAAAACTCCTCCATATGGAGGGAATTCCCGATCCACGTGATGAGTTCCTCCGAGAGAAGCCCGGAAAGGGCGATCAGAGGATAGTTCACAATGACATAGGAAAGCTCCTCCCGGGAGAAGATCCGGATATTCAGTTTATCAATGCAGAACGGGCTGTCTGCCGTTCTGCCGGCGAGCAGAAGTGCCATCAGATCTCCATTTCCTCTGTCATACTCTTTCCGGATGCGGGGAAGAGATCCCCGAACCCGAGATCCGTGATCCGGACCGTACATTTCTTTCCGGATGTGAACGTAAGGTCAAGCGCCACTCTTCTTACTTCCCCTGTCCACTTCGGGAAGTCTCCGGGGAGAGCCCGCACCACGCGCTTTTCCTTTCCCCGGTCAAACGGTGTGATCAGAAAATCCACGGAATCCTCTCCCCGAAGGAGAAGTTCCGCATGCACTGTCTGTCCGTACCAGCGCTCTCCGGCGCCGAAAAGAACAAGCTTCGTCTTCTTTCCGGAAACCTCTGCCTCTACTGCCACTTCCGATGCGGTCCGCTGATCGCAGAACAGAACATACGGCAGACCGTTTGCTCCGGTTTTTGCAAGGACCTCCGCGCCGACGGCAAACAGTCCGTTTTCCTGCATCACTTTCCGTCTCGTACAGACCGCGGAAAGAAATCCTGTTGCCCAGGCGGTGTCACGGAATCCTTCTCCCGTGAGAAAAACACCGGAGAACAGCTTTCCGTCCATGGAGCGCTTCGCGATCTCCGTAACGATCCGGTCGGCAAGGATTCGTCCTGCCTCGTTTTTCAGGATATCCGGACGGAATGCCTCACAGTCGTCTCCGGAACAGAGAGCTGCCTGAGGCGACACCCCGCGGGCCAGGAGAAACTCATAATACGAAAGGATCCCGTCATGCACATCGAAAAGGCAGGTCATCCGGGACCAGAGCTCCCTGTCCCGGGACAGAACATAGTAAATGAACGCCTCCTCATGGCTTGTGACAAGAAACTGTTCCCGTTTCGCACCGGCCGCAAAGAGACTGTCGGTCACCTGATCCATGAGTTCTTTATCCGGCGCATGAAGACATACGGAGAGAAATCCTCCGGGCTCCATGGCTTCCGCAGGTACCAGAAGGCGGAAGAGTTCTGTGAGAAGCTCTCCTCCCGTATAGACCTGGCCGGCAATATTCTGGGTACCGCCCCGCCGGAGAAGACGAAGGACTTTTTCCGCCATCACCGCGCTTCCGGAAAGAGTCTCCCGGAGAGCATCCTCCCCGAGATACCAGAGGTTTGACTCTCTGGCACGGCAAAGACAGGCCGGGAAAACCCTGGCCTCTTCGTCGCCCTCCGAAAAAACGGCGATATATTCATCTGTAAGATCGATTCCTGTGAGTAGCGGCATATTTTCAGATTTCCGGACGGAATAAATTTCTGTTTACTTCCTGCTGGAGGGCATACCGGACCATATCCCTGAGAAGATCCTCCGACTTTCCGCCGGAAGCTTCCTCCGACATCCGGTTCAGAAGCGTATAGCTGTCATCTCCGTCCCGGGCGGCCTTTTTCACACTGATCGTTCCCTCGGCCGCGGGAGTGTCACCCCGGACGCTGTCATAGATCAGGTAATGCATCTCCTCCCCCCGGAAGAGCACCGTTCCCGATACAAAGATATTTCCGAACACTTTCTTTAAGGGAACATTCCGGTCCCCCTCATCACCGGGACGGATCCGGATGAGCATTTCCGGAGAGCTTTCCGGTGTTCCCCGGTATTCCACATAAAAGCGTTCCCGGATGGAGGGCGGGATCCGGATCTTATTCCGGAGGGTTCTGGTATAGAAAAAGACATATCCTCCGTCAATCAGGATGTCCGTAAGCTCCTGACAGAGCTCTTTCTCAGAAACGCTGAGAGTTTCTTTTTTGCTGTAGTATTTTGTCAGTCCGATCAGAAAAACAACCGGAAGCGACTCATGCTTTTTCTGGATGCCCAGGTAGCGCTCCAGGGCCCGGAAGGAAGCCTCCGGGACCGTTTCATCCAGGCGCACCACATAATCTGTCATTCTGACAGCGAAATATGCCCGGATCAGCAGTTCCTTCTGGACTCCGCTTTCCGTATAGGCGCGGAACGTATCATCGAGGTGGGCGTGCGAACCCGCAAAAAGCATGCACAGAAGTGTCTTTTCCGCCATTTCCGTGACATCGAGGGAAAGTGCTTCCGCCTTTTTAAGGATCCGGTACATTTCCTCCGTCGGTCCGTCATACTCACGAAGAAGAAAGCTAAGGATATGCGGTGCTGCCGCATCCCGGTCAAAAACTTTTTTACAGAGGCAGAGGAAAAAGCGGTCGGTCTGCGTCCCGTTTTCCACCGGCTTCTCTCCCCTTGAGAGGAGCGCCGTGCAGAGGGCCGCAAGATCCTCCGGATCTTTTCCTTCCGTTCCGGTCATTTTGAGACACAGGTAGGCATCCCGGTACCGGCCTTCCGAAAGATAGGCCTTAAACACAAGACCGGAGGAGGAACCGTCAAATTCCGCAGGCGAAACCGTATCGATCCAGGCCGTATCCCCGCCGAATTCGCACAGCGTCCGGATCACTTCCTGCCGGAAGGATTCCGAAAGGGAAAGTCCGCTCATCGAGGAAAGAAGGACCTTCTTTTCCTCCTCGTCCCGGATTCCCCGGGAAACGATCTTTCTGGCTGCGGAAAGAAGAAGCATCTCATGATCCGGTGCCAGAAGAAAACACTGTTTTAATAGATCCGGTCTCCGGATCAGTTCCTCATCGGTGATATGGACAACCCCTGCCTTCTCCCCGCCATCGTAATGGAAGGTGATCTCTGCGTTTTCAAAATAAACGGGCAGATAGACGACGCCGTCCTTTACCGGACAGCTCACAATATTCGAAAGTTCCGGATAGGTAAGATGCGCCGTCTTTACCGAGGCATCATCCACCGTGATCCGGTGCATCTTCAGAAGATCGGGAAGCAGGGCGGCTGCCTTCCCGTCAATCATATCCGGATACAGCATCCGGTCATAGATCACCGAAAGATTCCGGTTGATGCGCCGAAGGAACACATTTCTCATCGCATAATCGCGCATCGCGGGCTCATAGGTCCGGTAAAGATCCGTATCCGAAGGGACGTTCTGAATCACATTCCGGTACAGCCGGTCCGCCGTTTCCTGAGGCAGATCCTTCTCGTAGGAAAAATAGAGAAGCACCTCCTCCGGGAGAGGCTCCCGGGCATCCTCCGGATAGGAATCCATCAGGCTTTCATAAAGATGCGTCACCGGAAGTCCCCGACGGACCGCCTCCTTATATATGGCAAAACTCAGGCTGTCATGCGCCGACAGGCCGATGAGCATGACCGAAAGATCCGTAAGAAGCTCCGCATCCTCCGGAATATGACGCATAAGAAACGCATAGTACTTTTCTCTCTCCGGATCCGGAACAAACAAAGGACTGTCCGGTTTCAGAGCCGTCGGTGTCTCTTTTTCTTCCTGCACCGGAGGCTCCGGTCTTCCGATGGTGAAACGGTAGGGAATCTCTCTTTCCCCGGCCGATGTCAGAAGCCCCACCCTGCCGGAAAGAACGCTTCCCGGCGCAAGGCTGTCCATAGAAACCCGGAAGCTAAGATGATTCATCCGCCCGGTAAAAGACGGGTTCTCCACGGTGATCCTTTCGTCATCGCAGAACACCACACCGCGCAGGCTGTGTCCGGTGGGACTCGATACCCCGAGGGTAAAAGAAGGGTCTCTGTCGGCCCAAAGGATCTCATCAAAACTTACCGGAGCGATTTCCATCTTCTCCGGTGTCTCGTCCATGATTCCTTTTGCGAGGCGGCTGATTTTCTCTTTCATTCGTTTTCCAACACAAAAACCGTCCGGATACGCCGATTCCGGCGCATCTGGTTTTTCTGTCCTTTATTCTACACGATGAAAGCAGAATGTGCAAGAAAAAAGAACAGAGCTCCGGGAAACATTGACGATAAAAAACATGAGCTGCGTGAAACGTCGTAGATGTTTCACACAGCTCATGCAATTCAAACTTTTTCAGATCTGCTGACGGATTACTTCCAGCCGAAGGTGGCAAGTCCGTAGACATAGATCAGGATGACTGCGATCGGTACCACATACATGAATACCGGTTTCATCCAGTCTTTGACCTTCATGCCCTTTCCGGCATTGGCTTCTGCAACAAAGTTGTCCCAGCCCCAGCCGGCCTTCATTGTACAGAAGAGAGCAACTGTCAGAGAACCAAGCGGCAGCAGGTTGGTGCTGACGATGAAATCCCAGAAATCAAGCCATGCCGTGCCTTCTGCGAAGGGCTGGAAATGGAATACGCTGTAGCCGAGTGCCGTGGTGATGGAGGTCAGCGTGAGTCCGAGTCCGCACACAAGGCATCCCTTGGGACGGTTCCATCCGGTCAGTTCTCTTACCATGGCGAGAATGTTCTCAAATACGGCAAGCTCCGTGGAAAGAGCAGCAAATACCATGAAGAGGAAGAACAGCGTTCCCCAGATCCGGCCGCCGTTCATGTTGTTGAATACGGTTGCCATGGTGTTGAAAAGGAGTCCGGGGCCGGCATCCACTTCGATACCGAAGGATGCGCAGGCGGGGAACATGATCAGTCCGGCTACCAGAGCAACAAAGGTATCCAGGCAGACAACGTTGACCGACTCGCCGAGAAGAGAACGGTCCTTGTCAATATAGCTTCCGAAGATGGCCATGGAGCCGATACCGAGAGAAAGCGTAAAGAACGCCTGGTTCATGGCACCTACGATAACCTGTCCGTTGATCTTTGAGAAATCGGGAAGAAGATAGAACTTATATCCCTCGCCGGCATTCTCCAGCGTTGCGGAATGAACCGCAAGGATGATCATCAGGAAGAAGAGGAGAAGCATCATGTACTTTGTCACCTTCTCCAGTCCGGACTGAAGATCGAGAGTCAGGATTCCGAAACCGAGGGCAATGGCAATGAGCATGTAGACCACATTCACGCCGGGATTGGAGATCATTCCGCCGAAGGAAAGATCTGCCGTGTTTCCGGTAAGGAACATTACAAAATAATAAATCATCCAGCCGGTAACCACTGTGTAGAAAGACATCAGGGCGATGTTTCCGAGCAGTGCAAACGGGGAATAGATGTGCCACTTCTGTCCGGGCTTCTGAAGCTTGGCCATCATCTTAATGGGACTGGCCTGCGAAGCGCGTCCGAGTGAGAACTCCATGGTCATAACCGGGAGTCCGAGAATCAGAAGGCAGATCAGATATACAAGGACAAAACCGCCTCCGCCGTACTGACCTGTCATCCAGGGGAATTTCCATACATTGCCGCATCCGATGGCGCAGCCTGCTGAAAGAAGAATGAAACCGAGACGGCTTCCGAGTCTTTCTCTTCCGTTATCCATTTTTTACCTCCTAAGAAAAATCCTCCGCTGCTCTGTGCAGCAGAGGACAAAATGACACCTCTGTTGTCATAATTGGTGATTATAAAACCGGCGGGTATCCTTGTCAAGCTTTATTTACTCAAAGTGTTCAATACTTTAATCCATAAAAGCCCTTTACATCAGTTCCGTCATAATATTCTGGTAGATTTTCTGCGCTTTTCCCTTCCAGTTCATCATAATGGCCTTCGCCGCCTCCTCATCAGGGACGGAAACGTCGATGGAAAGGATATCCTCTTTTCCTTCACGGATGTGCAGGCCGACCACATAGTCATCGTCCGACGGGCGATAGTAGTCGGCGGTCAGGCTCACCTCGGAGCGCATCCGGAGCTTATTGGCTTTCAGATAGCTGTCCATATCCGCGATGATCTCCCGGGACATCTCCCCGGAAAAAAAGCGGAGCGTTGCCCTTCCGTCATCTGTGATCACGTAATGGGTCTGGGTGCCCGCTTTCTGCGCGTCCGTAAACCCGGACTCGCAGAGATCACTGATGACCTTCTGAAGCGTAAAATAGGTGGTGTATTCCTTCTCCAGAAAAAATTCCGTCAGCTGTGAATTCGTCAGCGGAAAATTCACCTGATCCAGCATATAGAGCACCATCAGTTTATAAAGAATTTCAGGTTCCTGTGCCATAGTTTCCTTTCCGGTCAGAAATGCACCAGCATGCAGCAGATCATACAGGCGGCAAACAGCGCCGCCGCCACAAAGACATGGGTCTTTTTTTCCATCGCCAGGATGGCAAAAAACTCACGGATAAAGCCGTTGGGCCAGAAATACCACTTCGTCGGGGCGGCGATCCCTTCGGCATCCATTCCCGCTTTTCTTGCGAGGATCCCGCTGCGGAGTACATGATAATTGGTCGTGGCAAAAGCAATCTTTGCCTCCGGGTTCATTTCTTCCATTACTTTCCGGGAGCAGACCATGTTCTCGAAGGTACTCCGGGATTTCTTCTCGGGAAACACCTCATAGCTCTCCGCGCCGTGCGTCAGGAGATAAAACTCCATGGCCGTTCCTTCGCTGATGATCTCCCCCGGTCCCTGTCCGCCGGACGGGATATATTTCACCGGGATCCCCGTCTCCCGCTCCTGATCCCAGGCAAAGCGGACCGCCCGGTTCACTCTTCCCTTAAGAAGCGGTAAGAGGCCGCCTCTTTTATCAATGGAACAGCCGAGAATAATGATAAAATCCCGGTCAAAGGGCGGACTTTTCTTTACCGCCGCATATCCGATGATGGCCGTGCCGGCCAGAATGCACTCAAAATAACAGAGAAGCAGCAGAAAAAAACAGGGAACGGCCGTCCGGAGAAGGAGCACACCGCGGCTTTCGGCCGCCAGCGATTCCGTGAACACCCGCTCATTCAGAAAATCCGTCACCGCATAAATCGCAAACGTCCCGCCGATATACGCTGCAGCGAGAAGAATACTTAATGCATTATGGAGATGATACCCTTCATGCCGGATGAGCGCGATATTGGAAATACCGAGAGCCACACAGAGTGCGATGATCAAAAAAAGAGCGTACCGGGAAAAAATTTCGGGAAAGTCGAGAAGCAGACGAAAGATTTCCCGACGGGAAACCACACCGTCCTTACGAAGGGCGGTAATCCATCCGAGTGCGGCAATGATCAGTACCGCATTAAAGATGACCCCGCCCGTAAGGCCGATGTTTTTATAAGAGTAAAGCGTTTTTTTTACCGACTTTCTGAGCGCGGCCGCCATAAGAACAGCTGAAACGGCCAGAATAACCGGCAGAACCGAAAGAAACATTACTTCACAGTCAGAATATCCGAGAACCCTGTAATATCAAAGATCTCCTTAATATCATCGCAGACATTCACCACTTCCATGGATCCCTGCTTGTTCATGGTCTTCTGGGCAAACAGAATAACACGGAGTCCTGCGGAAGAAATATAGCCAAGCTCCGCAAAGTCAAAAACCAGCTCTTTTGCATCGTCGATATCTTCTTTTAATGACGCTTCCAGCTCCGGAGCCGTTGTGGTGTCAAGTCTTCCTGACAGAGCAATAGACAGTTTTCCTTCATCTTTTGTTTTTACAATTTCCATTTTTTCTCCTTTATCAATAATGCTTAAAGCAGATACATCTTGTTCTCCCGGCAAAGCGCGCGCATTTCTTCGGGCCAGTAGGAGGCCTGAACCTCTCCCACATGGGCACGCCCGAGAAGGAGCATGCACACTCTGGACTGGCCGATTCCGCCGCCGATCGTGTAAGGAAGCTTATTTTCAAGAATCGCCCTGTGATAGGGAAGCGCCTCCCGCCCGAGCTTATCGGCTTTCAGAAGCTGTTCATGCATGCTTTCCTCAGAAACCCGGATTCCCATGGAACTGATCTCCATGGCCATCTGGAGCGGCTCGAACCAGTATAAAAGATCGCCGTTCAGCTGCCAGTCATCATAGTCCGGGGCCCGGCCGTCGTGAGGCTCTCCGTTTGAAAGCTTTTCTCCGATCCGCATGATAAACACACATCCGTGCTCTTTGCAGATCAGGTTTTCCCGCTCCTTGGCGGTTTTGTCCGGATATCTGTCGAGAAGCTCCTGGGAATCAATGAAGAATACCTCATACGGGAGCTTGTACACGGCCTGCGGATACTGATACCATACCTCATGTTCCATATGTTTCAGTACTTTTACAATGGAACGGACGGTTTTCCGGAGCGTTTCTTCGTTTCGCTCCTCTTTGGTGATGACCTTCTCCCAGTCCCACTGGTCCACATACACGGAATGAAGATTGTCCAGTTCTTCATCCCGGCGGATCGCATTCATATTGGTATAAAGTCCTTCCCCGGGCTGGAAGCCGTAACGGCCGAGCGCCATTCTCTTCCACTTGGCAAGGGACTGCACCACTTCGAGTTCCTCCCCCGGATACTCCAGAAGGTCAAAACTCACTTTTCTCTCCACACCGGAAAGATCGTCGTTCAGGCCGGAGCTTTTTTCCACAAACAGCGGAGCGGAGATCCTCTCCAGATTCATTTCAATTCCGAATTCCTTCTGGAACCGGTCCCGGATGTACTTGATTGCATCCTGGGTTTCTCTTATGGTAAGCCTCGGGTCATACCCCTCCGGCAGTATCAGCTTCATAAAACTTCCTCTAACTTATGGATCTCTTCCGGCGAAAGCTCCCGGCATTCTCCTGCTGCCAGCTCTCCCAGTTCGATATTCATGATCCGAATGCGCCGTAATCCCGTCACTTTATTGCCGAGGGCCTCGGTCATCCGGCGGATCTGCCGGTTCTTTCCCTCGGTAAGGATGATATCGAAAGTCCGCTCATCCAGCCGGTCCACTTTGCACGGCTTTGTTATGTAAACCTCTTCCCTGCCGGTCGTACTCCGGTTGGCAGGGATCATAATCTGAACGCCCCGCCTCATCCGGTCAATAAACGCCCCGGAAAGCGGTCTTTTACAGGTAACAAGATATTCCTTTTCGTGTGCGGTTCCGGCCCGTGCGATCTTTTCTGCAAGGTCTCCCATGTTGGTCAGAAGGAGAAGACCTTCCGAGTCCTTGTCCAGCCGTCCCACCGGGAACAGATGTTCCGTCAGGCCGAGATATTCGTTCACGCTGACCGCTCTGTCACGGTCGGAGGACGTACAGACAACACCGCAGGGTTTATAAAAAGCAATCATGCGCGGAATCCGCGCCGTCACTTTTTCCCCGTCCACCGTAACCTCATCATCCCCGGAAACACTGCTCCCGGGGATGGCAGGGAGTCCGTTGATCCGGACACGACCCGCGAGGATCAGTTCATCGGCCGCTCTTCTGGAACAGTACCCCGACGAGGCTATGAACTTGTTTATCCTTGTACCCATTTGATATATATTACAACGAGATTGAAAAACACGCAAGTATTATTCCTTACGCATAACCGGTGTGAAACATTAAAAAACGTTTCACACCAAGCCATACACGCCGTGAAACATCAAAGATGTTTCACAGCGTGTATGCGGGGAGATGTCTCACGGGGCACATGCGGGGATGTTTCAGAATAAGTGACTTACCGCATCGAATATCTTATTGTACCTTTCATAGGCCGCATCATACACTGTCTTTTTGGAAAGATCCGGAATGACCCTGAGAGAAACCGGGTTGCACGCCTTGGCCTCCTCCACAGAAGCGCGGTCACCGAGCGCCACGGCCGCAAGGATCGCAGCGCCCAAAGAGGCACACTCCTCCTCACAGGGTTTCACAAGCTCCACGGAAGAAATGTCCGAAATAATCTGATTCCACACGGCATTTTTGGATCCACCGCCGAAGAACTGGATTTTTTCCGCATGAACGCCGTACTGCTCAAGCATCGTGAGATTTTCCCGGATCATAAATCCGATCCCCTCCAGCGTGGCCCGCACGAGCACCTCTCTTCCGGAATCAAGCCCGAGTCCAAAGAAGATTCCCCTGGCATCCGGCACATATTTCGGACGGATGCTGCCCTGGAAATACGGGATCATCGTCACGCCATTTGCGCCGGCCGGAACCGTCCCGGCCATTTCGCAGAGGACATCATAGATACTCTTTCCCGCCGCCTTTGCTTCTTTGGCATCGGCCGGGAACACCGTATCCTTGAGCCACTTAAAAACAACACCGGCGGTGGTGGTATAGGGCGTCAGAACATACTGACCCTTCTTATACCCTCTGTATACGACCATTGCATCATCCGAAAAAGCTTTTTCCCGGGAAACTTCTGCCGTCATGACCATTGCGGTCCCGACCGTAGCCGTTACGACGTCTTTGGAGAGGCCGCCGCCGCCGATGGCCGCTGTGATCTGGTCCATCGCGCCTGCCACCACCTGCACCGTTTCCGGAAGTCCGAGCTCCGCTCCCGAAGAGTCAGTCAGCGTTCCGGTGATCGTTCCGCATTCCACTGCCTCCGGGAGCTTATCGGGAGAAATGCCGAGACGAAGTAAGAGTTCCTCCCAGTACCCGTCCTCCAGAAGGTCCAGCCAGGCAGTGGAGGTCGCAAGCGACTTTTCCGTCACAAAGCGTCCGGTCAGGCGATAGATCAGATAATCCTCTAAAAGGAGGAATTTGTCTGCTTTTTCAAAAATCTCCGGTGCCTGTTCTTTGAACCAGAGAAGTTTTGCGAGCGGCACAAGCCCGTTCATTTCCGGAATTCCTGTTGTCCGGAACAGAAGGGAGAGGCCGCTTAAGTTTCCGGACGGATCCTTTTCCCTGGCCATTTCATCAAGAACCGCAACAATTTCCGCTGCCTCTTTTCCGGCACGGTCATCGAGCCAGACAACAGCGCGGTTTAATACCTTCCCGTCCGCAGTGACCGGAATCATGGTTTCCCCCTGGGTGGTCAGGCAGATGGAGCGGACATCCGAAAGGTCGTTTCTCTCACCGATCGCCCGAACCGCTTTGACAATGGTCTCCCAGTATTTTTCAGGTTCCTGTTCCACTTGACCGTCTTCCGTGATCAGGTCGTATTCATCCGTGCTGGAATCGATTCTTTGAAGGTCTTCTCCGAAGATGCAGGTCTTGATGGCAGTCGTACCCACATCAAATGTCATATATTTTCCCATTGATTTTTCTCCTGTCCATAAAATGTGTGAAACAGACGATTCCCGTGAAACATCTCCGATGTTTCACGGGAACCGCCCGTTTCACACATTTTATGCTATGTTTCACGCATTTTATACCGTGTTCCTCGCATTTGCCGTGTTTTATTTTACCACTTCAATTCCCATGAATTTACAGAAGAGTTCGATATCCTTCTCGTAATCGCCGTAAACCATGATGATGTGCTGTCCCGGTACGGTCTCCTGATAGTACTGCAGGTCTTTGCCGGGCTTTAAGAGTACAGACGGGAAATCCGGGGTGGGTTCGCACCAGCCGGCTTCGGTCCACTTCGGATTCGGGCAGGCCTCGCCTTTTCCGAGGAAGAGCTTGTACTCGCCGTTGGTCTCATAAAGACGGGCATAGGTCACTTCGCCGGTCTTCATTCTGGAAACATTGGAGATGCCGTAGTTGAACTCGCCGAGGTTTGCCGCACGGATGGTGAAGTCGCCTTCGATGAAATCACGCGGGATAAAGCCGCATACACCCACGAGGATGCTGTCGTCAAATACCTCATAATGCTCCACAAAGCCGGACTGCCTGCCGGTGATGGACTGCATGATGATGCCGGTCAGCATGCCGTAAGCATCGCACTCGCAGATAACTGCGGTGTCCTTATCGGCCAGAAGCGTCTGAGCCAGGCAGGGATTGAATCCCATCTGGGTGACACCGTACACGCATTTGATGGAAACGGCATCCAGATGACGTCCGTCTCTCTTTTCCTTCATCATCAGGTACAGACGGGTCACCTTCTCCAGGGTCTTTTCCGGAATCTCATTGAACTGTTTGGAGTTCGCAAGGATATTTTCCATCTCGGCCTTTACTTCCTCTTCGGGGAAGGAATCCATCTTTTCCTGCATATCATAGGCCAGATAATCCTCGATGTCCACACCGAGTTTCTTATAGGCCAGGGTCTTATTGTAGGCGCAGCTGTAGAGTCCCATATCGGCATATCCGAAGAGACCGATGCGGCTGTGCTTTACTGCCTTGACGGCGCCGGCCACGCGGAGGAAACGCTCTACATCCGCTACGCGGCGGGGCTCGCCGGGTTTCTCGTTCACGAGCATATATTTGAAACCGAGTTCCTTAAGCGCCGGGATGATGGCTGTGGTGCCTGCCGTAGCTGCCGGGGCATAAAGCTTTCCGTTTTCATCATAGTAGCCGCCGATTCCCCATACGAGGACGGGTTTCTCCCGGTAGTCGATGAGAGTTCTCATGATATAGGGAGTAATGTGCCAGGAAACGTAGTTGACAATGATCGCATCAAAAACGAGTTTTTTGACATCTGCCGCAACCTTGTCCGCGGAAACATCCTCCATGATGCTTCCTTCATAGACAACCTCCGCACAGGGAAGAGAACGGACTGCCTCACGGACACTGTCGATGGCAATCTGGAGCTTGTCCTGCGGATACTGGGCATCGCCGACACTGATAACAACTACTTTTGTGGGTTCTGTTTTCATGATTCTTCTCCTTTATCTGAATCATCCCGATCACTGATCAGGACACTAAACACTTTGTTAATAATAAGGCTTTTGAGTATGGCAATGCCGGAAAATCCGAACAGAAACCATA
>JAZUHZ010000028.1:0-2350 GCA_045642005.1 Candidatus Avilachnospira sp.
ACCGAACCGATCCGCTGCGCAATGATCAGTTTGGTGGTGTCTTTTAAGGTGGTGGCAAAAGCCTCCCGGATCCGGGCCTCGGTTGCCGTATCAACTGCCGAAGTCGAGTCGTCGAGGATCAGGATCTTCGGCTTGTTGCGAAGTGCCCTGGCGATACAGAGACGCTGCTTCTGACCGCCGGAGACGTAGGTTCCGCCCTGTTCGGTCATGTAGTCATAGCCGCCGGAAAAAGCGGAAACAAACTGATCGGCCTGGGCGTATTCGGCAAAGTTCTTCACCTCCTCATCGGAAGCCTCTTCAGAACCCCAGCGGAGATTTTCGGCCACACTGCCGGAGAAGAGCGTATTGTTCTGAAGAACCATGGAAACACCGTCCCGAAGGTTCTTTACCGGATACTCTTTCACATTGACACCGTCCACAAGCACCTCGCCGCCGGTCACGTCATAAAGCCTCGGGATCAGCTGCACAAGCGTTGATTTTCCGCAGCCG
Source organism: Candidatus Avilachnospira sp. (assembly GCA_045642005.1). Taxonomy (GTDB): domain Bacteria; phylum Bacillota; class Clostridia; order Lachnospirales; family Lachnospiraceae; genus Avilachnospira. Next base: position 490 of record JAZUHZ010000028.1, read on the forward strand.
GTGGAACCGAGGATTCCAACGGTCTCACCGGGACGGATCGAAAGGGAAATCCCCGAAAGTGCCTCCTCCCGGGATCTGCCGGAATGTTTAGCCTCTTTTTTTGCCACACCGGTCTCGGCATCGCGGAGACGTTTCTCCGGATAGATAAAGGAAACATTCCGGAACTCGATGCTTCCTTCCTGTACAGATCTTTCGGGATCAATGCCGGGAAGATCCGCCACATCGGACTCCTCATCAAGGATCTCGGAGGTTCTCCGAAGGGACACAAGCGCTCTGGAGGACTGTAAAAAGATCATGCCGAGCATCAGAAGAGAAGCCAGGATCTGTGTGATATAGGTGATAAATGCGGTCAGGTCACCGATCTGCATGCTGCCGGCGATCACGCGGTTTCCCCCGAACCATACGACGGCTGCACTGGTCAGATTCATGATGATCATCATGATCGGCATCATGGCGATGATCGTATTCATCGCATCCATGGTCCGCTCCAGAAGAAGCTCATTCTTTTCCGCAAACTTCCGGTCCTCGAGATCCTCCCGGACAAAAGATTTGATCACGCGGACATTGGTCAGGGACTCCTTGATCCCGTTATTCATATTGTCCACTGCCGTGAGCATCCGCTGGAACTTCGGGAAGGAGATCTTTAAGAGGATCACCATGCTGAGGATCAGAAGCGGCATGGCCACACAGAGGATGAGCGCCAGTTCCCGGCTGATGGACACAGCCATAATGATGCCGCCGATCATCATTCCGGGACTCCGAAGCGTCATCTTTAAGCCCATATTGATGAATGTTGCGATCTGCTGCACGTCATTTGTCAGACGCGTGATCAGGGAACCGGTCGAATAGTCGTCAATATCCGCAAAAGAAAAGGTCTGCACCTTCCGGAAAAGGTCAGCCCTCAGATCTGCGGAAAAGCCTACCGATGCCTTTGCTGCAAAATAGTTGCCAAGTGTTCCTCCTATGATCATAAGGACAACTGCCGCCAGCATGACAAGGCCGATCCGGAGAATATATCCGGTATCGCGGTTGGCTACGCCGTTATTAATAATGAGTGACATGAGTTTCGGCAGCCAGATCTCTCCGAAGACTTCAGAGAGCATAAAAAAAGGTGCCAGGATGAAAGCAATCTTGTACTTTCCTACATAGTGAGAATATCTTTTCATAGTGAACTATTATACCACGAAATGCGGCACAGAAACTGTATACTTTGTGAACTTTCGGTGACTCTTTATGCCTCTTCCCCGGACTTTTCGGGTGCCTCTTTCATCTCATAGAAGCGCATGCCGGCGGTAGAGGTGACCGGAAGGCTCATGACCACGGCCTGAGGTTTTTCGGACAGGCCGCACTCTTCCATTACAGCCTGCATGACCGCATTCTTTATTTCCGAGCGGACGACCGTATAGATCATCTCCTTCTCCGATGCCAGCGTGATCCCGAAAAAGTCCTCGCTTCCTTTGGTACCGGTTCCTTTTGCATGGATGACCGTGCCGCCTTTGGCACCGCCCTTTCTGGCCGCCCACATGACTTCCTCGCTGTATCCTGTATTGGCAATAATTATGACCAGTTCGTATTTCGTATCCTTCAAAACCGATTCCTCCCCGTTTTTAATCTCCTGCTCCCCGCAGAGAAGCTTAAGCTGTCTCATACTTCCGATACTCGAGAGCGGAACCGTAAAGACGATTCCCCGGTTCGGAAGGTCAATGTCCATCTCCTGCTCGAGCGCCGGTTTTATTTTTTTCCAGGTCTCCCCCGTCACGAGAGAATAGGTAATGGCCTTGGGAGTCGAGTCAATAAATGCCGTTCCGTGGCCGAGAGAGATAAAGATTGCCTCCGTCTGAAACCTTCTTGCAATCTTGAG
>JAZUHZ010000029.1:0-4714 GCA_045642005.1 Candidatus Avilachnospira sp.
GCCTCCAAGGGCGAGGGTCTCGGCAACCAGTTCCTCGGAAATATCCGGGAGTGCGATGCCATCGTGCATGTGGTGCGCTGCTTCGAGGATTCCAACATCATCCACGTGGACGGCAATGTGGACCCGATCCGTGACATCGAGACCATCAATCTCGAACTCATCTTCTCTGACCTTGAGATGCTGGAGAAACGGATCGCCAAGACGAAAAAACTTGCCATGAATGACAAGGAGGCCAAGGCACAGCTTAGTCTTCTCGAAGAGATCCACGAGGCGCTTCTTGCCGGAAAGATGGCATCGTCTGTGGAGATCGATGACGAAGAGGATCAGAAATTTGTGGACCAGCTTTTCCTTCTGACCACGAAACCGGTGATTTTTGCCGCCAACGTAGCCGAAGACGACCTCGCTGATGACGGCGCTTCCAATGAGTATGTGCAGAAGGTGAGAGAGTTTGCCGCCGAGAACGGTAACGGCGTGTTTGTGATCTCCGCCCGGATCGAAGAGGAAATCGCGGAGCTGGACGACGCGGATAAGGCGGAGTATCTGGAGACGCTCGGAATCACCGAGTCGGGACTTGATAAACTGATCAAAGCCTCCTATGATCTCCTCGGGCTCATGTCTTTCCTGACGGCAGGAGAGAAGGAGACCAGGGCCTGGACCATTAAGAAAGGTACCAAGGCCCCGCAGGCAGCCGGCAAGATCCATTCTGACTTCGAGCGCGGCTTTATCAAGGCGGAGGTCATCAATTATCAGGAGCTTTTAGATTGCGGTTCTCTTTCGGCAGCAAAGGAAACAGGCCTGGTGCGTGTAGAGGGTAAGGAATACGTGGTTCAGGACGGCGATACGATTCTGTTCCGGTTCAATGTCTGATATTTCTTTGGCAGAATAGTTAAATATAAATTTCTGTAATAGCAGAAATGAATTTAAGTTATTTTTCCGGATCCGTGAAAAAAACACTTGCACAGTGCCCTGCATTGTGGTAAATTTGGGAAAACTTAAGACGGCGCTGACGAAGAGGGCCGCCGGGAAAGTCCATGAGAGAGGAAGCGGATGGTGCGAGCTTCGGGACGGAACCGGCCGTTGTAGCTTCCGAGCCGGAGGGAAGAACAGGAGAGACACCCAAGTAGAACCCTCACGAGAACGCTGCGTGAGTGCGGAAGGATTGACAGATCCTTATGAGTGGCAATGAAGATTGCAAATTGAGTGGTACCGCGGGTATATGCCCGTCTCAATGACAGTTGAGACGGGCTTTAATTGTGTAAACACAAATATAATCGGAGATCATATGGCAATTTCGGGACTTGATTTTAAGATTCAGGAAATGGCTTCCCGTATCCGGGAGCTGAGAGAGATCGAAGGAATCTCACAGGAGGAAATGGCGGAGAAAACCTCTGTCACACTTCCCGAGTATATCGAGTGCGAGGAAGGAAGAGCGGAATTAAACTTCACCTTCCTCTATAAATGCGCGCTGGCGTTCGGCGTCGACGTGACGGATATCATTGAAGGACAGAGCCCGAAGCTTCTGTCCTATCTGGTGACCAGAGCCGGCGGCGGGCATGAGATCAGTAATGCGCACGGCATGACCTACTACAACATGGCCTACGCCTTCCGAAACCGTATCGCGGAGCCTCTGTATGTGCGTTCCGTCTATGATCCGGAATCCGAGCACCGGGATATCGAGCTTACCTCCCATGCGGGACAGGAGTGCGATATCGTTGTGGAGGGCAAGCTCCTCGTGCAGGTCGGCGGCCATAAAGAGATCCTCGGCCCCGGCGACTCCATCTATTACGATTCCTCCACGCCGCACGGCATGGCGGCCCGCGGCGGCAAGGACTGTATTTTCTATGCCATCGTGCTGAATCCGACCGGAGAGCCGGTACCGGAGCTTACCGCCGCCAAAGAGGAAGCCGGCGTGACCCTTGAAAAGGATGACGAGGAGTCGACCCGTATCTGGCACCGTTACATCGATGTGACGGAAAATGCCCAGGGTACCCCCACCACCATCGAATTCAAGAACACCGACCGGTTTAATTTCGCCTTTGATATCATTGACGAGCTCGGACGCAACAAGCCCGACAAACTCGCCATGCTGCATATTTCCGGACACGGCACGGAGCGGAGGATCACCTTCGGCGATCTGAAAAAGAAATCCGCGCAGTGCGCGAATCTTTTCAAATCCCTCGGCATCCGGAAGGGAGACCGCGTACTCCTTTGCTTAAAGCGCCATTACCAGTTCTGGTATGCAATGCTGGGACTCAATAAACTCGGCGCAATCGCCATTCCGGCGGTGTGCCAGCTGCAGGCCCATGATTTTGAATACCGCTTCAACATGGCCGGTGTGAGCGCTGTCGTGTGCACCGCGGACGGAAATGTGGCGGATGAGGTGGATAAAGCCGCTCAGAACTGTCCGGCCCTCCGCCATAAGATCATTGTCAACGGCGAGCGTGAAGGCTGGATCAACTTTGACGAGTATTATCCGCTGTTCTCCACCCACTTCAAGAAGACCCCGGCGAGCCCTGCCGGAGACGACCTTCTCCTTATGTTCTTCACATCCGGAACTTCCGGATATCCGAAGATCGCAGCGCATAACCATAAGTATCCGCTCGGCCATTTCCATACGGCCCGGTACTGGCACTGCGTGGATCCGGACGGACTTCATTTCACGATCTCCGATACCGGATGGGCCAAGGCCATGTGGGGCAAGATGTACGGACAGTGGCTTTGCGAGGCACCGATCTTTGTCTATGACTTTGAGCGTTTCCATGCGAACGAAGTCCTGCCGATGTTCAAAAACTACGGGATCACGACATTCTGTGCTCCGCCCACCATGCTCCGCATGCTCGCGAAGGAGGATCTGTCCGCCTATGACCTTTCCAGCGTGAAGCATATGAGCACGGCAGGAGAGGCCCTCAATCCCGAAGTGTACCGTCAGTTCAAGAAGGCCACAGGTCTCTCCATCATGGAAGGCTTCGGTCAGTCGGAGAGTACCATGATCATCGGCAACCTGACGGGTGCTTCCCACAAGCTCGGTTCCATGGGCAAACCGGCTCCCATCTACGATGTGGCGCTGATGGCTCCGGACGGAACCCTGGTACAGGACGGTCAGAACGGCGAGATCGTGATCAATGTGGCAAAGGGCGCCCCCTGCGGCCTCTTTACCGGATATTACGGGGACGAAGAGGCGACGGCCGATGCCTGGCATGACGGCTGGTACCATACCAAGGATGTCGCCTACCGTGATGAGGACGGTTTCTACTGGTATGTGGGCCGCGTAGATGACGTGATCAAGTCCTCCGGCTACCGGATCGGACCGTTCGAGATCGAGTCCGTGATCATGGAGCTTCCGTACGTCCTCGAGTGCGGCGTATCACCGGAGCCCGACGAAGTCCGCGGGCAGGTGGTCAAGGCCTCAATTGTGCTCGTGAAGGGCACCGAGCCGACCGAGGAGTTAAAGAAGGAAATCCAGGAGTACGTCAAGCAGAAGACTGCTCCGTACAAGTATCCGAGAATCGTTGTCTTCCGCGACGAACTCCCGAAGACCGTTACCGGAAAAATCATCAGAAGTAAACTATAAAAATCAGTAATAAGCTGATATAAAACAAATTTATACATATCGCTGCCTCCGGGAAAGTCCGGGGATCAGGAGAGGAACCGATTGACAGACGCGGGAATTCATGCTATAAACACAGCAGTGTAAGGAGTCTTTATGAATTTCAGTTCAATGTCCATCATCATTATGCTCATGATCGCCATTATTAAGATCCTCGGAGGATCAAAGGTGGCGCGCTTTGCGGTAGACTGAAAAGGAAATTCATAAGGGCAGATAAGACTTATGATAATGAAACCTTCAGGGCCTGCGCAAAGCGCAGGCCCTTCTTATGGCGATATGGAGGATAACCATGGCTCAGGGTGAAGCAAACAAACTGATGGAAGTCGGCCTCAGAATCCGGGAAATGCGGGATATCTGCGGTTATTCCATCGCGGAAATGGCAGTAAAGACGGAAGTCTCCCAGGAGGAATACTTAAAGTATGAATCCGGAGAGATTGATTTTCCGTTCACATTTATCCATAAATGCGCGCTGGCATTCAATATCGATATGTCAGAGCTTCTGGAGGGACGTTCGGCACGTCTTTCTTCCTATACGGTAACAAGAAAAGGCGACGGTCAGGAAACCGCCAAAGAGGACGGCATCGAGATCGTGAACCTCGCCCCCAGGTTCCGGAAAAAGATCGCGGAACCCTACTGGGTACGGTATGAGTATGAAGAAAAACTGCAGGACGAGCCGATCCATCTGCAGAAACACTCCGGACAGGAGTTTGACTATATCATGAAGGGCTCCCTGAAGGTACAGATCGGTGAGAACATCGAGGTCCTTCATGAGGGAGATTCCATTTACTACAATTCCTCTACGCCGCACGGCATGATCGCCGTGGAGGGGGCAGACTGTCTGTTCCTTGCCTGCGTGTTCCCCGGCGAGTCGCAGAAGGAGACCGTGGTCCGTGATACCCTGATCCCCTCCAGGACACCGCTCAAAGAACTCGTCTGCTCCAGGTTCATCAAGCCCGTGGAGGATGAAAACGGCTTCTTAAAGTCGATTTCCTTCGAACACGAAAACGAGTTCAACTTTGCCTTTGATATCGTGGATGAGATCGCCAGACGTCATCCGGACAAGCTTGCGCTTCTCCATGTATCCAAAAACTTTGTGGAGCGCCGGAT
>JAZUHZ010000030.1:0-2416 GCA_045642005.1 Candidatus Avilachnospira sp.
TGTCTGATCGATCAGGCTCTGATAATAGCGACTCCGTTTTGAAAGTTTCCTGCTGCCTGTGGTCTGCATCTCCAGGTTATAGACGGCCTCGCTGTCTTCAACAAACACATCAAGACGGATTCCTTTCCCCCGCTCTGACTGCTTCATGCTTTCCTGCGAACGGACGAATTCAATCTTTCTGACCTTCACCTCAAGAATCAGTTCCACCAGTTCCCGGCAGATCTCCGGGTTTCCCGTCAGGACCGAGTAAAACACAAAGTCGTTCGTGAACAGGTACTTCTTTTCTTTTGGACACTCTTCCATTAATTTCCTCCTCATTTTAACACACCGGGGAAAAACTGACAATTTGTTTTATCGTCCGGATTATCCGGAGTTTCTCCCGCCCTGTTCAATATACGGAGACAGAAGGAGAAAGCTCAATAGGTTTTACTGACAAATTTTCAGGGAAAGGTGTAAATAATAAGGTACTGCCGGAATATACACCTCGTATTTCATACTATTTCGCGAAAATGGTGTAAAAAAACACGCTGCTGCCCGATGGGCAGCAGCGTGTTTTCTGGATCTGCTGTCTTCGGGCAGCAGTGTATTACTGTATTGTTTGTTGTTGCTGTGTGTTATTATTTTGCGGTGGCGGTCACTCTGGTCTCGCGGATCAGATTGACTTTGATCTGTCCCGGATAGGTCATCTCGTCTTCGATCCGCTTGGCGATATCTCTGGACAGGATGATCATGTCGTCTTCGGATACTTCTGACGGAACTACCATGATGCGGACTTCACGGCCGGCCTGGATGGCATAGGATTTCTCGACGCCCTTGTAGGAATTGGTGATCTCCTCCAGCTGTTTTAACCGCTGGGTATAGGTCTCGAGGGACTCCATCCGGGCTCCCGGACGGGATGCGCTGATGGCATCGGCGGCTGCCACGATAAAGGCAATGGGGCTCTGCGGTGCCGTATCGCCGTGATGAGACTCCACGGAATTGATGACGATCTGCGGCTCTTTGTATTTCCGGCAGATCTCGGTGCCGAGCTGTACGTGAGTGCCTTCCTGCTCGTGGTCGACGGCTTTTCCGATATCGTGAAGGAGTCCGGCGCGTTTTGCCATTCTCACATCATATCCAAGCTCGGAGGCAAGGAGTCCGGAAAGCTGGGCAACCTCTACGGAATGCTTTAAGCCGTTCTGTCCGTAGGATGTACGGAATTTCATGCGGCCGAGGAGCTTTACAAGCTCCGGGTTGAGTCCGTGCACGCCTGCCTCGAGGACAGCGCCCTCGCCGGCTTCCTTGATGACCTGGTCCACTTCTTTTCTGGCCTTCTCGACCATCTCCTCGATGCGGGCGGGATGGATCCGGCCGTCCACGATGAGTTTCTCGAGCGCCACTCTGGCAACTTCCCGGCGGATCGGATCAAAGCCGGAAAGTACAACGGCCTCCGGAGTATCGTCCACGATGAGCTCCGCGCCGGTCAGGGTCTCAAGGGTACGGATGTTGCGGCCCTCACGGCCGATGATGCGGCCCTTCATCTCGTCGTTCGGAAGCTGAACAACGGTGACGGTGGATTCCGCAACGTGATCCGCTGCGCACCGCTGAATCGCGGTGACAATGTATTCTTTTGCCTTTCTGTCCGCTTCCTCTCTCGCGATCGTATCATACTCGCGGATGAGTTTGGCGGTGTCATGCTTGATATCGTCTTTTACGGATTCCAGAAGTTCTGCCTTGGCCTCCTGTGTGGTGAGACCCGAGATTCGCTCCAGCTCTGCAACGCGCTGCGCATGCATGGCCTTGATCTCTTCGGCTTTTCTGTTTAATGTGTTGTCTTTGGTGTTGAGTTCTTTTTCTTTTTTCTGAAGCTCTGCCTGGAGCTTTTCCTGGTTTTCCTCGCGCTTTGAAATTCTCTGCTCCTGCTGGGACAGCTCGCGGCGCCGTTCTCTCTGTTCTTTTTCGAATTCGTTTTTCTGTTTTAATGCTTCTTCCTTGGCTTCAAGGAGCGCTTCCCGCTTCTTCGCCTCGGCGGTCTTGACGGCATCGTCAATGATGCCTCTCGCGCGGGTCTCCGCGGAGCCGACCTTTGCTTCGTAATCCTTTGCTGCTTTCTGCATGCCTATCTTAAAAAAAGCCAGACATCCGACTGCCAGTAAAATCACGAAGAGTGCAATAATTAATGGTGCTGACATATTACACCTCCCTGGAAATATTTAGTTATCAATGTTCACTAAAATGTATAGAATTGCGGATTTTGGCCGCGAAGATAAGAAAATCTAATGAAATAGATTTATATCAAATGTTACACATGATAGTAACACACACCGCATAATATTTTAACCGCTTGGAAGAATTATGTCAATTCCCAAATTGTACGGGGTTTTATACATAGGGGGGCGCGCATAAACTGAATGGAAAAACCGCGCCCCTGGCTGCA
>JAZUHZ010000031.1:0-2538 GCA_045642005.1 Candidatus Avilachnospira sp.
GTACTTCATATAACGATGAGTTACATGCCACACATTGACCAGACGCCCTCGGGAGTCTGCGAGACAGAAACCGTCCGGCAGCAGAGCATTTACCGGAAATTCGTCATGAGGGATGTGAAATCAGGGAAATCCGACAGTTTCACATCCCTCACATTTAGGCAGGGATGTGAAACCAGCCGGATGAGGCGATTTCCCATCCTTTTTTCGCGATTTTTTGGCTCGAAAGGATGTGAAACCCCTGCTCTCGGACATTTTCACATCCTTTTCACCCCTTCCAGACCCCCATAAAGGATGTGAAAACCCGTTTTTAAGACATTTTCCCATCCCTCGCCTTTTCAGGAGGGATGGGAAAGCAGGCAAACTGACCTGTTTCACATCCTTCTGACCGTAACCACGGAGGTTAACAGGCAGGAGAAGGATGTGAAAAACGCAAAATCGGGCAGGTTCACATCCCTCTCTTCAGGCTGGTTATGGTGTGACGTGTAACGTAATTGGTGCAATAAAAAACAGCAACCACCCTATCGGATGATTGCTGTCATTTTTTCATCAGTCGATTTCTTTTTTATGCTTCAGCACTGCGCCGGTTGCTGCGTCGATGTCGTAGTCGTACTCGTAACTGCCGGACTTGAAGCTGATGTCATAGACCTTCTTGCCGCGCTCATAGTCGACTTCGCACTCATAATCCCATATGTTGCTGACGCCGGCATGGGAAAGTGCTGCCTGCTTGGCGGCTGCCTTGCCGATATCTCCGGTCTGGGCGGTCTCTGTCGATTTGGGTGCTTCGGTTGCCTTGGGAGCCTGTGCAGGCTTCGTGGTATCCTTCTTTGTTTCCGTTTTTGCAGTGGTCCCGGATTTTTTGGAGATCGCATTCAGCTCGGTGATCGTCTTCGGAACCAGATCCTCTACTTTGTATGAGGGCTGATCTTTCATGATCCCGACGATGAGCTTAGCCTTTCCTTCGGTGATGCCGTACTGCTCGGCGATCTTTGCCGCCTCTTTATCGGCATCTACAGTCTGACCGATCACTTCCCCGGAGACTTTGGCTTCCTCGAGGACCTTGTTAACCTCCAAAAGGAGTTCCTTCTCCAGCTTTTTGGCAGCCGTCGCGTCCGTATTGTCCACGGTCACCAGGATGGAATCCGCCGCTTCTCCCAGATACCCGTGACGGAGCATGGAGCCGATCAGGGCATTCACGGTCACGTCAATTCCGCTTCCGGAGAAATCCATATCCTCGAGCACGATCTCCGCATCCTTATTGAGTGCCACGACATCCAGCACCTTTTCTTTTTTGTTGACATGAATCTCGATGGACGGGTTTACGTCCAGCGTAATGACAGAAGCAACCGCCAGGTTACTCTGGTAAAGCCGAAGGCCCTCCCACCCCGCGGTGAAAAGGACAAGGGCCGCAGCCATAATGGCAAAATACCTTGCAATGTGTCTCTTCTTCTTTTCCTGCATCTCGTACATCTCCTTTCTTTCGGTCCCTGTTCCGGCTTTTCTCTCACAGAAAAAGCCGTTCCGGGTCTGGTATATATATCATATCATCGCCCGGGAGACAAGCATTTTTCCCAAATTCTTAACATGTTCACATAACATTCATATTTATCTTCACAAATCCTTAAGGCTGTGATAGAATCAAGGGGATTTCACAGGAGGGATTTTGTCATGGATAATATGAAAAACTGCTTTATCATTGGCGCTTTTATCCTGATCGTTATTATTATCCTGGTGACGGCCTTTACATTCTGACCGTACCGGGGACTCTTTTGTTGTCAAGCAGGCTTTTGCCTGCTTATTTTTGTGTCAGAAACGCCATGCGGATAAAAGCATTCCGGGGATCACCACGATGACAAAAAATGCCCAGGAGATCAGGGTAAAGTATTTCATGAATTTCATGCCATTGCCGGGATACTCTCTCACGTAGATCCGGTAATTGATCACGGAAGCCAGGGAACCGATGATGGAGCACAGCCCCGCCGTGTCCGCTCCGTAAAGAAGCGCCGCCATGTTGGTGGTAAAGGGCCAGAGAACAATGGAGGCCGGAACGTTGGAGATGATCTGGGAAAGGCCGATGGCCCACCAGAATTCATGTTCTGCCACCGAGCGGCTTAAAAATCCGGAAATGGCCGGATTGGCAGCCACCGAGGAGGAAAACACAAAGAAGCAGAGGAAGGTCAAGAGAAGCACATAGTCCGTCTGCTTTAAGAGACTCCTGTCGGTAAAAAACACGACCGCCGCGACAAGGAGCGTCACATAGGGCCAGAGAGAGGTCCTTGTCACGATTGTCAGAAGGATCACGGCAAAAAGAAGGAGGTAGGTGATCCGTTTCCCCTTCTTTTCGGGAGCCCAGGAAGCGTCCACGGTCTCCCCGGAAAGAACGATCTTCTCTCCCGGATCCTTCCGGTACAGGGTACGGATAAAAAGGATCAGAAGAATGGCGGAAAACGCGGAAAGCGGCATCATATGGAGGATGAACTTTCCGACCGGGACCCCGGATTTGCTGAAGATAAAAAGGTTCTGCGGACTGCCGAACGGCAT
>JAZUHZ010000032.1:0-2150 GCA_045642005.1 Candidatus Avilachnospira sp.
AAATCCGTGAAACATCTTTGATGTTTCACGGATTTTATGCAGAAAACGCTTGACAATGTCCGCATACGTGTTATAATAATCGAGCGTCCAAAAGGAACGCATATAGCGCCATCGCCAAATGGTAAGGCAACGGACTCTGACTCCGTCATCTACAGGTTCGAATCCTGTTGGCGCTGTTTCAGGCTATCGCAATCTGCGGTAGCTTTTTTTATGCGTGAAAAACCTTTTGACCTTCTCCCGGATTTATAGTAAAATACTCGAAAATGGGGAGAGTGTCTCCCTCTTTTGAGTATCCTGTTTTTGGAGTGATCATGAGTCCTTTTCTGAAAATCACAATCGCAGCGTTATTTCCGGTCCTGGCAGCCGTGATCTTTTATCTTCTGGAGAATAAGACCTCGTTTGCAAAACTGAAAAGACCGGTGAAACAGATTATCTACGGCCTTACCTTCGGCGGCCTCGCCGTTGTGGGCACGGAATGGGGAATCCCCATGAACGGCGCCCAGGTCAACTGCCGGGATGCGGCGGTACTCGTGGCGGGCCTTCTCTTCGGAGCGCCGGCCGGAATCATTGCCGGTACGATCGGCGCGGCGGAGCGCTGGATCGCGGTGGCCTGGGGTGTCGGCACCTTTACGAGGGTGGCCTGCTCTGTTTCCACCTTTATCGCGGGAATCTATGCGGCCGTTCTCCGGAAATACATGTTTGAGGACAAGAAACCGGATCCCTTCATCTCCCTGGCGGCCGGCGTGGTGATGGAGGTTTTCCATCTCACTATGGTATTTATCACCAATATCAACTCCCAGGATCAGGCGGTGGAGGTGGTCCGGGTCTCCACGCTGCCCATGGTCATTGCCAACGGACTTTCCGTGGGAATCGCCGCCATGGTTCTTCTGCTTCTCGCCGGCGGGCACAGTTCCGTCCTCGAAAGAAAGAACGTGCGGATCTCCCAGACCATCCAGCGGTGGCTCTTTTTTACCGTGCTTTTTGCCTTTCTCCTTTGCTCCGGTTTCATGTTCCGCTTTCAGACCATCAGCTCCCGGATGCATGCGGAGACGTTAATGGATCTGGCCCTTCGGGAGACCGCTTCCGATATCGGGGAGGAACTCGCCGAATCCTCGGTCGTGACGGATATCACCTGGAACCGGCATATCGGGGAAGAGGGGTATGTGCTGGTCTATGACCAGGCCGGAAACCTGATCAGCGCCCCCTATGTGACGGGCCGGCGCCTTCGGGTCGATCTTACCGGAGAGTCCCTTGAAAGAAGAAAAGAAAATATCACCTATGAACTGACCATCAACGGGGAGAAGAGCTACCTCAGGAAAAGAAAATACGGCGGGTATCAGATTGCGGCCGTCTATCTGCTTTCGGAAGCCATGCGCCCCCGGGATCTCGGTGTCTATGCCAATGCCTTTCTGATGATCCTGGTGCTGGCCGTGGTGTTCGGCATGATCTATATGCTGATCAAACGGGTCGTGGTCAACCGGATCGACGAGGTGAACCGGTCGCTCTCTAAGATCACGGGCGGCGACTTAAATGAGGTGGTCAATGTCCGCAGCAATTCGGAATTTTCTTCGCTTTCCGACGATATCAACGCCACCGTGGATACGCTGAAAATGTATATTGATGAGGCGTCCAGACGGATCGACAAGGAACTCGAATTTGCGAAAAGCATCCAGGTGGCAGCGCTGCCCGGCGTGTTCCCGGCCTTCCCGAAGCGGCACGATCTGGATATTTATGCCTCCATGGATCCTGCCAAAGAGGTCGGCGGCGATTTCTATGACTTTTATTTCACCGGGGAGAACACTCTCAATTTCCTGATCGCGGATGTTTCCGGAAAAGGGATCCCGGCGGCCATGTTTATGATGCGGGCCAAGACGGAGTTGAAGACGCTGACCGAAGCGGGTACCGCTATCGACGAGGTGTTCACTCACGGTAACGCGGCACTGTGCGAAGGGAACGATGCCGGTATGTTCGTGACCGCCTGGCAGGGCAGCGTAGACGTGGAATCCGGTCTGTTGCGCTTCGCCAACGCCGGCCACAACCCGCCTCTCGTGCGCCATGCGGACGGACAGTTTGAGTTCCTGCGCTCCCGCGCCGGCTTTATTCTCGCGGGCATGGAGGACGTTCCCTACAAAACGCAGGAGCTGCAATTG
>JAZUHZ010000033.1:0-11942 GCA_045642005.1 Candidatus Avilachnospira sp.
TCCTCTGCGATCACATCACTTTTGATCGGGTTGCTGTTTGTACTCATAAATACTCCGCATGTTAAGAATGAAAATACGCCCGTTATCGTAACACGGCACCGCGTTGAAGTCAATTGGTATTTTTCACAAAAATGGTTGACCAATTGTGCACCGGTGCCATAATGCCATCGTTTCGGGGAATCTTCTTATTGCGTTTTGGAATAAGCGCCGGTATAATGTATCTATGAACATACATGATCTGAGAGCATTTCTCACCGTAGCAAAACTTGAAAATGTATCCAAAGCAGCGGAGCTTCTGCATATGTCCCAGTCCTCGCTTTCGAAGACGATTGCCTCGCTCGAAAAGGAGCTGGGGACGAAGCTTTTTGACCGGAACGGAAAACGCCTTACCTTAAACAGCATCGGACAGCGTTTCCTGGAGTCGAGCCAGGTAATCATCAGCGAGGCCGATGAGGCAGTCAAGGACATCCGGCTCATGAAGACCGGCTATACAAGCGTTATCCGCCTGAGCGCCGCCGGGATCAACGCGTCTCTTTTTGAGTGCATGGCCTCTTTTAAGAAGCTGCATCCCGAAACAATCTACGAGGTCGACTGCATGATCGACAATGACGAACTCCCGGATATCAATGCCTATGATATGATCATCTACCCCGACGAGCTCAAGTATCAGAAGTTCCGGGGGTATGATTTCTACGAGGAGAAATATTATCTGGCCGTGAATGCGGACAGCGACCTCGGAAGCCGCCTCTCCGCCTCCCAGAAGATGCTGGAGGGACAGAACTATGTTTTCCTCCGCTATGAGAACAACCGGATTGAATATCCGTACCGCGTCTGCACTGCGCTGGCCGTGGATGTGTCGGATTCCAGTTTCGTGGATTCGAGGGAGCTGCACCGGCAGATGATCGCCGCGGGCATCGGCATCGGTTTTGTGCCGGCCGGGAGTGCGGAGATGTACCGCCACAACGGGCAGATCCGTCTGATCCCGCTGGTGGACGGCCGGTTCATGCGCCCGATGAAGGTGTGTTTCAAGAGAGAAAAACATCTGTCGGAACTGGCGGCGGCCTTTAAGAAACATGTGATGACATCTTTTGAGATCGGAAGTGAAAGTCCTTCATGAAAACCAGTGATGTGCTTGTCATCGGGGCGGGGCTTATCGGCTTATTTACCGCGCGGAATCTTTCGCGGTATGACCTTTCGGTGACCGTCCTCGAGAAAGAAAGTGATGTCTGTACCGGTATTTCCAAAGCAAATACCGGTATTATTTATACCGGCTATGACAATAAACCGGGGTCTCGGAAGTCAAAGCTCTGCGTGCAGGCCAATGAGGATTTTGACCGCCTGTGCCGGGATCTTTCCGTCCGTTTCATGCGCCCCGGATCCCTGATGGTGAGCTACGGCCCGAATGCCGACCGGGTTCTTCGGAAAAAATACGCCGACGGAATCGAAGGCGGCGTGAAGAATCTTTCCCTTCTCTCCGGCCCGGAAGCGGAAGCGATGGAACCGAACCTTAAAAAAGGGATCACGCTCGGGCTTTTCGCCCGGGATACCGGGACCGTAAATCCCTGGGAGCTCGGCATTGCAGCGTATGAAAATGCGCTGGAAAATGGCGTCATTTTCCGGTTCCGGGAGAAGGTAACGGAAATCACCCGCGACGGGGAAGGATTTGTCGTGGAGACAGAGAAGGAAAGCTACCGGGCGCGGGCTCTGGTCAATGCCGCCGGGCTTTCGTCGGATACGGTCCGCGAGCTTCTGGAAAAACCGTCCGTCCGGCTCTTTCCCACCGCGGCCGACTATATCCTCCTCGACCGGTCCGAAGGCCATTTTGTAAAGCATGTCATTTTCCATGAGAGCGAGTCCGGAAAGGGGCTCACGCTCGTGCCCACGGTGGACGGCAATCTGATGGCCGGTCCGACGACGAGGGAACTCTGCGCAGAAGAGGAACAGCTACGGGACTCCCGGGTGACGCTTTCCGGCCTTTCGGAGCTTCAGGCACTCTGTCAGGAAGTGGTGCCGGAACTTGATCTTTCGACGCAGATCCGCACATTCGGCGCGCTCCGCCCGAATCCGTATCCCGTGCACGAAGAGGGCGGCCGGATCGTCCGGGAGGAAAAAAGTCTCAAGGGTTTTATACTTTCGGAAGAGGCGGGATTTTTCAGCCTGATCGGCATCAAGACACCGGGACTTACGTTTTCCAATGAACTCGGAAAGGTCGTTTCGGAAAAATGCGCCGCGTGGCTCGGAAAAGAAAAGGCGCTGAATGAAAGATTTACTCCCGTACGGAAAGCGCCTGTGAGAGTATCGGAAATGTCCCTTTCGGAACGGGCTTCTCTGATCGGGAAGGATCCGGCCTACGGTCATGTGATCTGCCGCTGCATGGAGGTAACGGAAGGAGAGATCCGGGATGCCCTCGGGCGATTGCCGGGAGGGAACGAAACAGAAGTTTTAGAACAGCTGAAACGCCGTACCGGCGTCTTCATGGGCACCTGCCAGGGCGGCCGCTGCACCGGAAGAATCCTGAAGCTGCTTACAGAATCTCATGATAAGTGATAAAGCGGACAAACGAAGGAAACTTCGGTTTGTCCGTTTTTTTGTCTTTTTTTCAGGGAAAAGAGCGGCTCAGCCGGGCCAGTTTCTCTCCCAGGGCCTCTCCTTCTTTCGTCACACTGTCCACGATCTCGTGGACGTGATCCGCGTTGCCGGCAAAATGGACCCAGGACGGGTATTCTCCGTCCGTAAGGAGTCCGTCGACGATAGTCCTGTCAGGAATAAGGCCGAGGCTTGTGACGAGCGTGTCGCAGGCAATCAATTCCTCTTTTCCGGTATCGCTGTGGAAAACCGTGACGCCGGAAAGTGCCGGCATCCCGTGGATCTTTGTCACGGTTGCCGAGAGGATGACCGGGATGTGAAATGCCTCAAGGCACTGCTTTCGGTTCCGGAGAAGCCCGCCCGGGTGATCGTTTTTCTCGATGACTGCGAGGACTTTCTTTCCGAGAAGCGATAGTCTTCTGGCCATGATCTGGCCGATATCCCCGGATCCGAGGATCACGATCCGGTTTCCGATCTCCCGCTTGAGGAGATTCACCAGTTCCTGCGCCTCCCCGGCGGTATAGATCCCGGAGGGACGCGGCCCTTCTACGGGAAGGGCATAGAGCGGCTTTTCCCGGCAGCCGGTGGCAAGGACAAGCTCTCGGAAACGGACCTTGATAAGCCCTTTGGGGCCGGAGAGAAGGGCGGTTTTATCCCGGGAAAGGGAGAGAACCGTCGTGGAAAGAAGGAGGGAACTGTCCCCGTTTTCTGACATCTTCCGAAGATAATGACTAAGGTATTCCGGCCCGGTCAGATCCTCCCCGAATACCCCGAGGCCGAATCCTTTATGGATGCACTGCAGGAGGATGCCGCCGGGAACGTCCCGCTCGTCAGCAATCAGCGCCGTGCCGCCGGCTTTCTGCACGCCGAAATAAACCGAAAGCCCTGCGGCTCCGGCCCCGACGATCAGAATATCGGTTGTCATTTCCCGAATCTCTTCCATACGCGTAACTATAACAAAACAGGGGAGAAGATGCAAGTGCCCATCCGCTGCACGTTACTTGCACGTCACTTGCACGTCACACCATAACCAGCCTGAAGGAGGAAGGGATGTGAACCTGCCTGAATTTTCGTTTTTCACATCCCTCACCTGCCTGTCATCCTTCGTGACCCTGGCCAGAGGGATGTGAAATGGCTCAATTTGCCTGCTTTCCCATCCCTCCTGAAAATGCAAGGGAGGGGAAAGTGTCTGAAAAACGGGATTTCACATCCTTATTTTGGGTCTGGAGGGGGAGAAAAGGATGTGGAAGTGTCCGAAAGCAGGAGTTTCCCCTCCTTTTGCGAGAAAAACAGCTCAAAAAAGGAGGGGGAACGGCCTCATTTGACAAGTTTCACATCCCTGCCTAAAATGCGAGGGATGTGAAACTGTCGGATTTCCCTGATTTCACATCCCTCTCATGAATGCTTCCGGGCAATGCCCCGTTTGAAGGCCTGTTTCTGATTCGCAGGTACTTCTGAGGAGGTTTGGTCAATGTGTGACATGGAACTATGATGAAAATCTGGAATATCTTTCTTCAGGAAAAAGTTGAAATACCAATGTGAAAAGGTTATACTATTCTGCAGAAGAATACAGGGGAGTTGTATGCCCTTTTGAAGGAGGAAATATCTTGAAGCATTTAGTTAAGGATGAGTCACTCTGCATCGGCTGCCGTTCCTGCGTCGAGGCCTGCGCCAATGCCTTTTACAAGACAAGTGATCCGGCGTATGCCTGCCTCAGAGTCGAGGACAGGGAAGACGGAAGCTTCGCCATCCATGTCTGCACCCAGTGCGGAAAATGCGCGGAAGTATGCAATACGGAAGTGATCAAAGCAAACCCGAAGGGCGTATACATGCTCAATAAGAAAGAGTGCGCCGGATGCCTGATGTGCGTGGGATTCTGCCCCGAGCAGGTGATGGTATGGACCCGTGACAGAGAAGAGCCGTCAAAGTGCATCGCCTGCGGCCTGTGCGCCAAGGCCTGCCCGACAGGCGCTCTTACCCTGGTGGATGACTGATTAGGAGGATACGGACATGATACATTTTTGTGAGATTCCCCGCTATGCGGGCATTCCCGAAGAAGAGATCGCAAAGATCAGAGCTTCTCAGAAAATCGCAGCTTCTTATAACTATGAATTAAAGCCCATTCACCGCGGCTACACGGACCGGATCCTTACTGTTGATGTCAGCGACAATACCGTAAAGATCGCCGATATCCCCGAAGAAGTGAAAGAAAAGTTCACCGGCGGAAAAGGCTACTGCCTCCGTTACCTCTGGGACGCTGTCACTCCCGAGACCCGCTGGGATTCCCCGGAAAATGAGATCGTGATGTCTCCGGGACCGTTGGCCGGTGTGACCCAGTACGGCGGAACCGGAAAGACCCTTGTCTGCACGATCTCTCCCCTGACTGATATCCCCGTGGATTCCAACGTCGGCGGATATTTCGGACCGTTCTTAAAATTCGCCGGCTTTGATGCCCTGGAGCTTAAGGGAAAGGCCGAGAAGGATATCATCGTCTTCATCGATGCCACGAAAGGCACTATCACCTTCGAGGAGTCCCCGGATGTGCATTTCGATGCCCATGTAATGTGCGAGGAGCTCATCTCCCTGTATGCGGACAATGAAAACGAGAAGAAGAACGTGGCCGTGGTCTGCGCGGGTTCTGCCGGCGACCATGCCAATATCTCCATGCTGAACTTTGCGTTCTATGATCCGCGGCGCGGTGTGGCCCGCCTGAAACAGGCCGGCCGCGGCGGCATCGGACGCGTATTCCGTGACAAGAGGATCAAGGCGCTCGTATGCAAGGTTTCCGGCGTCAAGTCCAACCTGAATGACTGCTTTGATCTCGGTCTGGTAAATGAGACCGGTCTCCGCTTCCACAGAGAAGTGGCCACCTGCGACATCCATCAGAACGATATGAGAGGCGGCGGCACGGCATATTCTCTCCGCACCCTGGCTGACTATGACATCGTTCCGACCCATAACTTCAAGTTCGGCGATGCCCCCGGCATCGACACCATGACCAAAAAGGTATTCCAGGAAGACTGGCTCACCCAGGGCGCGGCGGACGGCTGCTGGTACGGTTGCTCCATGGCCTGCGCCAAGGCTTCCGACCACTTCCTCTTAAAGACCGGCCCCTACAAGGGACAGCGTGTCTGCGTGGATGGCCCCGAGTATGAGAGTGCAGCCGGCCTCGGCCCGAGCTGCGGCATCTACAATCCGCAGGAAGTCCTGGAGATCAACTTCTACTGCGACACCTACGGCCTGGACACCATTTCCTACGGCACCATGACCGCTTTCCTTATGGAGTGCTACGAGAGAGGCATCCTGAATGAGGAGCGCACCGGCGGCTTAAAGCTCGAATGGGGCAATGCGGCGGCAGACCTCGAGATGATGCATCAGATCGCCCGCGGCGAAGGCTTCGGTCTTATCGCAGGTCTCGGCATCCATAAGCAGAAGGAATACTTCGCGAAGATGGGCTGGGGCGACATGAAGGAAATGAATGATTTCGGCATGGAGCAGAAGGGCCTTGAGTATTCTGAGTATTCAAGTAAGGAGTCACTGGCACAGCAGGGCGGCTACGGCCTTACCAACAAGGGCCCGCAGCACGACGAGGCATGGCTTATTTTCATGGATCAGGTCAACAACCAGATCCCGACCTTCGAGGACAAGGCGGAAGCGCTTTATTTCTATCCGATGTTCCGTACCTGGTTCGGTCTCTGCGGACTGTGCAAGCTGCCGTGGAACGATATCGTTCCGGCGGACAATGCGCTTTCCGAGGACCCGAAGATGGTGCCCGAGCATGTGAACAACTACCTTGACCTCTTCTACGGCGTGACCGGAAAGAAGATCAACCGCGACGAGATGATCGCGCAGTCCGAGAGAGTCTACAACTTCCAGAGGATCTTCAACATCCGTATGGGCAAGGGTCTCCGCGCTAACGATGCGATTCCCTACCGTTCTCAGGGACCGGTATTCGAGGATGAGTACCTGTCAAGAGAAGAGCGCTACGATACGCAGCTCGTGGAGCTTGCAGGCTACACGGAGGAGCAGGTAAAGAACATGAGCCTTAAGGAGCGTATGGATGCCACCAGAAAGTTCCGTGAGGACCGTTACGAGAAGCTCATCGATGCGGTATATCCAAAGAGAGGATGGACCTTAAACGGTGTTCCGACCGTGGCACATCTTAGGGAACTCGGCATGGATCTGCCTGAACTTCTCGCAATTGTAGAACCATTGCAGGAGACCGTATGATCCTCAATAACCGCGAATATAACGGATGGCGGGAAGGCCTGACCGTGAGAAATGTCCTCGAGGAGAATAAATTCACCTGGCCGAAGCTTGTTATTAAACTCAATAAAAAGGTGATCTGGCCGGAGGAATACGATACGACAGTGATCGCCGAGGGGGATAACCTCGAAGTAATCCATCTTTTAGGCGGCGGCTGAAAGCAAAGATATGGAAGAACGGTACGTAAGAAATATTCCCGCGGTCAGTGAAGCGGAAATGGAAAAGCTCAAAAAGAGCCGGGTCCTGGTGCTTGGCTGCGGCGGTCTCGGAGGCTACGTGATCGAGTACCTTTCCCGGCTTGGCGTGGGGACCTTAAAGTGCGCGGACGGCGACGTTTTCTGTGAGTCAAACCTGAACCGGCAGCTTCTGTCATCGGTAGAAATGCTTGGAAAAGGAAAGGCACTTTCCGCTTCCGAACGGGTCCGGGCGATCAATCCGGAGATCACGTTAATTTCCATTCCGGAATATATCACCGGGGAAAATGCCGCCCGGATGATGGCGGATACCGACCTTGTGATCGATGCGCTCGATAACGTAAAGGCCCGGTTTGTCATGGAAGATGCGGCCGGGGCGGCCGGGATTCCCGTCGTTCACGGCGCGATCGAAGGCTGGAATGCCCAGTGCATGATCATAGCTCCCGGTTCCCGGATGCTTCATAAGCTGTATATGGATGAAAACGGCGATTTTCCGAAGACCTCTCTCCCCATGACGGCGGCATTCTGCGCGGCCATGGAGTGCGCCCTCGCGGTGAAGGTGCTCTGCGGGAGGGACTACGAGGCCGGAAAGCTTTATGTGAGCTCCCTCGACTCCCTGTACCTCGATGAGATCCCGCTCTGCTAATTCTAAATTGTCATAACAAAAACGACGTGTTCACTTTTCAGTACACGTCGTTTTTTGTATGATATTCAGAGCCATATGGTTCAATCAGACGCATGCTTGCATGCAGGCTGATTGGGGCATAGGGTGCTGAATAGTGACGATATTATTATAAGGAGGTGCTGCCAGCACTATGAAACAATTAGTTATAAAGCCCGAGAAATGTATCGGCTGCCGCACCTGCGAGCTGGCGTGTTCTTTCGGACACTTCGGAGAGTTCAACCCGAAGCTTGCCAATGTGAAAGTATTTGAATACGAGAAAGCAGCAGTTGCCATTCCTGTAATGTGCCCCCAGTGCGAGGATCCTGCCTGTGAGAAGGTCTGCCCCGTAACTGCCATTAAGCGCGACGAAAACGGCGCCCTTGTCATCAACTATGACAAGTGCATCGGCTGCAAGATGTGCCAGAGTGCCTGCCCGCTTGGAAATATCTCTTTCCATCCGATGGTCAAGAAGGTATTCAAGTGCGATCTCTGCGGCGGAGATCCCAAGTGCGTGAAGTACTGCCCCGGCCATGCTCTTGCCTTCGTTGACACGGACGACGTGGAAGATAAGAGAGCCAAAGTAAGCGAGAAGTTCAAAGATCTTTTGGGAGAGGAGGAAGCATAATGAATAACGGATATGTAGGAAAGATCCTCCGTGTAAATCTTGACAACGGAAAGATCACAAAGGAGCCCCTCAACGAGAAGAACGCAAAAGATTTTGTCGGCGCAAGAGGACTGGGAACCAAGTATTTCTGCGACGAGTGCGATCCGAAGTGCGACGCTCTCGGCCATGACAACAAGCTCATCTTCATGACAGGTCCCCTGACAGGTACCTTCGCCACTTCTTCCGGACGTTACAACGTTATCTGCAAGTCCCCGCTGACAGGAACCATCGAGGCTTCGAACTCCGGCGGACATTTCGGTCCCGAATTAAAGTATGCCGGCTATGACGGAATCATCTTCGAAGGCGTTTCCGAGAAGCCCGTATATCTCTATATCAATGATGATACCGTTGAGTTAAGAGATGCCTCCGCGATCTGGGGCACCGATGTATTTGATGCCACCGAGGCTCTGTACGCAGAGTGCGGAAAGAACTTCCGTGTTGCCACCATCTCCAAGGCCGGTGAAGAGGGAACTCTCTTCGCAGGTGTGATGAATGATAAGCACCGTGCAGCAGGCCGCGGCGGTGTCGGCGCCGTCATGGGTTCAAAGAAGCTGAAAGCCATTGCTGTAAAGGGAACCAAGTCTGTCAAGGTTGCCAATCCCGACGCTTTCTTTGAGTTCTGCGCCAAGGTGAGAGCTCAGCTCGCAGCGCATCCCGTAACCGGTACCGGTCTCGGACAGCTCGGCACCATGATCCTTGTGAATATCGTGAACGGCGTTGGCGGACTTCCCGTGAACAACGGCCGTGACGGTTCTCTGTATCCGCAGGCAGATGATATCTCCGGTGAGACCCTGGCTGCAAAGCACCTGATCCGCAACAAGGGCTGCTTCGGCTGCTCCATCGGATGCGGACGTCTTGTTGACATTCAGTCCGGCCCCTTCAAGTCAAGAGGTGAGGGTCCTGAGTACGAGGCAGGCTGGTCCTTCGGATCTGACTGCGGCGTAAATGACCTCGGTGCTGTCTGCAAGGCCAACTTCCTCTGCAACCAGTACGGCCTTGACCCCATCACCATGGGTGCTACCGTTGCCTGCGCTATGGAGCTCTTCGAGATGGGCTGCATCAAGGAAGAGGAGATCGGCTTCCCGCTTCGTTTCGGCGATGCAGAAGCCATGGTAAAGGCTGTTGAGATGACCTGCAAGGGCGAAGGCTTCGGAAAGATCCTCGGCCTCGGCTCCTACAGAATGGCTGAGAAGTACGGCCATGCAGAGCTTTCCATGTCTGTGAAGAAACAGGAAATGCCCGCCTACGACGGACGTGCCATCCAGGGTATCGGCCTGGAGTATGCTACCTCTAACCGCGGCGGCTGCCACGTAAGAGGATACATGATCTCTCCTGAAGTTCTCGGCATCCCGATGGCTCTGGATCCGTTAGTAACCGAAGGAAAGGCTGCAACGCTGAAGATCTTCCAGGATCTGACCGCACTCTGCGACTCCTGCGGCATCTGCCTCTTCACCACCTTCGGCCTCGGGCTTCCCGAGATCGCCGGAATGTACCGTGAAGCAGTCGGCAGCACCGAGACCGATGAAGAGATCCTTCTGAAGGGTGAGAGAATCTGGAACCTGGAGAAGAAGTTCAACATCGTGGCCGGCATCGAGAAGGATACCCTTCCGCCGCGTCTTCTTCGTGAGAAGCTTAAGAACGGTCCGGCAGCAGGAAAGGTCAATGAGCTCCAGACGATGCTTGCGGAATATTATGCAGCCCGCGGATGGGATGCAGAGGGTATTCCCACAGCAGAGAAGGATAAGGAATTAGGACTCTGATCCTGAAACGTTAGAAAAAATTTATAACAATCCGGACGCCTTTTCGGCGCCCGGATTTCGGCGCATTTAAGAGGAGTGTTATGAAAGTTCAGTTTTTTGCCTATTACCGTGACCGGGAATACGCAGGGTGCAGGGAAACCGACTGGCCCATGGAGGCCGCGTCGGTCTATGAACTCTGCCATCAGATCGCGGACCGCTACGGGGAGAAGTTCCGGAATGAGCTTCTGACACCGGACGGAGAGGAGATCCGGAAGGACCGTTCGATTGTTCTGGTGAACGGACGCCGGACGGAGTTCTTAGAAGGCATACGCACTCCGCTCAAAGATTCGGATACTGTTTTAGTCTTCCCCGTTGTGGCGGGAGGCTGACAGAACCAAAGAGGTAAGGTAAGAATGTCAGAACAAGAAAAAGCAATAGAAGAAATCCTTAACCGGTACCCGAAGGAGAAGCGGTTCAGTCTTGCCATCATGCAGGATATGCAGCATAAGTTCCAGTACATTCCGAGAGAAGGACTGGAGGCTCTTTCCGCGTATCTCGGTACCCCGCTTTCCTCTCTTTACGGCATGGCCACCTTCTATAAGGCCCTGAGCCTTAAGCCGAAGGGAAAGAATATCATCAAGCTCTGCGACGGAACCGCCTGCCATATCCGCGGCTCCCAGAAACTTGTGGACGGCGTGGTCAGAAACCTCGGGATCCGTCCCGGTGAGACGACGGAAGACGGCATGTTCTCTTTAGAGCTCGTGAACTGTCTCGGTTCCTGCGCCATGGCTCCCGTCATGGTGATCAATGAGACCTACTACGGCAAGATGACCGTGGAGAAGATCCCGGAGATCCTCGATATCTACAGAAAGGGGGAGGCTGCCACATGAAAACCATCAGAGTCTGCTGCGGTACCGGCTGCCTTGCCAACGGAAGTGCAAAGGTAGCGGAAGCTTTTGAAAAGCTCATTGCCGAAGAAGCAGGAACGGCTGAGGTCGTCTGGGACGTAAAACGTACCGGCTGCCACGGCATCTGTGAAAAAGGCCCCCTGGTTACGATCGAACCGGACGGCATCGCCTACTACCGCGTGCGGGAAAAGGATGTCCCCGAGATCATCGAAAAGACTGTAAAGGGCGGCGAGCTGATCCCCCGTCTTCTCTCAAAGGACGCGGAGGGAAAGCCCATCGCGACCCGCGCAGAAGATCCTTTCTACAAAAAGCAGGTGAAGATCGCCCTTCGGAACGTGGGAAAGATCGATCCTTTAAGTATTGACGACTATATCGCGGCCGGCGGTTACGAAGCCCTCAGAAAGGCCATCGCCATGACCCCGGACGGGATCATTACGGAAATCGAGAAGTCAGGCCTCAGGGGCCGCGGCGGCGCAGGTTTCCCCACCGGCAGAAAGTGGAGAACCGCCCTCGGATATGATGTCTTCCCGAAATATGTGGTATGTAACGGTGATGAGGGTGACCCCGGTGCCTTCATGGACGGCGAGACGCTCTCCGGCGATCCGCACTCCGTCATCGAGGGTCTTTCCATCTGTGCCCTTGCAGTCGGCGCGGAGACCGGCTTCCTCTATATCCGTGACGAGTATGCTACGGCCGTAGCCCATATCAAAAAGGCCATTGCCGATGCCGAAGAACGGGGTTTCCTCGGTGACGATATCCTCGGAACCGGCCGGAAGCTCCATCTTTCCGTTGTCCGGGGCGGCGGCGCTTTCGTCTGCGGTGAATCTACTGCGCTCATGCAGTCCATCGAAGGAAAAGTCGGTGAGCCGAGAGCCAAATATATCCGTTCCGTACAGCGCGGTCTGTGGGACAACCCGACCG
>JAZUHZ010000034.1:0-2483 GCA_045642005.1 Candidatus Avilachnospira sp.
CAAAAGAAACAAGAAGATATTTGGAGCACAGCTACAAGTTTGAAAAATAATGGTATTTATCGGTTTGTGAACGATGGTAATGCGTTAGCAGTAGGTGATTCCAATTCTATTGTAAGAGAAGCCAATAATGAGAATTCCAAGAAACAGTATTGGAAAGCTATAAAAGTAAGTGATAATAGTTTTAAGTTACAAAATCAGTCAAATAGTAGGTATTTAAGGATTGAGGATTCAACCCTTAATTCTGCTGGTCAAAGTAGCAATGCTACAGTATTTACTATTGAAGGTGGTAAATTAAAAGGGAACAGCAGGTATGTAACGCTCGTAGGGACGACCAATGATCAATCAAGCGGAACAGATTTTACTATCTATGAAAAGAATTCCTCTACCGTTTTAGTCGTTAAAAATGAGCCCATCTTACAGCAGATTCATGTAACGAAATCCTGGAGCCCGGCAGTGCCGGAAGGAACAACATCTGTAAAGGTTGACTTATATAAGACCAAAACACCTGCGACTGGAACAGGGGATACAGAGATTGTTGAAAAGGTTTCGGATCTTACACTTGCGGCTTCCGGCGATTGGAAAGGAACTTTCTCTGGCCTTAGGGTTCTTCCTTCCGGTTACTCTTATTACATTATGGAAGCGGGAACGGAAGATAAATGGTACATGGATTACGATACGGATGTGGTCACAGTTAAGATCGATGGTTCGTCAGATCCTGTATCTATGGCGAAGGTTGCCTTTGAAGATGATGAGGCTTCTGTGACTGTTACCAATACCGTCATTGAGAATCAGTCGATCACGGTGCAGAAGTACTGGAATCCTTCTGCTCCGTCGGGAACCAGTATTTATGTGAATCTTTATCGGACAAAGGATAAGGCATCCGCTGCCGGAGAGGCGGATACCGTTGAACTGGTTGCAGGTTCTCAGAAAGAACTGAATGCTGGAAATGAGTGGAAGGTGACTTATGAGGATCTGCCTTCTCTTCGTTCCGGCTATTCCTATTATGTCGGGGAAACAGAGATCGAAGATTACAAGGCAATCTATAGTCCTGAAACAGAGGTTGTATTGGGATCTGATTCTGTGAAAATGGCAAAAGCTGAGTTTACAGGAAATAAAGCCACAGTAAGTGTTACGAATACAAAGAAACCGTTTGTAACAGTGAAAAAGGTATGGGCACCTGCAGTGCCTGAAGATGCAAGTGGTGTTACGGTCAGCATTTATCAGACAAAAGTTCCTGCAGCTAATAATGGAGGAACTGAAATTGTTGAAAAGGTATCCGGAAAGGATGACATCGTACTGAGTGGCAGTGGATGGACGAATAGCTTTTCAGCTCTTCCGGAACTTTCCGAAAATCATTACTATTATATTAAAGAAACGGCTGTAGACGGTTATTCGATCAGCTATCCGGAAGGTAAAAAAGTTTCTGTAGTCATAGATGGTTCGTCTGATCCTGTAGAAATGGCAAAGGCTGTATTTACAGATAGCGTTGCAGAGGTAGAGGTAACAAATACCAGAATACCGACGATTACAGTAAAGAAGATCTGGGATCCGGAAACACCGGTGGGAGCTGACGATATCAAAGTGCAACTCTATAAGACAGTTACACCCGGAGATGTGGATACTGTTGAATTAGTACCGGATTCAGAACTCACGCTCAAAGCGGTAAATTCCTGGACAGGTAAATATGATTCGGCTTTGGACGTAACTTCTTCCTATTATGTCATGGAGACATCATCTGTAGCAGGATACACGACCAGTTATTCACCGGAAGAAACCGTTTACCTCGGTGGCAATGAGGTAAAGATGGCCAAGGTGTCATTTAATAACAATGTGGCCTCAGTAGAAGTAACCAATAAAAAGATTCAGTATTCTATCAAGGTTCAGAAACAGTGGGCAGGAACAGACTCACCCGGAGCAGACAAGGTTTATATCCAGCTGCATAAAGACAACGCTGTCGTGACCGTTGACGGTCAGAGTCAGCAGGAGCTTTCAGCTGCAAATGACTGGACCTATACATATCAGAATCTTGAAAAGGGCACATATACGATCACGGAAGTTCCTGTAAAGGGATATTATTCAACGATAGATAAGCCGACGGTTACGTTTAGTAACGATATCTCGGAAACTGTCGATGTCTTAGTAACGAATACAAAGGGTTCCGAGCTTCCCATGACCGGCGGCATCGGTACGGCCCCGATCTATGCGCTGGGAGCTTTACTCATGTGCGGTCTCCTGTTCCTGTTATAACGTATTGTTTAGTTCATTTGATTCGATCGAAGGGGAAATATGAAAAAGACCATGAAAAGAATCAGTATCCTGACCTTCCTTCTGATCCTGGTGTTCAGTCTGCCGGCGCTGGCAGCCAACACCGCGGATGCGAAGGAAACAATCGATCTTACGAAGAAATGCTCTCTGTCCATGAGCTACGTGGACGAGGGCGGAATTCCATGCAGCGGTCTGGAGATTGCCCTGTACCGGGTATC
>JAZUHZ010000035.1:0-2267 GCA_045642005.1 Candidatus Avilachnospira sp.
GAAAAGGAACTGGCATGGAGCTATGGCGAAGTCCGGTGGATGTTTACCGCGGATTTTAACGGAGACGGCTGGCTGGATCTCTTTGTCGGTACCCATGATCTGCCGTATGCGCTGATCTATTTCGGCGGACCGGACGGGTTCAGTCCGGACAGGTGTCAGAAACTGAATGCGCCCGGTGCCATCAACTGCACCGTCGCGGATCTCAATAAAAACGGGTATCCGGACCTGATCATCAGCCATCACTATATCAAGACGAAAAAAGCATATTATGAGTCCTATCTGAGTATCTACTGGGGCGGTCCCGAAGGGTATTCGGACAGCCGGAAGACCATGCTTCCCACCCACTGCGCGAACGCGGTGACGGCCGGAGATTTCAACGGAAACGGCTGGCTGGATCTCTATGCGACCTGTTACAATAACGGAAGGACGAGAGATCTCCTGAGCTACGTGTTTGTCAATGACCACGGACATTTCAATTACCGGAATAACTATACGCTGTTCAACCACAGCGGTTCCGGCTGTATCGCGGGAGACTTTAACGGAGACGGATATACAGACCTGGTCATCGCAAGTCATAAAGAGCTTGGAAACCACCGGAGTAATTCCGTGATCTTCTATGGCGGTCCGGACGGCCTCAAACAGGATCGCTGCACACTGCTTCCTTCCGTAGGCCCTCACGGCCTTTCTACAGTACATCCGGGAAACCTTCTTGACAAAGGACCGAAGGAATATTATGAGAGCGAGGCGCTTTCCGTTCCGGAAGGAGCGGCAGCTGCAAAGCTGAGCGCTGCGGCGCAGTATCAGGGAAAAGGAACCCTGGAGGTTCAGTGGAAATTTGCGGAAACGGAAGAGGCTCTCAGAGGAGCCGGATGGGGAGAAATCCTCTCCAATGAGGAGGAGATCAGAATCCCCGAAGGAGGCATGAAATATGCGTCCTACCGTCTGGCGCTCTGTGCCCCGTGTTCTGCCGGCAATGTGAGAGTGACGGAAGTGACCGCCAGCTTCTCATAATATGTTTGATGGGAGAGGCAGTTACCGGCCTTTTTCATATGTTTCTTATAAAAGCGCTGCAGAGTTTTCTGCTGCGCTTTTAACATAATCAGCAAGAAGTCCCCTTCTTCTGCAAGGAGGGGATGAATTGCCGGGAACTTCGGTCTGAGATTTCCTTGCCGGGATATGAAATTACATCAGCTTTTTCTGAAAGAATGATAGCCTTTTGTATGGAAATATGGTATAATCAGTATTATAAATATGAAAGGCATAAATCATGATAGATCTTGAGTCAAACAATCATTCAGTGTTCAGCCTGAATTATCATCTTGTCCTCGTGGTGAAATACCGGAGAAAAGTCATTGATGACACGATCTCCGAAAGACTGCAGGAGATCTTTCAGTATATCGCGCCTTCCTACAACATCACCCTGAAAGAATGGAACCATGACATCGACCACGTCCATGTCCTGTTTTCCGCCCACCCGAAGACGGAACTCACAAAGTTCCTGAATGCCTATAAGAGCGCAAGCTCCCGTCTCATCAAAAAAGAGTACCCCGGGATCCGGGAAAAACTCTGGAAGGAAAGTTTCTGGTCGAAGAGCTTCTGCCTCATAACGACAGGCGGAGCAACGATCGAAGTGATCAGGAAGTACATCGAATCTCAGGGAGAGAAAGATTGACAGAGAAAAGGAACATCGCGTATAAATACCGTATCTACCCAAATGCCGAACAGCGGGTGCTGTTAGCGAAGACATTCGGCTGTACCCGCTATGTCTATAACGCCCTCCTTACCGAAAAGAAAGAACACTATGAGAAGACCGGAAAATCCCTTCGGAATACGCCGGCCCACCTGAAGGCGGAGAATGAATGGCTGAAAGAGGTGGACAGCCTTGCCCTTTCGAATGTCCAGCTGCAGCTGGAAACAGCATTCCGGAACTTCTTCCGTGACGCAAAAACCGGATACCCTAAATACAAAAGTAAAAAAGACCCGAAGAGAAGCTATACGACAAATGTGGTGAACGGGAACATAAAGCTCACCGAAAGCGAAGAGAGCCGGAAGAACGGGATGCTCCGGCTTCCGAAGATCGGAAATGTAAAGATAAAGCTTCACAGGAAGATGGAGAAGGACCATGTCATAAAGTCCGTAACGGTCACCATGGAGGCATCGGGAAAGTACTATGCCTCGATCCTTTGCGAGTACAGCGAAGAAACGGAAAGAGAGCCGGTGCCGGCATCCGAAAAGAAAACCGGAGAGCTGAAAGCCATAGGTCTCGA
>JAZUHZ010000036.1:0-11832 GCA_045642005.1 Candidatus Avilachnospira sp.
GGATGCATGGAAATATTGAAATAATTCAGATTCCTTTGCACCAAATGGAGAAAAATACCATGTATCAGCCCAAAAATCGCGAAAACCATCAGATATCCATCAGCGACTTCAATCAGTCCTGCGGTTTCCAGCTCGATCCCCAAAATGAATGGGTCCAGCTTGCGGACAGGGTCCCGTGGAGTGAAATGGAAGCGGATTACATCTCGCTCTTCCCTTCCAGAAGAGGGAGACCTGCGATTCCCTATCGCATGGCACTGGCTGTAAGGATCATCCAGAAGTACAAAAAGCTCAGTGACCGGAAGCTGATCCAGGAACTGAACGAAAATCCTTACCTTCAGTACTTCATGGGTCTGACGGCTTATACACCGGATGTCCCGATCAAGCCAACCGTACTTGTGGATCTTCGGAAAAGGATCTCCGCTGCCGAACTTATGAAGGCCAACGAAGCGGTGATCAGAGGTCTGACTCCGACAGGGGAACACCTTCCGGAAAACGAGAGTAAAAACGCGCAGGATGCCAGGGCGGCTGCCGAAGGCATCGATAACCTCGGGACCATGATTCTGGATGCGACATGCTCACCTTCCAATATCCGGTATCCCCAGGACTTCTCCCTTCTGAATGAAGCAAGGGAAAAGCTGGAAGAGATGATCGATTTCTTCAACAGGACCTATCATCCGTGGAAAAAGCCGCGTACCTACCGTCAGGTTGCCAGAAAAGCCTATCTGGAACTGGCAAAGGCAAAGAAGAGAACCGCCAAGAAGATCCGTGCAACGGTCCGGAAACAGCTCGGGTACGTGAAGCGGGACCTTGAATATCTGGAAAGATACATGGCCGCCGGCTATGCCATGGAGCGGAAGTACATCAACAGTTATCTCACGATCCTCCTTCTGTACGAACAGCAGAAGTACATGTTCGATAACAAGACCCATGTGGTCGAGACCCGGATCGTCAGCATCTCGCAGCCGTATATCCGGCCGATCATACGGGGAAAGGCCAAGGCTCCGACGGAGTTTGGTGCCAAGTACGATGTGAGCATTGATGAAAACGGCTATGGCCGGCTGGAAAGGATCTCCTTTGATCCGTACAATGAAAGCTCGGTCTTTCAGGATGCGGTGGAACGGTATAAGAGCCGTACCGGACATTACCCGAAGAGAGTCCTCGTGGATCAGATCTACCGGACCAGAGACAACCGGAGCTTCTGTAAAGAGAAGAAGATCACGATGTCGGGTCCGAAACTCGGAAGACCATCCGGAAGGAAGTCAACCAAAGAGGAATATCAGGACAATGTCGACCGCAATGAGGTCGAAAGGTTCCCAAGCAGAGATAAAAGGTGCTTTGGAGCAGGTCTTATCATGGCAAAGCTGCAGGAAACTGCGCTGTCAGAGATCGCCCTGTCTGTTCTGGTAACCAATCTCTTTGCTGCGCCACTCAACACTTTTTTTGTGCTTTATTTCATTTCGGATGAATTCTCCGAAAAGAAGGAACACTATATCATTTTTGAAGGCTGAAACGGGACCGAGGGTCCTGGGTAAGGCCTTCAGTGAAAATTTTCACCTATTGGCGAGCAGACACTAATTTATGAATGAAAAAGAATGAGCGAAAATGATAGTTGGGAACCTATCCTAAAAGAAAAAGTAATTGGGACCTTAGAGGGAACGGGAACGTACGATGAATTAACTAAAGAAGACATTGATACACTTGTGCGCGCTTTTAGAGAAATAATGGAGAAATGTGATGGATGACTATAGAGAAACGAAATATTGTCACGATTTAAGCGGTATTCCAGAACGAAAATATGAGTTCTTAGAAGAATTTAAAAAAGAACATCCGAAGGAATACATTGGGACGGTTCCAATACCGTTAAGTTAAGCTGAAATCAGCGCCGATTTGCTCCAGAGAAAAACGTGTCTGAAGGCAGAATCCTCAGACAAAATCAGCATTCAAGATAATTATGGCGCAATCCGGCACATTTTTCAACGCCAAAAAGACAGATGGATTAGCAGTCTGGGATCTGACTTTCCGGGGATTGTGGACATTTTCCCGGATCTCTGTCAGATGCCTTGTCATCAGGGCTTTTAAGCTAATAGTCGGAAGAAAATTGAGGATATCCCAAAAAGAAAGTTGTAAAACCCCGCAAACTGTCTGCGTTTCGGCAACGAAAAGAAAAAGGTGGAATAATGTACAACGAGTATTACAACGAGTGCAGGCAGTTGATAACCAGCAGTCCGGGCTATGATGAAAGAGAAGAATTATGTCAGACATACAGTCGCAATTCCATTGTAAATTTGTAAAGGGCCTGTTATAATCAGATCGGATAGTGCGGCTTTATTTATAAGCAGGGAGATTTTGAAATTGAGTACGGCAGACTCCTTTTATCAAATCACAAAACATAAACACTTATATAACATTACCCCTTTAGATAACATTCCTTCAATAATCCGGAATGGCATCTTATGTTATAATACTGCCGAAAAAATCCATCATACATCTATAGCTTTGAGTGACGTTCAATCGCGCCGCAAAGATGTTCAGATTCCAGGTGGTCTTAAGCTGCATGATTATGCGAACCTTTATTTTACCTATCACAATCCAATGCTATATCGAAGGCAAGATCAGGCCGACAGCCTTTGTATCCTTGCTCTTTCGGCAGAGGTATTAAATATAGAAGATTGTGTTGTTTCAGACCGCAATGCAGCAACGCATCTTGTACGCTTTTATTCAGCTGAAGAGGGAATAAGAAAACTGGATTTTGATAAAATATATGCCCAATCATGGATACACGCAGATACTTTTGAACAGAGTAACCGAAAAGCAATAAAATGTGCTGAGGTGCTGGTTCCCTACCAGGTTCCATATGAATATATTGTTGGGGCGTGTGTTGTATCAGAGGAAGCGGCAAACATTCTGACAGCTTATGGATTTGACCGTCAGATATCAATTAAGCCGAGTGTTTTTTACAGGTGAGGAGGTGAACGGGATGGAAATAAGGATCGGAAACATTTTTGATAGTTCCTCAAAGACGCTTGTAAATACAGTCAACTGTGTTGGTGTAATGGGTAAAGGAATTGCGCTTGATTTTAAGAACAGATATCCTTTAATGTTTAAGGAGTATGTGCAGTTATGCAGCAAGGGTGAAGTAAAACCGGGACAGCCATATTATTACAGCGATTTGAGCGGAGCATCCATTTTGAATTTTCCGACAAAGGATCACTGGCGTTCACCCTCAAAGCTTTCGTACATTGTAAAGGGTCTGGATTGGTTCAGAGAAAACTACGGGAAATTAGGAATTACATCAATTGCGTTTCCTCCGTTGGGCTGTGGAAACGGTGGACTTACCTGGTCAATTGTGGGACCACTGATGTATGACAAACTGTCCGATCTGCCCATTGATATTGAGGTTTATGCGCCGTATGGCACAAATCCCATAGAGTTATCTGAAGGATTTTTGCGAGACAATGTAATCCGTTCTCCCAAAGAAGTTATCGGGAACAAGAAGTTACCGTTCAACAAGTACTGGCTGTTAATCCTCTATGTAGTTCAGAAGTTAAATCAGGATAGATACTCTTTGAGCGTTGGAAGAACTATTTTTCAAAAAGTATGTTATGTGTTAACCCGTACGGGAATTCCAACCGGTTTCAACTTCGTTGAGGGAAGTTATGGACCGTATGCAAAAGAAGTTCATGAGGCGTTGACTGTTTTATCAAACGCAAATCTGATGACGGAGCGGCAGCTTGGCCAGATGATTGAGACGGTTGTTTCTCCTTCTTTTTCGTTGCCTTATGATCAGTTCAGCAGCGACGAAATAAGAAAAGCCGACCTGGCAGTTGATTTACTGAGCAGAATACAACGCACGGATCAGGCAGAAATGGTTGCAACGGTTTTGTTTTCCTATGATGAATTACTGAATTCAAACGGCACGCCTTCAGATCGCGATATATTTGATCATATCTTATCGTGGAAGCCCAGATGGAAAGGACAAAAAGAGGCAGAAATTATTAAAACGATATATAGTCTTTCGGCGCTGAGTTGGATGTCTCCGATTTATAGCGGAACCTTAACCTCGCCGGAAGATGAGTTTTAGTGAGACAGACTTGAATCAAGACAAAACGCAATCCCACCAGCTTAACCGGCTGATGGGATTTTTTTACCATAGTTTCAGAATGGCCTCTTTTAACTGGGCCAGGGTTTTGTGGCTGTAAATCTGCTGAACGGTTGTTTCTTTATGGCCCATGAGCAGATTGATACAGATTTCGTCGGCATTTTCATTGGCCAGCGCATTCATAGACATCATTTTCCGTATCGCGAATAAGCAGCGTTTCCTCTCTTCGATTTTTATATTCATCTCGGATGAAAGTTGCAAAACGTTCGTATTTATATTCCTGGTTTTTTGGGTATCCAAAGTTTAGTGGGGTCAGTCCGTGGGGAAAAAAGAGGGACGGTTCTTTGAAAGAACCGTCCTCCGTTTTCTGATGTTCACTCCTGTACCCAGGCACCGTCGGCATTCACCCGGTACCCGTCCGGCGTCATCTCGTCGGCGTACATCGATCCGTACGGCCTTCCGGAACCCTGATAGATCCAGGTGCCGTCCGTACTCTGCTGCCATGTGGGCGCAATTGCCGTGGGATTCAGATAGTACCAGATTCCCCGGAGTTTGATCCAGTCGGTCCTCATGGCACCGTTCTGTTCATCCAGATAGTACCAGCGGCCGTCCTGGGCATCCAGCTGCCAGCCTCTCACCATGGCGCCGAAGGTGCCGTCATGAATCTCTTTCAGGTAATACCACTTCTTCTCCGTCTCATCATAGTACCAGCCGTAATCCATGATGCCGTCTTCTCCGATGTGGTAGTAATCCCAGCCTTTGACGGTCGAGATGTATCCCCATCCGGTAAACTTCTTCCCGTCGGAGGTAAGGAACGACCAGTCTTCTTTCGCGCTGCTGTTCTGCACCCACCGTCCGATCATCCGGGCGGCACTCTTCGGTCCCTGCGGGATGCTTAAGGTACTGCCGCCGCTGCCGCCGGATACGGGATCTTTCTTTTTGGTCCCCGGACCTACCGTAATGATGAGATCGATCTCGCCGCCATAGGGATCCACGGTCATGTGAAGCCGTGTGGTTCCCTCGCTTCTGCCGATCAGCTTTCCGTTTTCCACAAACGCGATGCTGGTATCATCGACCGAATACTTGACGCCCGCGTTCCGGAAGAATTCCGCCGGCGCATAGGCGGCAGTGAGGGAAAGGCTCCCGTCCGCTTTGACCGTGAGGCCTGCGCCGTCGGTGAGCCCGTTGACGGTAAGGTGGAACGGATACTCCACATAAGCCCGGATGAACTCATAGTCGGAACAGGGGGCTCCGCTCTGGTCAAGGATCACAACGCCGAGGTCCTCGTAACCGTAGCCGCAGAGTTCCTCGACCGCGGGAACCCGGGCCTCGAACATGCCGTACTTATTGATGCCGAGCTCGGAAACCTTGTACTCGGCGAGAATATTCTTCGGATTTCCGTTTTCAAAGATCCGGAGCGTTTCGTCGTCGCCGAAGAATACCGGGGACTGATTGGCAATGATTCCCGTGATGACAAACTCGTCACCGTCCTGTTTTGCCGAAAGTCCGGACAGCTCGGAATCCAGTTTCTCGTCGTCCAGGAGGTATTCCTCCAGGGCGATTCCCTGTTTGTCAAGAATGAGCGAGAGTACGGTGAACTCGCTTCTCCGGTCATACATTTCCTTCGTGATCGTGACCGGAATATCCAGTACCGCGATCTCGCCGGGTTTCAGATTGTCCGGATAATGGCTCTCAATCGGGATAATATCCGACTCCTTCACGTCCTCCCCGGCGGTAATATACATGAGCAGAGCGAAGCCCTCGGCATCCTTAAAGCCTTTGTTCCGGATGCTTACGGACACGTTGAACTCATCGCCTTCCCCTTCCGGATACCGGTCGATCCGGATATCGTCCACGGTAAGAAGGGCCGAAGGCTCATAGGTCATTTCCACGAGTTCCACATCCGTGGTCTCATACAGATCCCCGGCTTCCCGGGAATTCAGATTGAAGCGGTTGCCGACCATCATGACTTCGTCTCCGGGAAGCGCCGCAAACTCCGGAATCTCGTTCAGTTTTCCGTTGTAGGTCATACGGACCGCACCGGACCAGGAGCCCTGGTTCACATCGGATGCATCGGAGGAGAGGGAGAATGCGGAGACATAAATATCCTCGGCAAACTCGGTGCCCGCCACCGTCTCCGATCTTCCCTGCCATGCAAGGTAGATATCACAGAGACCGTCCCGTCCGGCCGCCGTCGCTTCTTCGGCCGCCATCCGGTTATTAAACCGTGAGAAGACACGGAAGCTGGAGATTTCCGCGCCCTCCTCCAGGCCTTCACTGACATCAATGCCGGCGATTGCCGCCTCCCCGGTATATTCACCGCCCTCGCTTTCCAGAAGAAGGGTCGTCAGGTCGATATACCGGATCTGTTTTCCGTCGGAAAGCCAGCAGAGGTAATCCTTTCCTTCGCAGTGTGCGATCTGCGGCTGGGAATCGTTCACCTGGTTACGGGTGATCCGGATCGGCTTTCCGGACT
Organism: Candidatus Avilachnospira sp.; assembly: GCA_045642005.1. Taxonomy (GTDB): domain Bacteria; phylum Bacillota; class Clostridia; order Lachnospirales; family Lachnospiraceae; genus Avilachnospira. The sequence goes on from JAZUHZ010000036.1 coordinate 6,576, forward strand.
GGTGCTCCGCAAAGTCATAGGTCTGCGCGTAGATTTCCCGGTCACTGTCGGTGGCCAGATTCGCGTCGGTGTCGACCGAATAGGCAAAGATGCCCATGTTCTTTTCGGAAAGGAGGACGGCATCCCCGATACTGTCAGACCGGGCCTGAACGGACCGCAGAGTTTCTTCGTAAACACTGCTGTAGGGGTCGGTGTCTTTTGGCAGTTCTTCGAAAGAAGCTCTTTCTGCCTCCAGCTGCTCCCTCGTATAGGTGACCATGCTCACCATGGACACGTCGAGATCGGCAATGGCCGGATCGTTCATGCCTTCCTCCGGAAGCGGAGAGGCCAGGAACCGCTGTCCGCCGAAGGCGGAAAGGAGAAGATCCTTGTCCACGCCGTCCGCCACCTCGGCATCAAAATACCGGTCGGTTACCCATTTCTTTTCCGTTCCGTCGTACAGCATGTACATGACTTCCGAACGGTTGAGCTCCGGGGTGCTGGCCCGGAGAAGGTCTTCCGCGTCCGTGATCGCCGCGGGCACATCCGCCTTCAGATACGTAAGGACGATATCCTTTGTTTCGGAATCGAAGAAGGCCTTCGGCGTGGTGTCATAGCACTTGTCACGGGTCAGCTGCAGGATGTTCTTCACGTCCTCCGTGTCCTTTTCGAAATCCGCGGTAAAGATCTCCAGACTGGACAGGTAATCGGCATAGGCCGCATCTTCCCCGATGGCGCATTCTCTGTTTCTGGAAGCCCAGGAAAGGACGATCCGGTCTCCGGCATCGCAGAGATTTGGTGCAAAATCCGCCGTGCCGTCATTGGAGACTACCTTCGGCTCTTCCCACCACTGGTCGCTTTCGACGTCATAGACCGTATACATCAGACGGGTTCTTTCGTCCCCTCCCCGGGTAAGATCGTCCTCCAGATAGACCATCAGGATCTTTTCTTTACCGCTCGCGTCCGTATAGTTCAGAAGCTTCTGCTGCGGGTCGTCATATCCGTCGAGGATCAGTTTGTTTTCTTCAATCGAATACCGGAGCTGCTCACTGATCGGCTTTGCGCCGAGGAGCGCGGGGTCTTCCCCGGTTTCTCCGTCCGGTTCATTGGCCACATAGGAAGCGGGGATCCCGGAACGTCTCTTTTTCATGATTTCCGCACCGGATACCGCGCCCAGAAGAGATCCGTTTTCTCCCTGCTTTTTATCAAGGTCTGCGAAATAGCCGAGCTTCAGCCAGTTGTCCCAGGTGTAGACCGGGATCGGAATGGAGAGAAGGATCGCATCGACCCAGAACTTGATTCCGCCGGTCACGGCAAATCCCACTTCCCGCATATCCGGGTAGGCCCGTTTGATCGTCGGGTTCCAGATGAAGTTGAGGGTCAGCTGGAAGCCTCCGCGGATGCCCACGGTTCCGCAGATGCCGACGCCGGCATAGGCGTTGGCGATCAGAACGGACCGGAAAATGAATTCAAAATGAGAGTTTTTGATCAGGCTGTCGATCAGCTCCTGATCCGGATCGTTGAACGGGATCTGCGTGCCCGCATCGGGCGCAACACCGAATTCCCCGAGCAGCGTCAGGGAAACATCGCCTCCGACATAGACCGGCACGCCGCAGACGAGCATGTAGTAGGTATACCGGAACGCACCGGTGATGCCGATGTATCCGCCGCCGCCGGTGAAGAGGTATTTGATCTCCACCGGGCCTTCCGCGTCGTGGTATACCGAGAATTCAAAGTAGACGCCGGCAAAGGGCTGGATGCTCCAGGCCGGAACGCCGAGGGCCATGGCCCCGAGCTTGTTCTTTTCGCCGAAGGTGCTGATCAGGCCGGACATATCTTTGAAGATGTCCTTGATCTTGGTCACATCGCTGATCCCGTAGGAGAAACCGGTGTCGGAGGTGATCTTTCCGTTGCCGTCGAAATGGCTTTCCTGCGGCTTGATCTGCTTTCCGAAGAAGATCCTCACGCCGCCGGTGGGGGTGGAGTCGATGCCGAAGGAAAGACCCGCCGCGTTCACGAACGTGGTCAGTTTTCCGATGATCGGAAGAGAGCAGAACTCACTGGTATTAAACTTGATGTCTACGATCTTCGGGCTTTCCGGATTGGGCTCCGTAAAGACGATGCCGGTATTGACCGGAGCATACTCGCAGACACTGAGGCCGGTGCCGTCGCCCGACTTCCGGTCGGTGAGCATCTTCGCAAAGAGCAGATCTCCGCTCCGGTACTGCGCATAGTAGCCCGTCTCAAATGCCTGGGAGAAGGTCCACTCTTTCGGGTTGTTCGGGTTCTGTTTGGCATCGTACGTGCTCTTCAGTTTATGCGTGAGCGGATCGACCACGAGGAACTTCACATCCGTCACGTTCTCGGTCACGGTGTGCTCGACGCCTTTTTCATCCGTATAGGTATACGCGTAGGCTTTTCCTGTTTTGGGATCGGTGAGCTGAAGGTTTGCTGTTATGATGGTTGCATTTCCGTTGATGGAAATATTTCCGGAGATCCCGCTCAGGATGTTCTGGGCCCGGACCGTGCCGAACCGCACTCTGTCGGAGCTTACCGAGGTAATGACGATATTTCCTTCGGTATTGTAGCAGCAGCCGACTTTATGCGGGTTTCCCTCGGGATCCAGGTCATACGGGTCGGGCACATCCACATAATACGGTCTTTGGAGACGCAGGGTACGGTAGACGGTGCTTCCGTTGCAGGAGAGACGGCACCGGACATAGTCTCCGACGATGCCTTCAAACGGAATGGTCTGGAAATGTCCGTTTGCGTCCGCCACGCCGTAATGCAGGCTGTCCACCACGTAGTAGGCGCCGCTCGCCGGGTACCAGCTTTCGGCTGCCGTCTGGCCGCCGAGCACGGTCTCGTCATAGTAGACGGTGCCTTCGATGGTGAATTTGATACTGAAGGTCTGACCGTGGGTCAGATACAGGACATTGGTATCCACTTCCGTGGTGCCGGTAAAGCAGAATTCGGTCTGCGAAAACTCGGGACCGGTCGAGTACTGTTCTTTCCAGACAGGGATCTGCCGGCTGACCGAGGTCTTTGCCGTGAGAATATATTCTTTTCCGGGAATCCGGTCGGCATTGTCATCGATGATATAGTCGCGGTAATCTCCGCTTTTTTCATACGGATTTTTGAAGATGCCGACGGACGTGTCAAAGTAGGACACATCGCTTTCCTTCACCCGGACGATCAGGCGGTTGTCCTTTTTGGTGACGGTCGGGACGATCTCCGTCTCGCTGGCCCTGATCACGTCATAGGCATAGTCGAGGCTGCTCCCGTCGGATGCCTTTTCCCGGAAGACGGCGTAGGGCTTTCCCTGCGGACGCACCGGATTGATCCGTACCTGATTCCAGGTGAAGGTACCGGCGGCCTCATCCGAGAGGCGGAGATGGTACCGGAGGCAGTCACCGACATTGCAGTGATATACCCAGTGGTCCGCGTCAGACTCACCGGAGGAAAGCGTGACATTATCCACAAACACCGTGTACCGGCTGTCTTTTTTGACCTGTACCGTTGCTTTTTTGGGCTTTACGATCGCCCGCACCTTGAATTTTCCGTAGTCTCCCAGGCCGCCGCCGATCTCGGAAAAACTGACATAGCTTAAATTGTTGCGGATCAGGTCGTTGGTGATATCCAGCGAGATGCTGCGGGTATTTTCGCCGTAGCCGGATGCGATGGTTTTGGATTTTGTCCCGTCCCAGCTCACGATCTCCAGTCCGGAAATATAGGTCGCAAAGGAAGCATCGTTCAGTTTGACGGTGATGCTGTGACCGGAGGTGGTGATGAGCGTATTGTCATTGGAGTTTATTAGCTCGGTGACATTTTCTTTTTCCATGCCGGGGATCTCGGTGTTCTTCCGGTAGCTTCCGGTATTGTCAAGGAACGTTACGGGATCGGAAGCGAGAAGTCCGATCTCGAACGGCCGGAGGATCGGACGGAGCTTTGAGATGGTCAGCTTCGGGCTGGTGCCGGTCCATCCGCCTTCTCTTCGGATGCAGAAATAGACTTCGCGAAGACTCCTGACGCCTTTTTCCGTATAATACCGGTCAGTATCATTATCCCAGCGTTCCGTGCTCTTATAATAGAAGTTTTTCCAGGCGGCCGCGTCGTGATCATAATACTCGAACTTGGTCCATCCGTAGTTCGGCGTTCCGGAGGAACGGGTCCACTGAACCTCCATACCGCGATAGTCATAGTGCTGTTCTCCTAAGGAGAAGTGCGCCCAGCTGGAGACATTGTGCCAGCTGTCCTTGGCATAAAGCACCCAGCTGGAGCCGCTCTGCTGGGAATAGGAACCGGATCCGTTGCAGCCGGTACTGTAGGCGGCATCCCCGAGATCCAGGGCGTCTCCGTACAGGACATCTTTGAGGTTGATGCTTCCGGTTCCGGAAAGGAGCGCGGCTTCTTCCTCCGCGACAGAATCCTCGCCCTGATTCTCTAACAGCGCCTCCACGTCAAAGCTTGTATCCTCCGGGCGGATATGGGCGATTGCGGTATCGTTTTCTCCCAGCACACAGTCGCCGGGCTCCTGGAGCTTGAGGCGGAAGGAAACATCTTCGGTCAGATAGCTGCTGACGACCGGAATCTTGACCTTTCGTTCCGAGATGCCGAAGCCGAAGATCACCTGCGCGTGAACTTTGGAGTAATCTCTTGTATTCTGTGCCGTAATGTCCTCGGTATCGAGCATGACGGTGGACATGCCGGTGAAATTGCCGGTTCTCTGTACCGTGACGGTGAAATATCCGTCCTCCGGATAATAGTCGGTTTCGGAGAAAGAGACTTTGGCCGGCTCATAGGGATCGTCATCGATGATCCGTAAGGTGAAGTTGCCGTACAGACCGGAGATCTGCTCCCCGTTTTCCGCGGTCAGGTTAAAACCGCTCTGCTTGTCGCCTTCTCCGCGCGCGTTGTCGATGGTGCGGATATCCAGATATTTTTCGGTCTCTCCGTCGGCAAAGGTAAGGACCAGATAGGCGGAGGAAAGGGCACTTCCCACGAGGGCGATGCTGTCGTCCATGTATCCCACGGAACCGGCCTCCAGATCGTCCACGATCGAATAGGGGGAGGTACTGTCTGCGGCCATTTCCTGACGGTCGTTCGGAAGTCCGGTCGCGTAGGCTTTTGCGTCGCCGAGAGAGGCAAAGACGGACGGCGTGGCGGTCTTTTCGCCGGCTCCCGTAAGAACGGGATCTACGGGCTCCGCGACGTCTGCGATTTCCGCGACTTCGCCGGGCTCGCCGATGACTTCCATATTTTCAATGTTTTCGATTTC
>JAZUHZ010000037.1:0-14623 GCA_045642005.1 Candidatus Avilachnospira sp.
AAGGGTTATTTATGAAACAGGTATTTTTAGAAATAATCGAAAATGAACCACTTACAGCCAATGTATATAAGATGGTTCTGAAAGGTGACCTCTGCGCTGTCACGGCGCCCGGGCAGTTCGTGAACATAAAGCTTCAGGGCTTTTTCCTCCGCCGCCCGATTTCCGTGTGCGACGTGAACGGTGACGAGCTGACCATCATTTACAAGGTGGTGGGAAAAGGCACGGAGGCTATGAGCACGATGCCAAAGGGAACGGTGCTCGACGTGCTCACAGGGCTTGGAAACGGGTATGATCTGAGCACGATCGGCGACTGCCCGGTGATCGTCGGAGGCGGTGTCGGGGTTCCGCCGATGTACTATCTCGCGAAGAAACTCCGGGAGGAAGGAAAAACGGTCAGTGTGATCCTTGGTTTCAATACAAAAGAAGAGGTTTTCTATGAAAAAGAGTTCCGGGAGCTCGGGACGGAGGTAAGGGTTACCACCGTGGACGGAACGTACGGAATCAAAGGATTTGTGACAGATGTCCTCAGGGAGATATCGTATTCTGATTTCTGCGCCTGCGGTCCGGAACCGATGCTCCGGGCTCTTTATAAAGCTTCGGAAACCACCGGACAGATGAGCTTTGAAGAGCGGATGGGATGCGGATTCGGAGCCTGCATGGGCTGTTCCTGCAAAACGATCACCGGCAATAAGAGAATCTGTAAGGAAGGCCCTGTACTCAGAAAGGAGGAGATTCTGTGGGAAGACTAAGTGTGAATCTATCCGGGATTGAACTGGAGAATCCGGTGATCCCGGCCAGCGGAACGTTTGGGTTCGGATACGAATTTGCCCAGTATTACGATATCAACTGTCTGGGGACCTTTTCCTTTAAGGGAACCACAAAGGAGCCGCGTTTCGGAAACCCGACACCGCGGATCGCCGAGTGTACGGCTGGCATGATCAATGCGGTAGGACTTCAGAACCCCGGTGTCGGAAAGGTGATCTCCGAGGAACTGCCGAAACTTGCGAAAGTGTTTCATAAGCCCGTCATGGCGAATGTTTCCGGTTTTTCCGTGGAAGAGTATGCCTATACCTGTGAAAGGATCGATGCCTGTGATCAGGTGGGATGGATTGAAGTCAATGTCAGCTGCCCGAATGTACACGGCGGCGGCATGAGTTTCGGAACCGATCCGAAAGCGGTCGCGGAGGTGACCCGGGCGGTAAAAAAGGCAACCCGGAAGCCGGTATTTATGAAGCTCACACCGAATGTGACAGATATCGTCTCCGTGGCAAAAGCCTGTGAAGATGCGGGAGCGGACGGCATCAGCCTGATCAATACGATGCTTGGGATGCGGATCGATCTTCGGAGAAGAAAACCGGTGATCGCCAATACCATGGGCGGCTTTTCCGGTTCGGCCATCTTCCCGGTGGCTCTCCGAATGGTGTATCAGGTGGCCGGAGCCGTAAAAGTCCCGGTAATCGGCATGGGAGGCGTCTCCACGGCAGAGGATGTACTCGAAATGATGATGGCCGGTGCCACTGCGGTTGAGGTGGGTGCTGCCAATCTTGTGAATCCGTATGCCGCGAGGGACATTATCCGGGATCTTCCGGACACACTCGATCAATACAATATAGAGAACATTAAGGATATTATAGGAGGTGCAGCGCGTGGGTAAGGATGTAATCGTAGCTTGTGATTTTGCTTCGAAAGAGGAGGTTTTTGCTTTTCTTGACCGTTTTACGGGAAGAAAGCCCTTTGTCAAGATCGGCATGGAGCTTTTTTATGCGGAAGGACCGGAAATTGTCCGGGAAATCAAAAAGAGGGGGCATAAGATCTTTCTGGATCTGAAACTGCATGATATTCCGAATACGGTAAAGAAATCCATGGCTGTGCTGTCAAAACTTGATGTGGATATCACCAATCTGCATGCGGCAGGAACCACGGCGATGATGCAGGCGGCCATCGAAGGACTTACGAGGCCTGACGGCACCAGACCGCTTCTCATCGCGGTTACGCAGCTGACTTCCACCGATCAGGAAAGCATGGAACGGGATCTTCTGATCCGGGAGCCGATCGACAAGGTCGTGATGCATTATGCGGAAACCGCAAAGAATGCGGGACTTGACGGGGTGGTATGCTCCCCGCTGGAGGCAGGCAAGGTGCATGACGTATGCGGGAAGAGCTTCCTTACCGTGACTCCCGGCGTCCGTTTCGCAGACGGGGATGCAGGAGATCAGAAACGGGTTATGACCCCTGCTGCCGCGAAAGAGATCGGTTCGGACTACATCGTCGTGGGACGTCCGATCACGAAGGCAGACGACCCGGTTAGTGCCTATGAGCGCTGTGTAAAAGAATTCTGTGACTGAGAGAGGAGAACATGATGGAACTTTCAAAACTGATCGCAACGGACTTATTAAAGATCAAAGCGGTATTCTTCCGTCCGGAGGAACCGTTTACCTGGGCATCCGGAATTAAGAGCCCGGTGTATACCGATAACCGGCTGACCCTTACAGCACCGGAAGTACGAAATGATGTGGAGAACGGTCTCTGTGAGCTGATCCGTGAGAATTATCCGGAGGCAGAGGTCCTGATGGGAACCTCCACCGCGGGAATTGCCCATGCGGCAATCACGGGACATATCATGGGACTTCCCATGGGATATGTAAGAAGCGGAGCCAAGGATCATGGCCGTCAGAACCAGATCGAGGGAAAACTCCTCCCGGGTCAGAAGGTGGTTGTGGTAGAAGATCTGATCTCTACCGGCGGCAGCGTGATCGAGGTGGTCAATGTGCTTCGGGAGGCCGGAGCCGAGGTGCTCGGCATTGTGTCGATCTTTACCTACGGAATGGCGAAGGGCCTCGCAAGACTTGAAGAGGCCAAGGTAAAGAATGTTTCGCTTACCAACTTTGACGTGATTGCCAAAGAGGCGGCAGCAGAGGGTTATATCAAAGAAGAGGATGTGGAGCGGCTTCTGCAGTTCCGCAACAATCCTTCGGACGAGTCCTGGATCAAGTGAGGTGAAAAATGAGAAGTCTGATCAACATTCTGGAGCTTTCCGTAGAGGAAATCGATGAACTGATCGCAACGGCATGCGATATTATCGAGAATCCGGATCAATACGCAGAGAAATGTAAGAGAAAGAAACTGGCAACGCTGTTCTTTGAACCGTCCACCAGAACCCGTCTTTCTTTTGAAGCAGCCATGTACGAGCTTGGCGGAAATGTCATCGGTTTTTCCGAGGCCAAGAGTTCATCGGCAGCGAAGGGAGAGAGCGTAGCGGATACCGCCAAAACCGTCAGCTGTTATGCGGATATCATTGCCATGCGTCATCCGAAGGAGGGCGCTCCTTATGTGGCGTCCTTAAATGCGACGGTTCCCGTGATCAATGCCGGAGACGGCGGCCACAATCATCCGACCCAGACGCTGGCGGATCTTCTGACCATCTGGAGAGAAAAAGGAAGATTCAATGACCTGACCATCGGTTTCTGCGGTGATCTGAAATTCGGACGGACCGTGCATTCCCTGATCAGCGCCATGTCCCGCTACAGCGGCGTGAGGTTTGTATTTATTTCCCCGGAGGAGCTGAAGGTTCCGGGCTATGTGAAAGAGAGTCTGAAGGAAAAGCAGATCCCCTATGAGCAGACCAAAGATTTTGAGGCAGCCATGCCGAAGCTGGATGTCCTCTACATGACGAGAGTGCAGAAAGAACGGTTCTTTAACGAAGAGGATTATCTGAGACTGAAGGACAGCTATATCCTGGATGCAAAGAAACTGGAATATGCCAAGGAGGACCTTACGGTCATGCATCCGCTTCCCAGAGTGAATGAAATCAGCGTGGAAGTGGACAAAGACCCGAGAGCATGCTATTTCAAACAGGTGCTGAACGGCAAATATATGCGGATGGCACTGATTCTCAAACTCTTAAAGGAGGCGGAGCAATGAATATAGATTCCATCAATAACGGTGTGGTGATCGATCACATCACAGCCGGCCAGGGAATGAAGCTTTATGATCTTCTGGAACTTGACAGCCTGGAGTGTCAGGTGGCCATTATCAAAAATGCCCAGAGCAGAAAGCTTGGGAAAAAGGATATCATCAAGGTGGCGGACAGTATCCCTGTGAATCTTGATGTGATCGGCTATGTGGACCCGGGTGCCACGGTCAATATCATTAAGGACGGAAAACTCGTGGAGAAGAAGGACATCAGCATGCCGGAGATCCTTACCAATGTTATCAGGTGCAAGAATCCCCGCTGCATCACCTCCGTGGAACAGGAACTTCCGCATAAATTCCGCCTTACCAACCGGGAGCAGAAGATCTACCGCTGCATCTACTGCGAAGCGAAAGCGTGAAGTTTCTACGAAAAAAAGGAATATTGTCTGAACAGAAAAGAATAACAAATGAGAAAGACGGTGTTCGGGCCTTTTGGGGGTCCGGGTGCCGCCTTTTTGTATTATGTAAACTGACTATACTTTAATAAAAGAATACAGATAACAGCTCTTTTTATACATGTCTGTTTTTTTAATGAAATTTCTGTTTTCTTTATTCACATCAGGGACCAAAAATTAGTATACTTTGACGGAAAGATAACAAGTTTTTCATGAAAGGTAAGCAGTTTGCAACAAAGGCAGGCGGAGAATATGGAAAAATCAAAAATGGACAGAATCCTTATTCATGGATATGTTATTACCATGGACAGCGGAAGAAGAGTGATCAGGGACGGAGCTGTCGCAGTAAAAGACGGAAAAATTGAAGCAGTCGGGAAGACTGAAGAGATCCTTTCTTTGTATGAAGGAGAAAAGTTCGACTGTAAGGGAGGAATTGTTCATCCCGGTCTGATTGACGCGCATGAGCATATAGGACAGCATATCACAAGAGGATGGGAACCGGATTCCTTTACCGTGGAAGATACATGGACAAAATTCGAATGTCATGAGTTTCCGAATCTTGCCCCGGAATTTGAAGTGGCAGGAACAAGGCTTTCCGTTCTTGAGATGATCAAAAACGGGACCACCACTTTTTCCGATACGGGCAGTCTCTTCTTTATGGAAGATTCTATCGAGGGCATAAACGAGGTCGGCATTAAAGGAATCGTCGGGGAATGTACCGGTGATGCTTTTCAGCCGGAACTTTGGTTTCTGACAAAGAAAACGGATGAAGTTCTCGGGAGAATGGAACAAAATATCAGCCGGTACGGCAGAAAAACAGGACGCAGAGTGCATGCCGGAACCCAGCTTTGCGGGATGGGGGACTGCACGGACGAACTCGTCAAAGGTGCAAAGGCAATCGCCGATGCAAATCAGGAAGTGCTGTTTATGCATCAGTGTGTATATAAGAGTGAGTTCGATGCCTATATGGAAAAATACGGAAAATCTCCTATCAGTCATCTTTCCGATCTCGGCGTCCTGGACGAGAAGACCACCCTTGTCCATATGATTCATCTGACGGATGAGGATGTGAACACGGTTGCTGTGACCCGGACAAATGCAGTTCACTGTCCGGCCGCCTCACTGAAGTTTGCGCTTGGTTCTTCCAGCGTGGGGAAATTTCCGGAAATGGAACAGAAAGGCGTAAAAATCGCACTGGGAACGGATTCGGGTACCTGGGCTGATGCCATGGATGTTTTTCAGCTGGTTTATCTTGCCGCAACCATTCATAGAGAGGCCCGGTGTGAACATCTGCCGATCAACTCCTACAGAGCGTTTGAGATGGCAACTCTTGACGGAGCAAAGGCACTTGGGCTTGAGAAAGAAATCGGGTCGCTTGAAAAGGGAAAATCGGCGGATATCGTGGTGCATGGGACCGATATTCCGGAGTGCGTGACGGATTTTGATCCGTTTACGAATCTTGTTTATTCTCAGCGTTCCAAGAGCGTGAAACACGTCATGATAGATGGCGAGTGGGTGGTCAGGGATGGCCATGCAGTACTTGTGGATGAGGAAAAAATCATGGCCGAGGCCAGAGAAGCCGGGAAGAAATTTGAAGTGAAGACAGGGTATCATCTTTATTCACCCTGGAATGTTTTTTGACAGAGGAATGAAATGAAAGCGGAGAGCAGCAGACAGAAAAAAATCAGAGCGTTCATCAGTTCGTTTACTCACAGTAAAAATGCAATGATCGGGCTTACTATTCTGACACTGGTGATTCTGGTGGCGGTATTTGCGCCGGTAATTGCACCATTTGACTATGCGGAAATGAATATGGACGAATTGCTCTCAAAGCCGAGTCTGGAACATCTTATGGGCACTGACAATTACGGAAGAGATGTTTTCAGCAGAGTCATTTACGGAACCCGGATATCAGTTTCCGTAGGTATGATCGTCATTTTGCTTTCGCTGTTTGTTGGAGTGCCGCTTGGTATGTTCGCCGGGTATTTTGGTGGTATTGTGGATACAGTCATCATGAGGCTGGTGGATCTGATGTTGGCGTTTCCATGGGTGCTTCTGGCTCTTACGTTTGCGGCCATCATAAATCCCGGTCTTCCGGTTGTGATTATTTCCCTTACGATTGCCTATGTTCCTACTTTTGTAAGGCTGATGCGAAGTGTGGTCATGTCGGTCAAGTCTCAGGAATATGTGGAAGCGGCCATTGTTACCGGAGAATCACAAAGCGCTGTGATGTGGAATTACATTTTTCCGAATTGTACGGCTTCTCTGATTGTACAGGCCAGTACGGTTCTTGCCTGTGTAATCATCGGAGAAGCATCCATCAGCTATCTGGGAGTCGGTGTTCAGGCACCGATGCCAAGCTGGGGAATCATGATCAGTGAGGCATCAACTTATTTATGGAAAGCACCGTACCTTTCCGTATTTCCGGGAATTGCCATTGTCATTACCGTCATGGCTGTGAATCTTCTGGGAGACGGATTGAGAGACGTTCTTGATCCTCGGTATGCAAGCGGGGTATGAGTATGAGTGAAGAACTGGGAATTAGGGAATCGGAAGTCTGCCTTTCCGTCAGGAATCTGACGACAAATTTCTATACAAAGCGCGGTGTCGTCCATGCTGTCAGGGGAGTTTCCTTTGACGTGAAAAAGGGAGAGATTCTCGGACTGGTCGGAGAATCCGGCAGTGGGAAAAGTGTCACATCATTTTCTGTACTGAACCTGGTCAAAAAACCGGGGCGCATCGATTCAGGAGAAATAATTTTTGAAGGAACTGATCTGAGAGGTCTGTCTCCGGAAGAGATGAGAAAACTCAGAGGACAGAAAATCTCCATGATTTTTCAGGAGCCGCTGGCAGCCCTGAATCCGGCTTTTACGATTGGCTGGCAGATTGAAGAAGTATTCCGTTTGAACGGAGAGAAAGATAAGAAGGTTCTTCGGGAAAAAACGCTTGAAATACTCAAAAAGGTCAGGATTCCTTCTCCGGAACAGCGAATGAATGAATTCTCCTATCAGTTCAGCGGTGGCATGAGGCAGAGGGCTGTAATCGCCATCGCGTTAGCTGCAAAGCCGGATCTGATGTTTGCGGACGAACCCACGACTGCCCTGGATGTTACCGTTCAGGCGGAAATACTGGATCTTCTTGAAGAACTGCAGAAAGACATGGGAATGTCGGTCGTTTTCATTTCTCATAATCTTAATCTGGTGGGAGAGAGGTGCCAGAGAATCTGTGTAATGTATGCAGGTCAGATTGTAGAACAGGCGACATCGAAAGAACTGTTTGCTTCCCCCAGACACCCCTACACCAAGAGCCTTATGATGTCAATGCCCGGGAAAGAAACCGGTGAAAGTTTTTATGTGATTCCCGGTGAGATCTGTGATCTTACAAAGGAAATCAGCGGCTGTGCTTTTGCACCAAGGTGTTACAAAGCCTGCGAAAGGTGTTTCAGTGAGGAGCCGGTTATGAAAGAGGTTTCTCCGGGTCATTATTCTAAATGCCATTTCTGTATGGAGGAAATCTGATGGATGACGTAATTGCAAGGGTAAACGATCTGAAAGTCTGGTTTCCGGTTGAAAAGTCTTTTACAGATAATACCCTGAAAGCGGAAAAAAGATTTGTCAAAGCCGTTGACGGAGTATCATTTGATGTTGTGCGGGGAACCACAACCGCTCTTGTTGGAGAATCCGGGTGCGGAAAAAGTACGATCGGAAGAACGATGGTCGCTTTAGAAAGACCAACTTCGGGAAGCATAGAAATCGAAGGGTGCAATGATGTAAAGACCCTCAGAAAAAAAGTGCAGTATATTTTTCAGGATCCTTTTTCCTCATTAAACCCGAGAATGACAGTCCAGACGGTTCTTGAGCGGCCGCTTCAGAATTTCGGTCTCCATAAAGAAGACAGACAGGAGTATATCCGCAGTTTAATTACCAGGGTCGGACTTTCTGCGGAGCAGCTCGACAGATATCCGCATGAATTTTCCGGCGGTCAGAAACAGAGAATCAGTATTGCAAGGGCAATCGCAGTAGAACCTCAGTTTGTGATCGCAGATGAACCAACGGCTGCGCTTGATGTTTCTATACAGGCGCAGGTATTGAATCTCCTGACGGAACTGAAAAAGGATCTCGGTCTGACAATGCTTTTTATTTCCCATGATCTCAGCGTGGTAAAACAGATCTCGGACCGAATTCTTGTGATGTATCTGGGACAGGTTGTGGAGGAGGGAACTACCGCGGAGGTTTTCGAAAAGCCAATCCATCCCTATACCAGATCCCTTCTTTCGGCGGTACCGAAGGGACCGTGTGAGGAGCGAAAAGAAAGAATAAAGCTCTCCGGTTCCATTCCCAGTCCCATAGAGCCGCCTGCAGGGTGCCGGCTGCATCCGAGGTGTCCGTTTGCTGCACCCATATGCAGAGAAAAGGTACCGGAACTTATCAGCGTATCAGACACAAGAAAGGCAGCATGCCACTTGTGCACAAATAAAACAGAAAATACGATTTGATGGAGGTAACAGTGATGAAGACGTGGAAAAGATTAACAGCATTTGCAGTTTCCATGGCAATGGCAGCAGGACTCCTCGCAGGATGCGGCGGCGAAAAGGCAGCGGCAAAAGAAGAGCCCAAAAACATTATTACAGTTTCAATTGACAGTGATCCCGAGCATCTTGATGAATCGGTATCATTATCAACCACAGCATGGTGGGCTTCCTGCCCTGTAAATGATTATCTGCTTGTGTTTGATGATCAGATGAATCTTGTCAATGAGCTTGCGGAAGAGTACAGCATGAAGGATGAACTCAGCTTCTATTTCAAGCTCAGAAAAGGAGTGAAATTCCACAACGGCAGAGAAGTCAAGGCAAAGGATGTGGCGTATTCTCTCGAGAGACATCTGGATCCTGCTTTAGGATCGGCTCTTGCTGACAGCCTTGCCTGCATTGAGTCAATTGAACTTCTGGATGATTACTCGGGCATTGTTCACCTTAGCGAGCCCTACGCTCCGTTCCTTTCCAAGCTTCCGAAAGTGGCAATTGTACCGGAAGAGTGTGCGGACACCTTAAAGACAGCTCCGGTAGGATGCGGCCCGTTCAAGTTTGTTTCCTGGGAACATGATCAGAAAGTAACCTATGAGAAATTTGCTGATTACTGGCAGGCAGGCCTTCCCAAGGCTGACGGCATCGTATTCAAGGTTCTTCCGGAGTATAATTCACAGCATTCAGCCCTTCTTACAGGGGAAACAGACATTCTTCTCTGGGCTGATAATTCGGATGTTTCAGAACTGGAAAAAGATGAAAATGTTTATATCCATGAGCAGCCTGTGCTGGATGCTTATTATCTTGCAACCAATTGCACGGCAGCACCTTTTGACAATGTTCTGGTACGTCAGGCAATTTCCCTGGCTGTGGACAGAGATGCCTGCATCAAGGCTGCACTCGACGGAAAAGCGGCGCCGATCTATGCACCGGTTCCGAATTCAAGCTATTACTATGATGAAAGCCTGAAGAGTGAGAAGAATATTGAGGAAGCTAAAAAGCTTCTTGCAGAGGCAGGATATGCAGACGGATTTACCGTAAGCCTCGTAGCACCTGCTACAGCTGTTGAGGGTCAGCTCTGTGACCTGATCCAGGCTCAGCTGAAGGAAATCGGCATTACTGCAGAAAGCGAAAAGCAGGATGTGGCTACCTTCCTGGATAATGTATTCTCCAAGAAAGAATTTGAACTGGCTATCTGCGGCGATTCAGGAGATGCAGATCCGGAGACACTCGCTTTTAATTATCTTTACACGGATGCCGGAGCAAATATCTGTTCCTACAGCAATGCGGAATTTGACAAGCTGATGAATGAAGGTCGGACAACCTACGATAAGGAACTCCGCAAAAAAGCATATACCGATGCATTTATGATCGCCAAGGAAGATGCTCCTATGACATGGATTGCAGGAGGATATCTGTATTCCGCAGTCAGAAAAGATGTTGAAGGGCTGGTTGGGTATCCCACACAGAAGTTCAGCTTCACAAACGTAACCAGAAAGTAAGATGTTGTGACCGTTTTGTGGTCCGGAGGAGCATATGGTCAGATATATACTAAAAAGAATACTGTCATACATTCCAATACTTGTTCTTATCAGCATTATGATCTTTTTTATCATCAGATTGATTCCGGGAGATCCGGTTCAGCTGATGTTCGGGAAAAAGGCAACTGCTGAACAGATCCAGTATGTCCGGACCCTTTACGGTCTTGATAAACCTTTATGGCAGCAGTATGTGACATGGATCAGCAATATATTGAAAGGTGACTGGGGGACTTCCATTCGTTTAGGCGAGCCTGTTATGGGACTTGTGCTGGAGAGGCTTCCGAGAACAGCGCTTCTTTGCTTTACAGGGATCCTTCTTTCCATTATCATTGCCATTCCCAGCGGCATCGCTTCTGCAATCAAACACAATACGGGAATTGATGTCGGGATTACTACATTGAACCTTCTGTTCATATCGATCCCCAGTTTTCTTTTCGGAATTCTTTTGATTATCATTTTTGCGGTAAAACTGGGAGTCCTTCCCTCAACCGGATATGTATCAATTCTTGAGGATCCGTCAGAAGGCTTTCGATGTCTGGTCCTTCCAACCCTTGCCATGGCCGGCGTTTTCTTTGCCTCATTATCAAGACTGATCAGATCGAGCATGCTCGAAGTGATGGGGCAGGACTATGTTACACTGGCCCGGGTCAAAGGCGTGCGCGAAAGAACCGTGCTTTTTGTACATGCACTGAAAAATGCTCTGATTCCGGCTGTGACAGTGATAGGGCTTCAAATCGGTTATTTCCTTGGAGGTGAGGTAGTCGTCGAAAAAGTCTTCGCATACCCCGGTATGGGCACTCTCCTTGTCAATGCGATAAGCCAGCGGGATTATCCTTTAGTTCAGGCTACGGTACTCGTATTTACGTTCATTGTAATCATTGTGAATCTGCTGACGGATATTGCCTATATCCTGGTAGATCCCAAAATCAAATATGGCGCTGCAAAGCTATGACAAAGCAGTATATCATATGTTTTTCTTTCCTTTTTATGGGACTGCCTTTATAATTTAAGGGCAGTCTCATTATTCGTTTATAAAACAGGGCGGGTATCGGAAAATGAGGGATAGGTTTCGAAATCTCAGTCTGAAAACAAAAATAATCATCCTGACCATCTTTATTTCTTTTGTTCCGGTGGTATTGCTTTCTGTGTCTTCTTACAGGATTCTGACATCGAATCTGATCGAACAGAAGTCGGAAAACACTTTTACGAATTTAAGGAGCATCAACCAGTCACTCAATTCCATCGTAAATACACGAAAGATAACATCACTTCGAACTACCCGAAATACTCAGATCGTGAATTATCTGATGAATCCTGAAGATGGCCGCACACAGGATTCGGAATATGCACTGGAGAGATTTTTTAATGAGTTTCAGGTGACAAACGGTGTTCAATCCGTTTGTTTCTACAGTCCGGCAGGGGTATACCGGACAAGCGGCTCGTTTCCTCCATCAGAAGAGGAATGCAAAGCTGTATACGATCTGGTTACAGCGGCGAACTCAGACAGTTCTTTCTGGACTTCACCGGAAATTAAAGGAGAAAAATGGTCTCTGCCGTTCTACATCCCGGTGACGGATCAGACCAATAAAAAAATTATCGGCCTCCTTTCAATTACTTTTTTTGAGGAGGAACTGGAATCAACCTACAGCTATTTTGAGACAGATTCCGAAAAGATTTTTATTCTGGATGAAAACGGAACGGTCATGTCTTCATTTGACAAGCAGTCCATTGGTTCTTTAAGAAAGGAATTTATTGATTACGCCGGCCCTGAGGTAAAAGGATCGAAAATTGTCAATTATGACGGAAAGCAGGTCCTGTTTTCGTTTATCAAGAACGAGCCGAATAACTTCTATATTGTGTGCCTTGGCAATCTTGACAGTATCACAGAGGTAAAACACAATCTCGGGAATACGGTTCTTCTATCGGTTGCCGTTTCCATGGCTATCGTTTTTGCATTGGCCGTTTTTCTTTCAAATAACCTGACAAGACCGGTAAATAAACTTGTCACAGCAATTAAATCCATGAGATTTGATCATTCCGGCAGTCAGATCGGTTTTCATTACAATGACGAGATCGGTGTGATTGGAAATGCTATTGATGATATGTCAGTGAAACTTCACGAGTCATCGGAAAAACTTCTGAAAGAACAGAAGGCAAAGCGTGAAGCAGAACTGAAATCCCTCATGCTTCAGATCAATCCACATTTTTTATACAATACGCTTTCTACGGCGATATGGATGATACAACTGAATAAAAAGAAAGAATCTATTGAGGTAATCACAGCCCTTGCAGAATTATTCAAGCTCGGGGTGAATCGCGGAAATGAGGAAACGTCTGTGGGAAATGAACTCAGATATGTGATGAATTATCTGAAGATTCAGAGCTATCGTTACAAAGACGAATTCAGAACGGTGGTTGAGTGTCCTGATGAATTGCTGGATTGTCGTATGCTCAGGCTGCTTCTTCAACCGCTTGTGGAGAATGCTATATATCATGGAAGGAATGAAGTATCTCCCGGCAGTATTATTATGATCAGAGTGAGGAGAGCAGATCATGACATTGAGATCAGTGTCTGCAATAGTCCAATCTCCATCACGGAAGAAAGAATCCAGGTATTAAACAGCGAGCTGGCAGCTGAGGGGGATACAAATATCCTCGGCGCGGGATTGAAAACGGTAAATGAAAGGCTCAGATTGTCTTATGGAAGAAACTACGGCGTGACATTTAAGAATGAGCAGGACTACACATGTGCTGTAATAAGAGTTCCGGAATGCAGAAATGTCGAAAGAGGTGAGAATGATGATGCACAGACTGCTGATAGTTGACGATGAATTTCAGATCCGTGAAGGAAGTGCAGAATATCTGAGGGGAGAATTTGCGAATGCGTTCATTGATACGGCTCCAAGCGGTGAGGAAGCCCTTCGTAAACTGCAGGAGGATTCTTTTGATACCATGCTTTTGGATATTCGAATGAGAGGAATGGACGGACTGGAGCTTCTTGAACGCCTGCAAACCCTTGGTAAAGTACCGCTTACAGTTTTGATCAGCGGTTATCAGGAATTTGATTATGCGAGAAGAGCCATAGAACTAAAAGTAATCAAATATCTGGTGAAACCATTTTCGCCGGATGAACTGGCTGAAACGGTCTCTCAGCTGTTTTTCCTCTCTGAAGAAAAGAACGAAGCAGAGATGAATGGTTTACAGGACGGAGAAACCGAGGGTGTGCCCGGTTTCTCCGCTATGATCAGAAAATATCTGGATGATCATTTCAGGGAAAAACTTTCCTTAAGAACACTATCTGAAGAGTTTGGTCTGAATCCCGACTATATAGGAAAAATGTTCAAGAAAGACACAGGAACTTCTGTCAATGCCTATATCAATGTGAAGCGTATTGACGAAGCCCATCGACTGATGAGGGAAACAACTCTGAATGTCAGTGAAATTGCGTTGGCCTGCGGTTATAATGATCAGACTTATTTCAGCACCATGTTTAAGAAGATAACCGGAGAAGCGCCCAGCGACTACCGCAATATGACATGAGCCAATGAAACATCACGTTACAGCGTTTATGGCATCGAGGTCAACTTTGATCGCATTGTCATAAATGGAAAGCCCTTTCGTCCCCTGTAAGGGGAGGACGATGGGGTTTTCTTTTTCGTCCATGAAGTTGTAAATGATCAGACGACGGGTATGTTATCAACTCAGTTGGCATCCTCCCACGGATAAAACCGTGGGCTTTCCCGCTTGATTTGGTTGTAAATAACGACTCATCTTCCGCCATCAGACAAAAGAGGGCGGGGTATTCTGCCATGTGGTATCAAAACTTCTCTGATACATAATTTTATTCGATTATAACGAAATTAATAACATATATTAATATAAATTCTCTTATAATCGAAATATCAAAGACAGTTATTTCATTTTTCACTAGATAAAACGTGTAAAAATATGTAACATACACAAAAAATGTGGTAAACTTCAAATGATCAGAAATGGCCTTACAGGTTCTGATCTTCCAATTAGAAACGCAGAAAACGATAAGCAGGAGGCCCAGATTACAGGTATGGAGAAAATGATCTTTTACTTCCGGCACAACAACACGCTTCTCCGGTACGCTCCGTGGCTGATCATCACGCTCAGTGTTTTCTGGTCAATTTATGATCTTTCTACTGCCGATTCCATGTATTTCATAG
>JAZUHZ010000038.1:0-5088 GCA_045642005.1 Candidatus Avilachnospira sp.
CTTGATGAGCCGGCGGCCGGTATGAATCCGCAGGAGACCGATGAGCTGACTGCCTTTATCGGACGCATCCGCACGGAACTCGGAAAGACCATCCTTCTGATCGAGCATCATATGGATCTTGTCATGGATATCTCCGACAGAATCTATGTGATCGACTTCGGAAAGCTGATCGCCAGCGGAACGCCTTCCGAGATCCAGAAGAATCAGAGAGTTATCGATGCATATCTGGGGGTGAGTGAAGATGCTTAAAATTGAAAATCTGTGTGTGAACTACGGCGGAATCAAGGCACTTTCAGGAATCTCCTTTGATGTGCCGGACGGCGAGATCGTGACGCTCATCGGCGCCAACGGCGCGGGAAAATCCACGACGCTCCGTACCATCACGGGACTTGTCAAAGCGGCTTCCGGATCGATCCGGTGGAACGGGGAGGAGCTGATCGGAAAACCGATCGACCAGATCGTATCCGCGGGAATCGCGCTGGTTCCGGAAGGAAGAAGAGTCTTTTCGGATCTCACGGTACTGGAGAATCTCCGGATCGGGGCCTATCTCCGCAGTGACAGTGAGGAGATCGAAAAGGATATTGCCTGGGTATACAGCCTTTTCCCGAGACTGGAGGAAAGAAGCTGGCAGCTTGCAGGCACCCTGTCCGGAGGAGAACAGCAGATGCTGGCCGTGGGACGTGCGCTCATGAGCCGCCCGAAACTTCTCATGATGGACGAGCCGTCTCTGGGGCTTGCTCCGCTCGTGGTGCAGGATATCTTCGGAATCATCCGGAAGATCCATTCCGAGGGAGTAACAGTCCTTCTGATCGAGCAGAACGCCAATATGGCTTTAAAGGTAGCCGACAGAGCCTATGTCCTCGAGACAGGCGCTCTGACGATGAGCGGCACGGGAGCGGAGCTCCTGGCCGACCCGAGAGTGAAAGAAGCTTATCTCGGAAAAAATGCATAACAGAATCCGAAAAGGGGCCGCGGAATACCTCCGGCGGCCCCTTTTTCATGCCCGAAAGGGGAAAGATTTGTTAGAATCATGTGAAAATTATACCATTGTGTAATTTTATGTATTTCCCGAATATATGTTGTTATTAGCGGGCGGGAATGGTATAATCAAACCGCTGAAAAGTGAAAATATAACATATTTTCATGCTTTATAACATTGTATCAATACCGATACATTAAAAATAGTATGGAGGTTATTTAATGGCAGTTTCGGTTATCATGCCCAGACAGGGCCAGTCAGTTGAAAGCTGCATCCTCACCGAGTGGAAGAAAAAGGTCGGCGATCAGGTAAAGGTCGGTGACATTCTTTTCGCCTACGAGACAGACAAGGCCAGCTTCGAGGAAGAAGCCAAGGTCGACGGAACACTTCTTGCCGTTTTCTATAACGAGCAGGATGACATTCCCTGTCTTGAGGAAGTAGCAGTTATCGGAAACCCCGGAGAAGACATCTCAGGTTTCGGCAAAAAGGGCGCAGAGGCACCCGCGCAGGAAGCTCCGAAGGAAGCAGCGGCTCCCGCTCCGGCACCCCAGGCTCCGGCAGCTGTTGAGCGTTCCAAGGATGCCACTGCAGTGATCATGCCCCGTCAGGGCCAGTCAGTGGAAAGCTGCATCCTTACCGAGTGGAAAAAGAAAGTCGGAGATGAGGTAAAGGTCGGAGACATCCTCTTCTCATATGAAACAGACAAGGCAAGCTTTGAGGAAGAAGCAAAAGTTGAGGGAACCCTTCTTGCCGTATTCTTCAACGAGCAGGATGATATTCCCTGTCTTGAGGAAGTGGCAGTGATCGGAAAGCCCGGCACCAGCGTAGCCGGTTTCGGTCCGAAGGCAGCTCAGGCTGAAGCAGCTCCCGCTCAGGAGGCTCCGAAGGAAGCATCCGCACCCGCACAGGCTGAAGAAGCTCCTAAGGCGGAGGCAACAGGCCCCGCATGCGGAATCTCTCCGAGAGCAAGAAATGCAGCAGCCCGTCTCGGCGTTGACCTCTCTACCGTTGTGGCAACAGGCCCTCACGGACGTATCCTTGAGCGTGACGTTATGGCAGCCAAGAAGGCAACCGCCGGCGCCCTTCTCGAAGGTACCGCAGCAGGCATCCAGGGCACAGGAATCGGCGGAAGAGTGACTCTTGCAGATATCGCAGCCGCAAAGGCAGCCCCCGCAGCAGAAGCTCCGAAGGCAGCAGAGGCAGCACCCGCAGCCGCTCCGCAGGCTCCCGCAGCAGAGTACGAGGACGAGAAGATCCCGAACATCCGGAAGGCAATCGCAAAGAACATGTGCAATTCTCTTTCCACGATGGCTCAGCTTACGCTCAACACCTCTTTCGATGCTACAGAGATCGTGAAGTACCGTGCGCTTCTTAAGGCATCCGAGGATGAGGCAATCGCCAAGATCACTTACAATGATTTCATGATCTTCGCTGTATCCCGTATCGTGAAGAAGTACAGAAACTTAAATGCCAACTGGCTTGACAAGGAAGGCGTGATCCGTCACTTCAACCATGTTCATATCGGAATGGCAGTAGATACTCCGAAGGGACTCTTTGTTCCCACCATCTTCAATGCAGATCAGAAGACCCTTGCGCAGATCTCTGCAGAAGCAAAGGCACTGGCTGCAGATGCCAAGGCCGGCAAGCTCAGCCCCAATAAGATGAGCGGCGCTTCCATCACCATCTCCAACGTGGGTGCTTTCGGCATTGAATCCTTCACTCCTGTGATCAATCCTCCGCAGACTGCGATCCTCGGTGTATGCGGCATGGAAGACAAGGTACGCGCAGGCAAGGACGGACAGATCGAGCTCTATAAGGCAATGGGACTTTCCCTTACCATCGATCACAGAGCCCTTGACGGTGCTGATGGCTCAAGATTCTTAAAGGAACTCTGCGCAGCCATGAAGAATTTCTCAGTATTACTCGCTCAGTGAGGTAAATGATTATGGTATATGATGTAATAGTACTCGGCGGCGGTCCCGGCGGATACATGGCAGCAGAACTTGCCGGCCATGCAAAACTTAAGACCCTCTGCATCGAGGAGACCCATTTCGGCGGCTGCTGCCTGAACGAGGGCTGCATCCCCACAAAAACATTCCTGAACTCCGCAAAGCTTTATGAGCATGCGAAAGAGTCCGAAGTATACGGCGTAAAGGCTAACGGTGTTACCATTGACCACGCAGCCGTGGTTGCCCGCAAGGATAAGGTGGTAAAGACCCTTGTTTCCGGCGTGAAGGCCGGCCTTAAAGCAGCAGGCGTTACCATGGTGGACGCAAAGGGTACCGTAAAGGCACGTACCTCAGAGGGTTATGTGATCGAGGCGAACGGTGAGGTGTATACCGGTAAGAACCTGATCGTGGCAACCGGTTCCGTATGCACCATTCTTCCCATTCCGGGTCTGCAGGCAGGACTTGATTCCGGCTTTGTCATGACCAACAAGGAAATGCTTGAGATGACCAAGCTTCCGAAGGACCTCATCGTTCTCGGCGGCGGCGTGATCGGTCTTGAGATGGCTACCTACCTTCAGATGATCGGTGTGAAGGTTACCGTGATCGAGATGCTCGACCACATTGCAGGTCCCACGGATGCAGATCTTACCAAGATCCTTCAGAAGACCCTTGAGGGTTACGGCATGACCTTCCTTCTTAACGCAAAGGTTACCGAGGTTACGAAGACCGGCGTGAAGTATGAGAAGGACGGCAAGGCCTGCGAGCTCAATGCGGAGAAGATCCTTCTTTCCATCGGCAGAAGAGCAAACTGCTCCGGTATCGGCCTTGAGGAACTCGGACTTCAGATGAACCGCGGCGCCATCGTGACCGATGAGCACATGAGAACCAATCTTCCCGGACTCTATGCAGTCGGTGATGTCAACGGCAAGATCATGCTGGCACACACTGCGTACAGAGAGGCCGAGGTTGCCGTCAATATGATCTGCGGCAAGAAGGACACCATGCGCTATAATGCGATCCCGAGCGTAATCTACACCGTTCCCGAGATCTCATCAGTCGGTATGACAGAAGCTCAGGCAAAGGCAGCCGGCCTTGATGTTAAGGTCGTGAAGATGCCCATGAGCTATTCCGGAAGATACCTTGCAGAAAACGAAGGCGGCAACGGAATCTTCAAGATGGTATTCGACAAGAAGTACAACACCCTGATCGGTGCGCAGTTCCTCTGCAACTATTCTTCCGAGTTCATCGTAGCGGCAGCTATGTGTGTTGAGCTTGAACTCACCGTCGACGACATCAAGGAAATCGTATTCCCGCATCCCACCGTATGCGAAGTCATGCGTGAAGCAGTATTACACTACTAATTTTGGAGGTAAAATAAATGTCAAAGCAGTTATACGTAGACCCGAAGCAGAAGCGCGCTCCCGGAAAGATCAAACTTGCTGATATCACAGTTAACAAGTACCAGAAGAAGGTTAAGGACGAGCTTAAGAACTTTACCACAGAAGAGTTCCTGAACATCTACCGCGATATGTGCTATGTTCGTGAATTCGAGACCATGCTCCAGCTCATCAAGACCACCGGTGAGTATCAGGGCACCGCTTACAACCATCCGGGTCCCGCACACCTTGGAATCGGCCAGGAAGCAGCTTATGTAGGACAGGCATGGAACCTGACCATCGATGACTATTCCTTCGGTTCACACCGTTCCCACGGTGAGATCCTTGCCAGAGGACTTCGTGCCGTTGAGACACTTCCCGAAGACAAGCTTCGCGAGATCATGAATTCCTTCGACGGCGGCAAGATCATGAAGGTCATCGGCGACAATGCAGATGTTCGTGAGCTTGGACGTGACTTCCTCCTTTACGGTATGATCGCAGAGACCTTCGGACGTGAGAACGGTTTCAACCGTGGTCTTGGCGGATCCATGCACGCTTTCTTCACTCCCTTCGGTATCTATCCGAACAACGCTATCGTTGGCGGCTCAGGCCCCATCGCTCCCGGCGCTGCTCTTTATAAGCTCAGTAACAGAAAAGACGGCGTAGTAGTCTGCAACATCGGTGATGCAGCTACCGCATGCGGTCCCGTTTGGGAAGGTATGGTATTCTCCGCTATGGACCAGATCAGAGAACTCTGGGACAAGGAATTCAAGGGAATGCCCAT
>JAZUHZ010000039.1:0-18698 GCA_045642005.1 Candidatus Avilachnospira sp.
TTTGAGATCGGTTATGATCAGGCGGAGGATGTCACGGCGCTTCTTAAGGAGGCCGGTTGGAAAAAGATCCGTGTCCGGAAGGATCTCGGCGGGCATGACCGCGTGGTAAGCGCTGTCTACCATTAAAAGATTCGTGGGGGCCTTCGCGGAAAAGTCTTTTTCTCCTCGCGGTGCTCCCGCTCGTGGAATTTATATGATTTTGCGCGCCCTTCGTGCGCAGCCGCGGGCACCCCATCCCGCGGCTACTGCGGGCTTCAAAATCATTAAATTCTCATTCGCTCCCGCAATGCTCGTCGAAAGAGACTTTCCCTCTCCGGCTTTGAAAACTGTATATTGGTTTCAAATTCCATGCACGGGAGCACAGCGAGGAGTAAGAGATAACTCAGCAGATAAAAGAACACAATGCAGACTATCAACAGACTGGACGATATATTAGCCCATTTTGAAGAGATCATGGGTGAACTCGGTTCCCCGGGCGTGACAGACGACCCGGTGCGTTTCCGTGCGCTTATGAAGGAACAGGCAAATCTTACGCCGATCGTGGAGGCTTATAAAGAATATAAAAATGCCTGTTCGGATGAGAAGGACGCACTTTCTCTCCTGGAACATGAAAACGACGAAGAGATGCGGTCCATGCTCAAAGAGGAGCTTCAGGAAGCAAGACGGCTTGAGGAGGAAAAGGAAAAGGAACTGAACATCCTGCTTCTTCCCACGGATCCCAATGACGAGAAGAACATCATCATGGAGATCCGGGCCGGTGTGGGCGGTGACGAGTCGGCACTCTTTGCCGCGGATCTTTACCGCATGTATCAGAACTATGCTGCCATGAACGGATGGCGCACGGAGATCGTGAGTTTTAACGAGAATGATCTCGGCGGATATAAAGAAATCACTTTTATTGTTGACGGCAGCGGCGCCTGGTCCAAGCTGAAATACGAGTCGGGAGTTCACAGGGTACAGCGGGTTCCCGAGACCGAGTCCGGCGGGCGGATCCACACCTCCACCGCAACGGTGGCGGTCATGCCGGAGGCGGAGGAAGTGGATGTGGTCATCGATCCGAAGGATATCCGGATCGATATCACGAGAGCTTCCGGCAACGGCGGGCAGTGTGTCAATACCACGGATTCCACCGTACGTCTTACCCATTATCCTACCGGCATCGTGATTTATATGCAGGAGGAAAAGAGCCAGATCCAGAACCGGCAGAAAGCCATGAGGATCCTTCGGTCAAAGCTTTACGAACTGGAGTGCCGGAAAAAGCATAATGAGGAGGACGATCTCCGGCGGTCCCAGATCGGATCGGGAGACCGTTCGGAAAAGATCCGGACCTACAATTTCCCGCAGAGCCGGGTAACGGACCACCGGATCCACCTGACGCTGTATAAGATTGCCGAGATCATGAACGGAGATCTCACCGAACTTATGAATGCTCTGATCACGGCCGATCAGGCGGCAAAGCTATCGAAAATCAGCGAGACATAACGGAGGCAAGATGAATCCTGTCGTAAGTATTTCCTGCATCACCTATAATCATGCGCCCTACATAAGGGACGCTCTGGATTCGTTTCTTTCCCAGAGAGACGTTCCTTTTGAGGTTCTGATTCACGATGATCACAGCACCGACGGAACGGAGGAAATCATCCGGGAGTATGCCGCGAAGTTTCCCGGCATTATAAAGCCCTTATATGAGAGGGAAAACCAGTATTCCCAGGGTGTTACCAATATCTCGGGAGTTTTCAATTTTCCGAGGGCGTCGGGACGCTACATCGCCATGTGCGAAGGGGATGATTTCTGGAATGATCCCTGTAAACTGAAGAAACAGGCGGATTATCTGGATCAGCATCCGGAGTGTTCCATGGTCGCACATTCCGCACATATCCTGTCAGAGGACAAGGCCTACAGAACGTCGGATCTTCTGAGGCCGTATGACGGGTATCGGGAGCTGACCCCGGGAGAAGTGATTTCAAAAGAAGTAAATTTTCCGATGGCATCGCTTATGTTTCTTACCGAATACGCAAAAGCCCTTCCGGAATGGTATTTTGACTGTCCGGTCGGGGATATTCCGCTGCATCTGTTTATGTTGTTAAAGGGAGTTGTTTATTACATGGATTCCCCCATGGCGACATACCGGATGGGACGCGCGGGTTCCTGGCAGCAGGCGATGGACGACCAGAGGAATACGAAAGATCAAAACGGTGTGGATGCGGCCGGTGAAGCCGGAAAGGCAGCCGGGAAATGGGAATCCCATTACCGGGCGATGGAGAAGCTTTTTGGCGCATTCAATCAGGATGCCGGCGGGATTTACGAAAGAGAATGTGAGGATGCGCTCCGACGGAGCCGGTTCCTGATTGATCTCAAGGAAGGAAAATTCGAATCCGTGAATAACCCCGCCAATGAAAAATATCTTCGTGAACTTCCCGGAAGAGAACAGAAACTTCTGAAACTGAGGGCAGGTGCCCCGGGAATCTATGCCATGCTTCAGAAGACTTACAAAACTTTTACAAAACAGGGTTAGAGGTTTTCACGGGGACGGAAATGTGGTATATATCCACATATAACGATGGAGGTTTCTCATGAAAAAAGGTATAAAAATATTGGCTCTGACAGCTGCGCTGGCTTCTGTTTTCTCATCCGCGGTCTTTGCGATGCCGGATAATAAAGCGGCCACCGGTCCCGGTCTTTCCAGACAGGAGACACCGGTACAGACAGAAGCTCCGGCAGGCGCTTCGAAGGAACTGACGCCGGAAGCCCCTTCCCCGGTTGGAAACAGCCAGGCGTCTTTGGCAAAACCGGTTATGCAGGCAATTGATTCCGGGAGCAATGGTCCGGTGACCGTGGATCCCATTCTCGGGCTTGTACCGGATGTTCATGTGCAATTTAAAACCGGAGACGGAAATCTGACCGACGGTTTTACCACCAATACGGATATGTTCACCTCTCCGCTGGACGGTTTCTGCGGCTTAAAGTGCCGGTTTGAAAACTGTATCGGAGACGTTTTCTATCGCGTCCATACCGAGGAACACGGCTGGAGCCGCTGGGCTATGAATGAGATGGATACCGACTGGTTTAATGATGCGGCAAAGGTTACGGCCGTTCAGCTCAGAATCAAGGGACATACCAGAAACCTGTATGATCTTTATTACCGGGTTGTACTTGAGGATGGCACCGCTCTCGACTGGGCGCATGACGGACAGACTTCCGGAACCATCGGCACGGGACATTATATCCAGAAGATGCAGGTTATGTTATGGAAGCACGGGATGGCTTTCGGTCAGTCTACCCAGCGGTATTTCCTCGGAGCCAATTATGAGGGGCTGACGCTTGACGGATCCGGGTACCCGCACTACCAGACGGCAAGCGGCGCGGCTTATACCGGATGGGCGTACGACACGGACAACAATAAGTACTATTTTGCAGACTCCAATCCCGTGACCGGATGGCAGGACATCGGCGGGTACCGGTACTATTTTGACGATAAGGGCCGGGTGGTTACCGACCTTGAGCCGGTTATGGGTCTTACCGGATCCTATATTATCAAAGTAAACAAGGATATGAAGACGATGACGGTCTTCACAAAGAATCCGGATACCGGGGAGTTTAACGTTCCGTATAAGGTATTCCTCTGCACGATCGGTTCTTCCACTCCGACCGGTACGTTCAAGACCTACGAACCGCACCGCTGGAAGTTTATGCATGATGATATTTATGTGCAGTACCTGCTGCGGTATAAGGATTCCGGATTCTGCATTCATTCGATCATTTATCAGCCTGCAGAAGGATCCTACAACCTTGTGGCCAGCACCTATAACCAGCTGGGCAAGAACTATTCTGACGGTTGTATCCGTCTTCTGTCCGGAGATGCCGCCTGGCTTTATAATAACTGCGGTGCCGGCACTCAGCTGACAATCTACAATGATTACTGGGTAATGGGACCGTTTGACCGCCCGGCCATTGAACAGGGAATTCCCATGGGACAGCGATATGATCCTACCGATCCTGTCGTGATTTCGGATATGACCAATCATACAGGACCCTTTGCCGGCGGCAGCTATAACGGTGCCGGTTACGAGACTCCCTACTCGAATGCTGAGGCTGCAGCCAGTGCCAATGCAGCGCTTGTTGCGGAAACCCCGGTGGGTTAAAAAAGAAACAATAAAAAAACTGTCCGGCATGGACAGTTTTTTTAGCCGTGGGAATTAGCACTCACCTCTTGACAGTGCTAACAACCGGTGCTATACTTTCCCTGAAAAAGAGATAATTACCCCTGAAAGGAGGGTTTTGCTATGAATATCAGTAAATTTACCAGAAAATCCGTAGAGACGGTTCAGGCGCTGGAGAAGATCGCTATGGACCACGGCAACCAGCAGATCGGAGAGGAGCATCTGCTCCTGAGCCTCCTCACCGTGGAAGAGAGCCTGATCGAAAAACTTCTCAGAAAGTGCGGGGTGGATACGGCAGTCCTTAAGCAGGATACGGAAGAGGCAATCGGTCTTCTCCCGAAGGTGCACGGTGATTCGGCACAGGTATATTTTGCAAATGACCTGAACCGGGTGCTGACAGAAGCGGAGGACCATGCAAAAGCCATGGGAGACGAGTATGTCTCCGTGGAGCATCTCTTCCTTTCGCTCTTAAAAAATGCCAGCCAGTCGGTGAAGAAGATTTTTGCGCGGCACGGCATCACAAAGGAGGGATTCCTTAAGGCTCTCTCCGAAGTACGGGGCAATCAGCGGGTCATGACGGATGATCCGGAGGCCACCTTTGAAGCACTTACGAAATACGGCACGGACCTTGTGGAAAAGGCAAAGGAGCAGAAACTGGATCCTGTGATCGGACGGGATACGGAGATCCGGAACCTGATCCGGATCCTGAGCCGGAAAACCAAGAACAATCCTGTCCTCATCGGAGAACCCGGTGTCGGAAAGACTGCGGTGGTGGAGGGCCTTGCCCAGCGGATCGTGGCCGGGGATGTACCGGATGCACTTCGGGAAAAGACCGTTTTCTCCCTGGACATGGGGGCCCTGATTGCCGGCGCCAAATACCGGGGCGAATTTGAAGAGAGACTGAAGGCTGTCTTAAATGAGGTCCGGGAGTCGGACGGAAGGATCATCCTGTTTATCGACGAGATCCATACGATCGTGGGGGCCGGAAAGACCGAAGGCTCCATGGATGCCGGCAACATGCTGAAGCCCATGCTGGCCAGAGGCGAGCTGCACTGTATCGGTGCCACCACGCTCGATGAGTACCGTCAGATCGAAAAGGATGCGGCTCTGGAACGGCGTTTCCAGCCGGTCATGGTCGACGAACCCAGTGTGGAGGACACCGTTTCCATCCTCCGGGGAATCAAGGAACGGTATGAAGTGTTCCATGGCGTGAAAATCACCGATACGGCTCTGGTGCAGGCGGCAGTGCTTTCCGACCGCTATATCAGTGACCGTTTCCTTCCGGACAAGGCCATCGATCTCGTGGACGAGGCCTGCGCCATGATCAAGACGGACATGAATCAGCTGCCGGCGGAACTCGATGAGAAGAGACGGCGCATCATGCAGCTGGAGATCGAAGCAGCGGCTCTCAAAAAAGAGACCGACGAGCTTTCGAAGGAGCGTCTTTCGGAGCTTTCGGCAGAACTTTCAGAGCTCAGGGATGATTTCAACGCGCAGAAGGCAAAATGGGAGTACGAAAAAGGCTCGGCTGACAGATTGAGCGCTCTTCGGGAGACCATAGAAAAGAAAAAGAATGAAGTGGAAATGCTTCAGAGAAAAGGAGACTACGAAAAGGCAGGTTCGATCCTGTACGGCGAGCTTCCGAAACTGAAAAAGGAGCTTGCGGAAGAAGAGGAGAAACAGCGGACGGAAGGGCATGACCTTGTGCATGAAGCCGTAACAGAAGAGGAAATTGCCGGGATCGTTTCCCGGTGGACCGGCATCCCGGTGGTGAAACTCACGGAATCCGAGCGCACAAAAGTCCTCCATCTGGATGATGAGCTCCATAAGCGGGTGGTCGGGCAGGAGGAAGGTGTCACCAAGGTGACGGAAGCCATCATCCGTTCCAAGGCCGGCATCAAAGATCCCGGAAAACCCATCGGATCGTTTTTGTTCCTCGGCCCCACCGGTGTCGGAAAGACGGAGCTTGCCAAAGCACTGGCCGAAAACCTCTTCGATGATGAGAATAATATTGTCCGGATCGACATGACCGAATACATGGAAAAGTTCAGTGTCTCCCGGCTCATCGGAGCGCCTCCCGGATATGTGGGATACGACGAGGGCGGGCAGCTCACGGAGGCCGTGCGCCGGAAACCCTATTCCGTAGTACTTTTTGATGAAGTGGAGAAAGCCCATCCGGATGTGTTCAATATCCTGCTCCAGGTCCTCGATGACGGAAGAATCACGGATTCCCAGGGACGTACGGTGGACTTCAAGAATACGATCATTATTCTGACATCCAACCTCGGATCCCAGTATCTTCTTGACGGGATCAGCCCCGACGGGGAAATCCGGGACAGCGCCCGCGAGGCGGTAGAGGCTCTTTTAAAGCAGTCTTTCCGTCCGGAATTCTTAAACCGGCTGGATGAGATCATCATGTTTAAGCCATTAAGCCGCGAAAATATCGAAAAGATCGCGGATCTCTGCATCCGGGATATCAACCGCCGCATTAAAGAGAAAGAAATGACGGTGGAACTGACTGCCGCGGCCAAGGAATACTGCGTGGAGAACGGATACGATCCGCAGTTTGGCGCAAGACCCCTGAAACGGTTTATCCAGAAAAACGTGGAGACCCTGGCCGCAAGAGCCATTCTTTCCGGAAAAGTGACCGAAGGCGGCGTGATTACGGTCGATTCTGACGAAGATGGACTGTACATAAGATAATCCAGGCTGCTGTTGATCGGGGGCAAATTTTTCTGAAATAGATATATCATTTTATTAAGAATTATGTTAGAATAACACCGGGTTGTAACTACAGAGAACCTGTTCTTAATCTGAAGGAAGGATAGGAAGGAAAAATGGCAGGAAAACAGGAAAATACGAACATCTCAAAAGACAGAGAAAAGGCTCTGGAAGCGGCTCTCAAGCAGATCCAGCGCGACTTCGGAGAAGGCGCTGTGATGAAGCTCGGAGACAGTGCACAAAGCCTTAATGTCGAGACGGTTTCCACGGGATCCCTGAGCCTTGACCTTGCTCTCGGTGTAGGAGGCGTACCCAAGGGAAGGATCATTGAGATCTACGGACCGGAGTCATCCGGAAAAACCACACTGGCGCTGCATGTAGTGGCAGAGGCCCAGAAAAAAGGCGCGATTGCGGGATTCATTGATGCCGAGCACGCGCTGGATCCGGTCTATGCCCAGAATATCGGTGTGGATATCGACAACCTCTATATCTCTCAGCCGGACAACGGCGAGCAGGCCCTCGAGATCGCGGACACCATGGTGCGTTCCGGTGCCATCGATGTGATCATTGTGGACTCCGTGGCGGCGCTTGTTCCGAAGAAGGAGATTGAAGGCGAAATGGGAGATTCGGCGATGGGCCTTCAGGCGCGTCTGATGTCCCAGGCACTCCGGAAGCTGACCTCCGTGATCTCCAAGTCAAACTGTATCGTGATCTTCATCAACCAGCTTCGTGAGAAGATCGGTGTGATGTTCGGAAATCCGGAGACAACGACCGGCGGCAATGCGTTAAAGTTTTACGCTTCCGTTCGTATGGATATCCGCCGTACCGAAACCATCAAGCAGGGCGCGGATGCCGTCGGCAACCATGTCCGGGTAAAAGTTGTAAAGAATAAAGTGGCTCCGCCTTTCAAACAGGCAGAGTTTGATATCATGTACGGAAAAGGAATTTCCAAATCGGGGGATATCCTCGATCTTGCGGTGAATTCCGGAATTGTGGATAAGAGCGGCGCCTGGTTCGCCTACGGAGGCGACAAGATCGGCCAGGGCCGTGAAAATGCCAAAAAATTCCTCGAGGACAATCCGGAAGTAATGGATGAGATCGAGGCAAAGATCCGTGCCATGTACGGATGGGGCTCCGACGGGGAAAATGAAATAAAGGCCAAACAGACAGACGGTATGGAGTATGAGGTATGACCCACATCGTAGACTGTGTCACGGCTTATGACAGTAAAAGGATGAAGGTCACGCTCGATAACGGAGGTGTGGCCTTCATTCTTTATAAAGGAGAGCTCCGGAATTTACGGCTTTCCGAGGGAAAAGAGCTTTCGGAAGAGGATTTATCCGCGCTGTACCGGGACATTCTTCTCCCGAGAGCCAAGAAGCGTTCGGCATATTATCTGAAGAACGGGGACAAGACAGAGTTTCAGATCCGGAGGAAACTCAGGGAGGGCTGCTATCCGGATCCGGTCATCGAAGAAACGATCGAGTGCCTCAGGCACTATAAGTTTGCGGATGATGAACGATACGCGGAAAATATGCTCGATTCTCTCCGCGGGAAATATTCCAAAAAAGAGATTGAGTCGAAACTGTATATAAAAGGGCTTCCGGCGGAAATCATCCGGGAGATGATCTCACGGATCACTCCCGGGGAAGAGGAGGAGGCCTGTGTGAAAGCCCTCCGGAAAAAATGCACCGGAGACCGGAGAAAAGATTTTTCCTCTCTTCTCCGGAAGGGCTTTTCCTATGAGGCGTGCGAGCATGCTCTCTCGGAAGCGGGAGCATATGAGGAAGAAAGTTATTTTTAAGGAGATAAGCTAATGGAAGAAATCCGTCCGTTGATCCAGTTCCAGAATATCGTGATGATCTTTGAGGATAATCAGGTGGTTCTCAAAGGCATCAATCTTGACATAATGGAAAATGAATTCGTCACACTTCTCGGTCCGTCAGGATGCGGGAAGACAACGCTCCTTCGGATCCTCGGAGGATTTCTGGAACCGACAGAAGGAAAAGTGATATTTAACGGGGAAGACATCGCCAAACTGCCGCCGTATAAGCGGGAGCTGAACACTGTTTTCCAGAAGTACGCCCTGTTCCCGCACTTAAATGTCTACGAGAATATTGCGTTCGGCCTGCGGCTGAAAAAGGTCTCCCGTGATATCATCGACCAGAAAGTCATGAAGATGTTAAAGCTCATCGGCCTCGAGGGCTATGAGAAGAAAAACGTTACCCGGCTTTCCGGCGGGCAGCAGCAGCGTGTAGCCATCGCACGGGCACTTGTGAACGAGCCGAAGGTGCTCCTTCTCGACGAGCCGCTCGGAGCGCTGGATCTGAAGCTCAGGAAAGAGATGCAGTATGAGCTGAAGCGGATCCAGCAGGAGGTCGGGATCACATTTATTTACGTGACCCACGATCAGGAAGAGGCACTGACCATGTCCGACAAGATCGTCGTTATGAAGGACGGCCATATCCAGCAGATCGGAACCCCGCTCGATATTTACAACGAGCCGGTCAACTCCTATGTCGCGGATTTTATCGGAGAGTCCAATATCGTGCCCGGCAGGATGCTCTGTGATTACAGGGTGGAAGTGGATGACGTGGTACTTCCCTGCATGGATCATGATTTTACCGAAAATGAGCCGGTGGATGTTATGCTCCGTCCGGAGGACCTGAAGATCGTGCCGCCCGGAGAAGGACAGATGACAGGCACCGTCGATTCCGTCCTTTTCAAGGGCATGCATTACGAGGTCGTGGTGGAAACGGTTCCCGGAACCGAAGTCACCGTGTATATGCGTGTGATTGAAAATAATGAGACCGCTTCGGCAGACGGGAAAGAGAAAATCTCCGCCAACGATTTCTTCGTGGATATCGATGATGTGGCGGCGCTTGATGATAAGGAGATCATCGCCAGAGCCGATGCGCAGGCCTGGTCCACAGAGACGGACGAGCTTCTGTCCATCAGTAAGCTCGAGTATGACGTGAAACAGGAAGTGGGAGAGTATCCTGTGACGTTCTACTCCCAAAACGGGCTTTCCATTCAGAAGACGATCAGCGTCATTGACCAGAAATACGTCAGAAACCCCAAGGAAAACGTGGGAATCATGGCCTTCAATTTCTTTAAGACCATTGACGAGATCACGGAGTCCCAGGCGCTCGATACCGACTTAAAGCTCTGGGCCAATGCTCAGGCGTGGAAGCTTTCTGATGAAAGCCAGAGCGTGGAAACCTATGTCGATTATGATTTTGACCCGGAGAACATCAGACTCGGGACCTACAGCGTCACGTTCTCGACCATGGGCCGGGAGATCAAGGTCAGGACAACGGACCTTACGAGCGAAGGCGCGGAAGTGGGTCTTGTCATTGATCCTTCGGACATTCATGTGATGCACCGTATGTGAGGGGAAAGCCAATGAAGAAATTTTCTGATCTTGCAATACCCTATATTGTATGGGCCGTGATCATGCTCGCCCTGCCGGTGCTCCTTCTCGTGTTTTATGCCTTTACCGACTCCGGAAACGGGATGATCAGTTTTGTTTTTACCCTTTCCCATTTCCGGAAATTTTTCACGGATCCGGATTTCCTCCGGGTTTTATGGAAAAGCGTGGCGATCGCGCTGAAAACGACCGTACTGTGCACCCTGCTCGGTTATCCGGTGGCATATTTTATCGCCAACTCGGAGGAAAAGGTAAGGGGGCGCCTGATCCTTGCCATCACCCTTCCCATGTGGATCAATATGCTGGTCCGGACCTATGCCTGGATCGGGATTCTTTCGAAGGGAGGACCGGTTTCTGCGTTTCTTTCCCTGTTCGGGCTTAAGGACGTGGAGCTTCTCTACACCGAGGCGGCCGTGCTGATCGGCATGGTCTACAACTTCCTGCCGTTTATGATCCTCGAGGTCAATACCTCCTTATGCAAGATGGACCGGTCTCTCCTTGATGCCGGAAACGATCTCGGCGCCAATGCGGTCCAGCGGTTTCTGAAAATCACGCTCCCGCTTTCCGTTCCCGGTGTGGTGAGCGGTATCAGTTTAGTGTTCCTTCCGGCGGTTTCCAGCTTCTTTATCCCGAAGCTTTTAGGAGGCGGTTCCTATTTCCTCATCGGAAATGTGATTGAAAACCAGTTTATCACCGTGGGTGAGTGGAATTTCGGCTCCGCGATCTCCATGGTCATGGCTGTAATCATGATGCTTTCCATGGTGCTTGTACGGCGCGGGGAGGATTATGTCTCCGGAAATACCGGGGACAGAAAATCCGGCGGATTCCTTAGGAATATGAGGCACCGCCTTTCCGGCAGAGCATCGGTTTATATCAAACAGACCCTGCAGAAAGAGGAAAGGAGAGTATGATGAAAAAGAACAAAAGAACCTTCGGCAAGGTACTTATGAGCCTGTGCCTCATCTTCTTCTATCTGCCCATCCTGTTTGTGATCCTTTTCTCCTTTAATGAGTCCAGGTCCCTGACAAGCTTCACGGGGTTCTCCCTGCAGTGGTATGAGAAGATGTTCAAAAACACGGCGATGATGGAGTCACTGTATACGACTGTGCTCGTGGCCGTGATTGCTACTGCCGTTTCCACGGTTGTCGGCACGATCGCCGCGATCGGCCTTTCCAAATCCCGGAAGGCGATCCGCGATGCCATCCTTCAGATTAATGACTTCCCGGTCATGAATCCGGAGATCGTTACGGCAATCGGGCTGATGCTCTTCTTCATTACGATAGGGGTGGAGCGGGGTCTTATGACGATGATCCTCGCGCATATTGCATTCTGTATCCCTTATGTTATACTGAGTGTTATGCCGAAGATCCGATCCCTGGATCCGAATCTGGCCGACGCGGCCATGGACCTCGGGTGCACGCCATGGCAGACACTCAACCAGGTGATTGTGCCCGAAATCATGCCCGGCATTATCTCGGGGGCGCTGATCGCCTTTACCATGAGTTTTGATGATTTTATCATTTCCTATTTTGTTACGGGACGGGGGGTAAACAATCTGTCCATTATGGTATATTCTATGAGCAAACGTGTGAATCCGAGCATCAATGCCATCTCGACACTGATCGTCCTTCTGATCACGCTTGTTCTTGTGATAATCAATGTGGTTCCGGTGATCCGGGAGCGTTCTTTCAGAAAAAAAGGAGAGAAAAAATGAAAAGGGTAATTGCTGTTTTATGTTGTGTGATGCTGGCAGTTAGTCTTTCTGCCTGCGGAGGTGATAAGGGCGGAGAAAGCAGTTCCGGAAGCAATCAGTATGCAGGGCAGACGCTCCATTTCTACAACCCGGGAGAATATATCGGGGAGAATGTTCTCAGTGAATTTGAGAAAAAGTACGGCTGCAAGGTTGTGATGGATAATTTCGAATCCAACGAGCAGATGTATATCAAGATCGCCAACGGCGACGCCTATGATGTGATCGTTCCCAGTGACTACATGATCGAGCGCCTGATGCAGGAGGATCTCCTGCAGCCGCTCAATAAGGATCTGATCACCTGCCGGGATCTTCTGAATCCGGAGCTTATCAATCGTATGGATTTTGATCCGGATCTTACCTATTCCGTGCCGTTCTTCTGGGGCACCGTCGGTATCGTCTATGACAAGACCCAGGTGGATGAGGAAGACCTTAAGCGGGAAGGATACGGGATCTTTGCCGACGGGAAATATAAAGGAAACGTGTATCTGTATGATTCCGAGCGGGACATGTTCATGGTGGCCTTAAAGCATCTCGGCTATTCCATGAATACGTCGGATGAAAAGGAACTCGGCGAAGCCTATGATTTCCTTCTCAATATCGTCAGGACGATGGATACCGAGATCGTGACCGATGAAATCATCGACAACATGACCCAGTGCCGGAAAGCACTCGGCATTATGTACTCCGGTGATGCGGTATACGCTATGGCGGAAAACCCGAATGTCGGCTTCTATATGCCCGATTACGGAACCAACCTCTGGATGGACTGCATGGTCATTCCGAAAAATGCGGAGCATGTGGAGCTCGCTCATGAGTTCATTAATTTCATGTCATCGTATGAATCGGCCCTGGATAATTCCCTGACGGTCGGCTATACCTCTCCGAACCTTAAGGTGATGGACGAGCTCTTCGGCGCCGGCGGAGAATATGAGGGGATTGACGCCTATATCCCGCGGACGGACAACGCAAATGACGAGGTGTTCCATTACAATGACGTGGCCAGAAAGATCATTGCCGAGTTCTGGTCCAAAGTAAAAATCGCAGCATCCAATGTGTAAGTACGGGAAAAGGTTCTGATGGCGGAAGACGGGATCCTCATTATCGAGGACATGGAAGATTTATTTGACGAGACGGAAGAGGAGGTTCTTTCTGTAGAGGAGGAGCTTCCTGTTTCTGATACCGTACGGGAAACGGTTCCGCTCATCCGGGAAGAGGAAAGTGCGCCGGAAAAGGCTCCGAAACGTCCGGAGGTCCGGACGGACAGGACACCGGTCCCCGTTTCAAGGACGGAAGAAACGGAAAAAACGGCAGAGACCCCTTCCGGAAAACAGAAGTCAAAAGCCACAGAACAAAGTCGAAAAAAACGGGTACCGAGAAAACGCGGCCGGAAGAAATTTTCCTGGAAAAAAGCTGCTGCCATTACGGCTTCGGCAGCATTTCTCGGAGTTTGCGGCGCCTACGGATACGGTGTATATTTTTATTCCTCTCATTTTCTTCCGGGGACCGTCGCAGAAGGCGTGACCATAGAGGACCTTACGGCAGACGAAGCCGCCCGGAAACTTACGGCCTCGAAGATTCCGGAGGATCAGCGCTTCACCCTGACGACCAGAGAGGAAAGTCAGGTAACCTTCGATACGTCACCGCTTCGCATCCGCCGCAATTATCACGGGATAGAAGAGGCGCTTTCCGTCCAGGACAAATGGAAGTTCCTGTTCACGCTGGACGACCCGAAGGAACTTTCCTTCCCCTATGACATTACGTTCGATGAGGAAAGCCTCCCGGAAGTGGTGGCGGCTCTCCCTGTGTGTGATCCGGAAAATACCGAAGTCCATGAAGATTCCTTTGTCTACCGGGACAGAGACGGTAAGTATAAGGTAAAAGAGGCCTTTGACGGAAACGAGATCGATAAGGAGATCCTTTCCGGGGCCATAAAAGATGCAGTCATAGCGAAAAAGAAGGGGTTAAGTATCGCGGAGACGGGTGCTTATATTACCTGTGATGTGCGGGAGGATGACGGAACGCTCCAGAAGACCGCGCTGATCGAAAATAGCTTTGAGGCGGTGAATATCCGGATTGATCTGGGGAAGGACTTCTTTGTCCGTGTGACTCCCGATGAGCTCCGGAAGATGACGGCGGAGGGAGCGGAACCTTACGGAAAGTCGGTCATCAATGACGGGGAACTGACAAAATACGTCGAGAAGATCGCCAGAGTCTACAGTACAAAGTCCGGAAGCGGCGTCCGGTATTTTAAGAGTATCACCGGGAAAAAGCCGGTGGTGCATACGGATTACGGATGGGAGATGGACAAAGAGAAGACGAAAGAAGCCCTGATCCCCGTGATCACGGATGCCATCGATAAATGTCTTTCCGGCTCCGTAAAAGGTGCCGGCACGGAAAGGACGGCAGAGGCTTCGTGGCTGCAGGAAGCCATTTCCCACGGTGAACGGGACACCGGCGACACCTGGGTGGAGGTGGACCTGACAAATCAGAAGATGTATTTTATCGAAAACGGCGCGCTGCTCATGGAGTCCGACTGTGTTACCGGAAAGGATACCGCGGACCGGAGGACACCTCCGGGAATCTTCACGATCCGTTTCAAGTCCCTGGACCGGTATCTCGTAGGTTATAATCCGGACGGAACGGAAAGCTACCGTTCGCATGTGAATTACTGGATGCCGTTCAATAAAAATATCGGACTGCACGATGCCACCTGGCGGGGAAGCTTCGGCGGAACGATCTATCAGTACAACGGCTCGCACGGATGCGTGAATCTGCCGCTCAAAGTTGCAAAAGAGCTTTATCAGCATGTCTATAAGGATATGGCTGTGATAGTGTATAAATAAGTACCACTGAGGAGGAAGAAACATGGCCCAGTTACCGGTTGTTACGATTGAAATGGAAAACGGGAAGAAGATCACCGCGGAGCTTTATCCGGAGATCGCCCCGAACACGGTCAACAATTTTATCAGTCTGA
Source organism: Candidatus Avilachnospira sp. (assembly GCA_045642005.1). Lineage (GTDB taxonomy): Bacteria > Bacillota > Clostridia > Lachnospirales > Lachnospiraceae > Avilachnospira. Next base: position 15,039 of record JAZUHZ010000039.1, read on the forward strand.
TAAGGAAAGGATTTTATGACGGTGTAATTTTCCACAGGGTGATCAAAGGCTTTATGATCCAGGGAGGAGATCCGGAAGGCACCGGCATGGGCGGTCCCGGTTACGAGATCAAAGGAGAGTTCTCCGACAACGGATTCAAAAACGATCTGAAGCATACCCGCGGCGTGCTTTCCATGGCAAGGACCATGGTTCCGGATTCGGCAGGGTCCCAGTTCTTTATCATGCATGCGGATTCCCCGTGGCTCGACAGACAGTATGCCGCTTTCGGAAAAGTGACCGACGGAATGGATGTCGTGGACGAGATTGCAGAGCAGCCGGTGGACTGGAATGACCGGCCGAGAGCGGATCAGGTCATGAAGAAGGTAACGGTCGATACCTTCGGCGCAGAATATCCGGAACCGGAGAAGGTGTGATTATGAAGCTTTTAGAGGAAAGAATACAGAAAGACGGGATCGTAAAATCAGACGAGATCCTGAAAGTGGATTCCTTTATCAACCATCAGATTGATCCGTTTCTGATGGAAAAGATGGGAGAGGAGTTTAAGCGTCTCTTTTCCGGGCTCGGGATCAACAAGATCCTGACCATTGAATCTTCCGGAATTGCCATCGCGGTGGAGGCGGCCCGCCAGTTCGGTGTGCCCCTTGTATTCGCAAAAAAATCCAAGACCGCGAATATCGCCGATGATCTCTGGCAGGCGGAAGTCTATTCCTTTACCCATAAAAAAACCAACATCATTGTGGTTTCCAAAGAATACCTTTCCGATCGGGACAATGTGCTCATCATCGATGACTTTATCGCAAACGGTGCGGCGGCAAGAGGCCTGATCTCTGTATGCCGGCAGGCAGGGGCAGCGGTTTCCGGAATCGGAATCGCCATTGAGAAGGGCTTCCAGCCGGGCGGAGACGAGTTCCGGAATCAGGGAATCCGTCTGGAGTCTCTGGCCATCGTTGAAAAAATGGATCCTGTCACCGGGAAAATCACGTTCCGGGAACAGTAACCTGTCGATTCGCAAAGAAAACGTAAGGAAAATACCACAGACTGCGAAAACAGTCTGTGGTATTATTACGATTATGAAGAATGGAAAGTATCTGAAAATTTTACTGCTTACCATAACGTTCGTTCTGGAAAGCGCTGTGCTCTCGTATGCGGATCTGATCCTTGATGCTCCGGATCTTTCCGGAGGAAAGACGGGTACCGTCACGGAAACTGCTTCCGCCGGAAAAAGTGATACTTCCGGTATTGTGATCAGTGACAGACCGACGGAACTCGTTCCGGAAACCGTGCCGTCCACGGAACCGGCTGCGGAGCCGTCCACGGAAAGTGCACTGCCTGCTGTACCGGAAACAAGTGCACCTTCGGTACCGGAAACATCCGCTTCCGCCATGGCGGAGCCGGAAACCGTGCAGGCTGCCGCGTCCGAAACCGAAACACACGGTGTCGGTCCGGTGGTCAGTGATGCTCCGAATGTGAACGGGACAGGCGGCAGCGGAGTCACGGGAATTGAGAGTGCTCCGATGGTTTCTTCCGAACCTGCCGGGGAGACGCCCGCGCCGGAAGCTCCTGCGGCTCAGGGCCAACAGGCTCCGGAGAGCCCCTCGACCGGATCCCAGAGAGTATACCTGGATTTTGAAATCGCTTCCCCGGCGCATGCAAAGAGCGGCATCAATGTGACAAGGGCGGCCGTAAAATTAAATAACGGTTCCTGGCAGACGTTCGGATGGTCCGACAATGTCCGGTATCCCTATTACCGCGTCCTTGGAAGAGGAACCGTAGGGAACGGAGCCCCGGCCCTTATCGCTTCAGCGAGTGCAAAGAAGTTCGGGGATGTCTATGCCGCAGACGGAGAGATGAAGCATGAGCTCTATCTCCTGGCAGAAGACTGCACCGTGAAAAACTATGTGGATATCAATACCGGGAGTGCAAAGCGCGCCGCAATCGTAAAAGCCGCCTTTTCGCTTCTCGGAAAGCAGTACACTTTCGGCGGCAACGGACCGGACGCATTCGACTGTTCCGGACTCGTGAAATATGTCATGGCGAAGGCCGGAATCACGGTTCCCCGGACCTCCACTTCCTATCTTTCCATGGACGGACAGATCAAAGAATCCGCCCTCCGGCCGGGAGATGTGCTGGCCAGAGCCGGGCACTGCGGCATTTATGTGGGCAACGGAGTCTTTATTCACGCATCGGATTCGGGAATAGGGGTTGTAGCCGAAGACTTATCCGTGTATAATAGAACGAATAAGTTCACGAATTTTGTTAATGTAGCGGGTGACTGACCCGCGAAACGGATCGAATAAAACGCCGGAACTTATGTCCGGCGTTTCTTTCATTAATGGAGGGATTTATGTTCATCGAGACATTCGGAACCAACGTATTTAATGAAGAGGCTCGAAGAAAATATTTAAGTGCCGAGACCTTTATGAAGCTGGAGGAGGTGCGCAATGAAGGGGCACCGCTGGATTCCTCCATTGCGGAAGAGGTTGCCCAGGCTATGATGAAATGGGCCTGTGAAAAGGGCGCAACTCACTATACGCACTGGTTCCAGCCGATGACAGGCATTACGGCGGAAAAACACGATTCCTTCCTCGAGATGGGGCCGGACGGGAAACCTTTCTTAAAGTTCAGCTATAAGGCACTGATCAAGGGCGAAGCGGATGCGTCCTCCTTCCCTTCCGGCGGAATGCGCGCCACATTTGAAGGAAGAGGCTATACGGTATGGGATCCCACTTCGGATGCCTTTATCAAGGACCGTACGCTCTGTATCCCGACCGCATTCTGCTCTTTTAACGGGGCTGTCCTGGATAAGAAAACACCGCTTTTACGGTCCATGGCGCTCTTAAACCGGCAGGCGAAGCGAATTCTTTCACTGCTCGGGACAGAAGTTAAATATGTGTATCCCACCGTGGGATGCGAACAGGAATACTTCCTGATCAATAAAGAGGACCATGCGAAAAGAGAGGATCTGATCCTGACGGGACGGACTCTTTTCGGAAGCGCCACGCCGAAAGGACAGATCCTGGAAACGCATTATTACGGGCAGATCCGCCCGCGGGTAAAGGCTTTTATGGAGGAGCTCAACGAGACCCTCTGGGGACTCGGAATCTATTCCAAAACCGAGCACAATGAGGTCGCACCGTGTCAGCATGAAATGGCGAGTATTTTCGGCAAGGCCAATGTGGCTGCCGACCAGAATCAGATCGTGATGGAGGTCATGAAGACCGTTGCGGAAAAACACGGTTTTGAATGCCTGCTGCATGAAAAACCCTTTGACGGGATCAACGGTTCCGGAAAACACAACAACTGGTCTCTCTCCACGGAGGAGGGAGAAAACCTCCTGAATCCCGGGAAGGAGCCGGAGAAAAACATCCGTTTCCTTCTGTTCCTTACGGCGGTGATCCGTGCGGTGGATGATTATCAGGATCTTCTCCGGATCTCCTGCGCCACGGCTTCCAATGATTACCGTCTGGGAGGCAATGAGGCACCGCCGGCAATCATGAGTATTTTCCTCGGCAGCGATCTCGAGAGGATGGTTGATTCCATTATTGAAGGAAAGGAACTGAAGTCCGTCAGGAGCTCCTACCGGAACCTTGCGGAAAATCTCCCGGCCTTAAAGCAGGACAACACCGACCGCAACCGGACCTCTCCGTTTGCCTTTACCGG